>NZ_CABUCJ010000001.1 GCF_902490045.1 uncultured Anaerotruncus sp.
TGAGAGTTCGGAGGAACTTCGCAGGCTCCACCCAAAGGGAGCGATCGATCCCGAAGGAGTGGGCGTCGGGTTGTATGACCATGACGCGGGTTATGCCGACCCCTACAAGGTGGCGGTCGGCTATGCGGAACGTGCACGCGAACTGGGCGTGGACATCCGCTGCGGGGCGGAGGTGCAGGACATCCTGATCGAAAAAGGCCGGGTCACGGGAGTCGTCACCAACAGGGGGACGATCGCGGCGCCGCTGGTCGTCAACGCGGCCGGGATCGGCGCGGTTGCAATCAACCGGATGGCCGGGGTCGAACTGCCACTGAGGTATATGAGCCTCGGGCACGGGGTACTCATCCCGGACGAGCCGTTTGAGACGAACATCCTGACGATCAACGACGCGAGCCGGGAGGAATTTCTCTTCTTCCTGCGTCCTGAGAGCGGTGGAACGGTGCTGATCGGTATGGACCAGGATCTGCCCGACCGGGAGATCGTGCCGGAGACCTATTATATGGACGCCCCCTTTGACCGTATTGGCAAGTACTATGAACATCTCGTCAAACGGATGCCCTTTATCGCGGGCTATCGGTTGCAGACGGCGTTTGGCGCGCTCGACCTGCGCACCCCCGACTGGAACCCCGGCGTCGGTTTTCTCGCGGACGGACCGGAGGGATTTTATCTGGCAGTCGGCGGAAGCGGGCACAGCTTCAAGCTGGCACCCGCGCTGGGGGAGGTCATTTCACAGGAGCTCACCGGCGAAGCCCCCTCCTTTGATTTCTCAATTTTCGACGTCAACAGGCTGCGCTCGTTTACCGATGCCGACTTCGGCGGCAGCTTCTTTATCAACGAATGAACGGGGGTGGAGCAGTGAAGATCATCGTATTGGTAAAACAGGTTCCCAACACCACGCAGGTCAAGATCGACCCCAAGACGAACAACCTGGTGCGCGAGGGCGTGCCGAGCGTCATCAATGCCTATGACCTGTACGCGGTCGAAGAGGCGCTCTCCCTGCGGGAGCGGTTCGGCGGCACTGTGACGGTATTGAGCATGGGTCCCCGACAGGCTGCGGAAGCGCTCAAATACACGATGGCGATGGGCGCCGACCGGGCTGTGCTGCTGAGCGACCGCGCCTTCGCGGGCTCCGACACGCTGGCCACCTCCTACACCCTTGCGGCCGGGATCCGGCGGCTGGGCGTGCCCGATCTGATTCTCTGCGGAAAGCAGGCGGCGGATGGAGACACGGCACAGGTGCCCGCGGAGCTTGCCGAGCATCTCGGGATCGGCTGCCTGACCTATGTGGCCCGGGTCCAGAATATTTCGGACGGGCGAGCACTCGTGGAACGAACGATGGATTTTGCTGGAATCCGGGCCGAGGTCCGGCTGCCCGCTGTGCTGACGGTCAACAAGGGGATCAACGAGCCGAGGCTGCCCGCCCTCAGGGACATGGTGCGGGCGATGTATATGGAATGTGAGCTGATGACGGCGGCGGATGTGGATGTGGAAGAGGGAAGTATCTCGCTCGCAGGTTCTCCAACACAGGTGGTGAAGATATTCTCCCCTGAACGGAAAAAGGGCGGCCGGATGCTATCCGGAGGGACGGACGAACAGGTGGAGGAGCTGCTGCGGCTGCTGGCGGAAGCGAAGCTCGTGTCTGCACAGTGAGGAGGGAACGATATGGCTGAGTTGATCATTGACGCGGGCCGGTGCGTCGGCTGCGGCGCGTGCGCGGGCGCCTGCCCGTTCGGAGCTCTGCGCATGGAGGGGGAACTTCCTCGTGTGGACTGCGACAAATGCACCCTCTGCGGGGCGTGTGCTGGCGAATGCCCGGCGGACGCTATCCGCGTGGAGGCGGCGCGCTCCGCGCAGGCGGATCTGGGCGATTACCACGGGATCTGGGTCTATACGGAGCAGTGGCAGGGAACGATCGATGGCACGGCGTTCGAGCTGCTGACCCGGGCGCGCGAACTCGCGCGGGAGATGGGGGAACCGCTGTCGGCGGTGGCGGTCGGTTCCGGGATGCGCACTGCCGCGCAGGAGCTGATCGCCTACGGCGCGGACCGCGTCTACCTGCTAGACGCGCCCGCCCTCGCGATGCCCGACGAGGAAATTTATGCGCGGCTGCTGGCGGATGAGATCTTCCGCCGCCGCCCCGCGGTCGTGCTCTACGGTGCGAGCACCTTTGGGCGTTCGTTGGCTCCGCGCGTGGCGGCAAAACTGCACACGGGGCTTACGGCGGACTGCACGAAGCTCGAGATCGACCCGGAGACGAAGCTGCTGCGTCAGACGCGGCCGGCCTTTGGCGGAAACGTCATGGCGACGATCCTCTGTCCCAACCACCGTCCCCAGATGGCAACGGTACGCCCGAAGGTTTTCAGAAAAGAGCTGCCAGAAGCCCCACACAGCGGGGAGATCGTGGAAGCGCCGGTCGACACATCTAAATATGACTTTAAAAGCCAGATTGTAAAGGCCTTTGACTTTCCAAAGGGGAAACTGCACCTCGAGGACGCTGAAATTATTGTTTCGGGCGGGGCGGGTTTTAAGAGCAGGGAGGAATACGCACTGGTAGAGGAGCTGGCGGAGGCGCTTGGCGGCTGCGCGGGCGCGAGCCGCTGTGCGGTCGACGCTGGTTACGCGCCGCACGCGCAGCAGGTGGGGCAGACGGGGAAGGTCGTTACGCCCAAGCTCTATATCGCGGCGGGGATTTCCGGGGCGATCCAGCACATGGTCGGCATGGAAAACGCCGATCTGATCGTGGCGATCAACAAGGACCCGGATGCCGCGATTTTTCAGATCGCCGACATAGGAATCGTGGGGGACGTCATGGAGATCCTTCCGCGGCTGACAAAGGCCGTCCTGCGGGCAAAACAGCGGGAAGCGGTCTGACGGGCCGTACGGAGGTGACAGGATTGAAACCGCTCAATGTCATTGGGAAAGGCGTCCGTCGGGTAGACGGCGCAGAAAAGGTAACCGGAAAGGCCCTCTTCAGCGACGACCTGTTCCTACCGGGTATGCTTTGCGGAAAGGCGCTGCACAGCGCCTATTCCCACGCGGAGATCGTCCGGCTGGACACGGAAAAGGCTCGGGCGCTTCCCGGCGTGCGCGCCGTGCTGACCGCGCGGGATGTCAAAAACAACAAATGCTATCACCGGACGGGGGATACGTGGGTCCTGGCTGACGGCGAGGTGCGCTATATCGGAGACATCGTGGCAATTGTAGCTGCGGACGACGAGCGTACCGCCGAGCGGGCGCTGGGGCTGATCGAGGTGGAGTACCGCCCAAAGGAGCCGGTGGCGCAGCTTCAGGAGGCGGATACGGGAGCGCGTCTTGTCCGCGACGACAAGCCGGACAACGTCGCGATGCCGCTTGTGGTCACCCGCGGCGATGTGGAGGCGGATTTCGCGCGGGCGGACGTCGTGGTCAGCGGGAAATATGTGTTCCCGTCGCTGCATCAGGTGCATCTTGAGCCGAACAGCGCGACGGCGGTCTACGAGCTGGGGAAGCTGACCGTCTACTGCGCATCGCAGGTGTGGTTCCATACGAGACACGAGCTCGCCAAAATTACCGGCGTGCCGGAAAAGGATGTCGTGGTGCGCACCATGCAGATCGGCGGAGCGTTCGGCGCGCGAAACGAGCAGATCACGCCGATTCTGGCGGCGCTGCTGGCGGTGGCCTGCCGCAGACCGGTGAAGCTCACGAACACCCGGCTGGAGGAATTCCTCGCGACCCGTCCGTCCGTGGGGATGGAGATCGAAGTGTCGATCGCGGCGGACCGGGAGGGAAACCTTTTGAGTAAAAAATCCAGGCTGCTCACCGATTTCGGCGCGTTTTCCAGCGACAGCGACGCGGTCACCGCAATCGCGAGCATGCGTGCCGACACCAACTACCACTTCCGCAGCACCCACGTCGAGGCGCACGGGCTCTATACCAACCGCACGCCGACCTCCTCCTACCGCGGCTTCGGCAATCCGCAGATGCACTTCGCGCAGGAGTCGCTGCTCGACGAGCTCGCGGAAAAGCTGGCAATGGACCCGACCGAACTACGCCTGAAAAATTTTATCCGTCCGGGTGAGACGAGCATCCACGGTTTCCAGATCAGTTCGTGCGGGCTCGAAGCGTGTATGGAAAAGGCAAAGGAGCTGATCGGCTGGGAGGAAAAGCGCCGGAATCCCACGCCCGGGAAGGGGATCGGAGTCGCGGCGCTGGTGCACGCGAACAGCAGCCGCGCGGGTGCGCCGGAATTTTCCGGTAGCAGCGCGATGGTCCGGGTGGACAGCGTAGGCAGGGTCACCGCCTATGTGGGCGAATCGGAGATCGGGCAGGGCATCTGCACGGTGGTCGCTCAGATTGTGGCGGAGGAGTTCGGCGTTGACCCGCAGGAGGTCTATGTGGTGATGGGCGACACCGACCTCGCCCCCTTCTCCACGGGGACCAACGGCAGCAAGCTGACGACGAATATTGGAAATTCGGTGTTGTTTGCCTGTCGCGACGCCAAGGAGCAGATCCTCACGGTTTTGCGCGAACGGCTCGGAATGGGACCGGTTGCGATCGAAGACGGCAAGGTCGTCGGCGAAAACGGTGGAGAACCGCTGATGACGCTTCCGGAGGCGATGGAAAAGGTGAGCTACCGGCTCAGCGGCCGGCCTGTTATCGGTTTCGGTTCCTTTGAGCCCCACACGGTGACGGGGGACCGCACGGGGTATGGGCACCTCGCCCCAACCTATCCGTTCGGCGTGCAGATGGCAGAGGTCACCGTCGCTGAAAACGGGAACTTCACGATCGACCGGATCGTGTCGGTTCACGATGTCGGGCGGGTCGTCAATACCCAGATGGCGCTCGGACAGATCTACGGTGGCGTGATGCAGGCGGTCGGCTTTACGACGCTCGAGGACCTCGCGCCCAATGAGCATGGGGTCTATGCCGCGAACACGCTGCTGGAATACAAGGCGCCGACCGTCTGGGAGATGCCGGAGATCCTAGGCACGTTTGTGGAGACGAACGATCCCTTCGGACCCTACGGTGCGAAGGGAATTGGGGAACCTCCGATCATCGCGGTGGCCCCTGCGGTCGCCAACGCGATCTATAACGCCTGCGGCGTCCGGTTCCGGGAAATTCCGATCACCCCGGTAAGAATCCGGCAAAAAAAGCTGGAACAACAGCGGGTGCGGGCCGGTGAAAAAAAGGAGGATGGGCTGTGAGCAGCTTTCGTTTGCACATCTGGGTCAATGGGGAGCGGTATGAGGACGATATCCCCTCCGACCTGCTGCTGATTGACTATCTGCGCGGTTTCCGGCATCTGACGGGGACCAAACGCGCGTGCGGCGCGGGGGAGTGCGGCGCGTGCACCGTCCTGTTGGACGGCAGGGCGGTTTACTCCTGCATCATGCTCGCGCTGCAGGCAGACGGCAGGTCGGTGGAGACGATTGAAGGGCTCCGGGAGGGGGACGCTCTGCATCCCATCCAGCAGGCGTTTTTGGACGCGGGGGCGGTGCAGTGCGGATATTGCACGCCCGGGATGATCATGTCCGCAAAGGCGCTGCTCGACAGCGACCCCCACCCGGATGAATACTGCGTCCGGGAGGCGCTTTCGGGCAATCTCTGCAGGTGCACCGGGTACGCACAGATCCTCGATGCGGTCCGTCTCGCCTCGGAGAGGCTGCCAAAGCCGTAGACGGACGGTTCCCGCCGGATTTTCTGCGCAGGGCGGGGAAACCAATGACAGCCGGCGCGCAGCGGCGGAAAGGGGGCTTTCGATGGAAGTTGTCAAGATGGATTCAGTTGCGGCCGTCAGCCGGTTCCTGATGGAGCATCCCGGGGCGGGCCTTGTCGCGGGGGGGACCGATCTGATCCCCCGGCTCAATCAGAAGATCGAATCGCGCGCGCTGCTCTGCTCGATCGACGGGATCTCGGAGCTCTCCAAGGTACAGGAGCTGCCGGATGGAGGTGTCCTGATCGGCGCGGGGGTACGGCTTTCGGAGATTCCCGGCCATCCGCTGCTTGCCGGTTACGCCGCGCTCACCCGCGCGGCGGGGGAGGCGGCCTCGCTCCAGATACGCAACCGGGCGACGCTCGGCGGGAATATCCTGCAGGAGAACCGGTGTATGTACTTCAACCAGTCGGTCCACTGGTCGCAGCTGAACCGCTGCTTCAAGCTGGGTGGGGACCAGTGCTTTCAGTACCGCAAAAGCCCGGAGTGCGTCGCGCTTTTCCAGTCGGATGCGGCCCCTGCGCTGATGGCGCTGGGCGCGTCCGCGGTGGTGCAGAACGGCGACGTGCGGCGGGAGTTTCTGCTCGGTGAGCTTTATCTGCGCGCGGGGAAGAAGAACCTGTGTCCGGGAGACGTCCTGACCGGCGTCAGGCTGCCGCCCCTTCGGGAGGGAAGCAGCAGCGCCTACGAACGAAAGACACTGCGCGGTTCCTTCGATTTCCCGCTGATCAGCTGTGCGGTGTCGCTGTGCGAACGGAACGGCAGGGTATCTTCCCTGAGGGCGGTCCTGGGTTCCGCCGGCGTGATGCCACAGGAAATCCCGGAGGCGGGAGAACTGCTCATCGGGCTTGCGGCAGAGGCACTGCCGCAGGCGGCGCCTCGGGTACTGCCAGCGCTCCGCCACGCGGTCGCGCCCTTCCGGGACACACGCGTCAACGGCGCCGTGCGGACGGAGATGGGCGGGGAGGTGTTCCTGCGCGCCGTCAAAGCAGCGGCGGAGGCGTGCGGCCAGAAATGACCGGAGGTGCTCCGGTACGGCGCGGGGGACAGGTCATGTTCAGAGGGGGAGAGTCGTATGGGGCGTTACATTGTGGGTGTGACCGGTGCGAGCGGAACGGTCTATGCCGAACGGCTTATTGCGCGGCTGACGCAAAAGGGACACGAGGTGCGCCTTTGCGTCACCGACGCGGGCCGGATGGTTTCCCGTGAGGAACGGGACTGGGAGGCCGGGACACCGGAGGCGCTGGAACGCTGCCTGCGAGAGCGGTGCGGCGCGCCGGAGGAATTGCTGCGCGTCTATCCCATCCATGCGGTTGGCGCGGACATCGCCAGCGGATCGTTTCATTCCGACGGGATGATCGTGCTGCCCTGTTCGATGGGGACCCTCTCCTCAATTGCGCACGGGGCGTCCCACAACCTGCTGGAACGTGCGGCGGACGTGATGCTTAAGGAGCGTCTCCCGCTGCTTCTAGTTCCGCGGGAGGCCCCTTATAACACCATCCATCTGGAAAACATGCTTACGCTTTCCCGGCTGGGTGTTATTTTGGTCCCCGCGAGCCCGGCCTTTTATCATCGTCCGCATTCCGTGGACGAGCTTGTGGATTTTTTCGTCACCCGCCTGCTTGACCAGCTTGGTATTCGGGAAGAGTGTCCGGCCCGATGGCGGGGAATGGAATAGACGAGAACATATCCTGTATCAAATACCGTCCGCCAGTCGATGAGATGACCGGGGTATCATCATAAGGAGGAAAAGCAATGTCAATCAAGTACATTCCGGAGCCCTTCCGAATCAAAATGGTGGAGACGATCAGGATGACCACCCGGGAGGAACGGGAGGAAAAGATCGCGGCGGCGCATTACAACATGTTCAATCTTCGGGGCGAGGATGTCTACATTGATCTGTTGACCGACTCGGGCACCAATGCGATGAGCGCGGAGCAGTGGGCGGGAGTGATGAATGGAGACGAGGCCTATGCCGGCGCACGCAGTTACTACCGGCTGGTGGAAACGGCGCAGGAGTTGTTCGGCTACGAGTATATCCAGCCAGTCCACCAGGGGCGCGCGGCGGAAAAGGTACTCTTCCCGGCGTTCCTGCACGAGGGGCAGTTTGCAATTTCCAACATGTTTTTTGATACGACCCGCGCACATGTCGAGCTGGCGGGCGCGCGTGCCATTGACTGCGTCGTCGAGGAGGCAAAGGATCCCTCCCACCGCTGCAAGTTCAAGGGAAATATGGATGTGGCCAGACTGGAAAGGCTTATCAAGGAATACGGCCCGGAACGTATCGGGCTGGTCGTCATGACGATCACCAACAATTCGGCGGGCGGTCAGCCTGTTTCCCTCCAGAATATGGAGGAGGTCTCCGCAGTCTGCAAAAAGTACCATATCCCGCTGGACATCGACGCGGCGCGCTACGCGGAGAACGCCTACTTCGTCAAACGTGATGAAGAGGCGTGTAAGGGAATGTCCATCAAAGAGATCGTACACAAAATGTTTTCCTTCGCGGATCTGTTTACGATGTCCGCCAAAAAGGACGGCATCGTCAATATGGGCGGCCTGATCGGTGTCCGCGATCCTAAGGAGAATGCCGACCTTGTTATGAAGATACGTGCCAACTGCATCAGCTACGAGGGGTTTATCACCTATGGCGGACTGGCTGGACGCGATTTGGAGGCGCTGGCGATCGGCATGCGTGAGGGAATCGATGAGGATTATCTGCGCTACCGCATTGGGCAGATGGAGTACCTCGCCGCCCGACTGGACGACGCTGGCATCGCCTATCAGGCACCGGTCGGCGGGCACGGCGTATTTGTTGATGCGGCGGCCATGTTCCCGCAGATTCCCTATTATGAGTTCCCGGGGCAGGTTCTCAGCATTGAACTCTATAAAGAGGCGGGCATTCGTGCCTGCGATATCGGTTCCTACATGCTCGGAAACGACCCCGACACCGGAAAACAGCTGCATGCAGACTTTGAATTCACAAGGCTCGCGATTCCGCGCCGCGTCTACACCCAGGCGCATTTTGACATCATGGCGGAAGCGCTTATTGCGATCAAGGCCCGTGCGCATGAGATTAAACGCGGCTATAGAATTACTTGGGAACCGCCCATTCTGCGGCACTTCCAGGCCCACTTGACCCCGATTGACGGCTGAAATACGGAAAGGAGGCGGCGCGGAACGCCGCCTCCTTTCCGTCCGTTTCCGCATACAGAATTGGTGCCATTCCTGTGCATGGGCTTTGGATGCAACGCGGCGGGCATCACGGGCTGCCGAATCATCGATTCGCCGCGGGAACGCCTGATCGCGATCATCACGAACAATTTTGTTCCCTGCAACGGGCGATTGCCCCCTCCCGGGAGATGGAAACAATCGCCGGTTTCAGGGCTGATATGGAGCTTTTTGACCTGGATTTGGAGGTGGAAACGACAGTTTTGTTGCCCTGTGGTAAGAGACCCTGGGGTCACTTACCAGACATCCAAAAGGCTTTCAGTCAGACGCTACAGGATTACCGCAGCAAAAGGCATCTTACTCAAAAACAGCTCGCTGTTCAGCTTGGCGTGGCGGAAACGACACTTCGCCTCTGGGAACAGGGAAAGACGATTCCACATCCCTCCACCCGGTTGAGGGCGGAAAAGATGTTGAAAGAGTAAAAGGCAGGCCGCGATTCAAAAACGAACCGCGGCCTGCCTTTTAGAGATTGGATGATAGAAGTTGTATGATACGTGTCAAAACCTCTGTTTTTTGCATGGGGGACAGCGCGGATTCATTCAACCTCCGCTCAATGAGTTGGAGATGGTACTGATTCGCCCGCTCCGCGATGGACTTTCCATCCGGGGAGGGAACAAAATGAATCCGTACATGCTGAATCTGGTTTCGCTTCATTTTTGCCGCCCCCTCGTCACAGGGTATGCGGGGAGCGATTTGTCCTATTCCGACGCACTCAATCCCCTTCGCTTCCACCGTTAAATCGGGAGGCCAGATAGATACGCGTGACATCGTCCCTGGTGTGGCCAAGCAACTTGGACACCTTCTTGCGGGCCTCCAATTCCGTAAAGCCCTGCCGGATAAAACCGTCGTACCATTCCGCCGCGCAGGTATGCCGGAGTCCGTGAAAAGTCATGGGCCGGGTGGAACCGACTTCCTGCATTTCGGCTTTGTGATAGTTGATGAACGCTTCCAGTCGGTGAATTGCCAGATGAGTCTTGTCGTCCGGGGCGACAAACAGTTTTTGCCCGCGCGGAGTGACCTTCAGGATGTCTCTCAGCATGATTCGGATGCTGTCGTTGATCGGCACCTCCCGCACGAGCCCGCCCTTGCCTTTGACGGTGAGCATTCCTACTGTCAGTGCCTTTTCCGCGGCGGCAGTGTCAAGCCGGAAACACTCATGGATACGCAAGGCGGCGTAGCGCCCCAGGCAGAGGATGGCAATATAATCGTTGTGATCTAACTTGGATGCTCTTGCTAAAAAACGATTAAATTCCGGTGAGCCCCAGGTGCGGTCCACCCCGCCGAACCGCCGCCGCTTCAAGTCCAATACGGCGTTATTGGGCAGGGTATATTTCGCGCCCGCGATCTGGTCGTGAAAGAACCGGATGGCCGACAGTTCGGTCTTGATGTAGGCCGCCGATAATCCTTTTTCCGAAAGATGGTCCACATAGGAGAAAAGGTGCTTTGGCGCGATATTTGCCAGCTTTTCCAGCCGGTATTCCTCCGCGAGATAAGCGAGGAACCGCTTGAACGCCTCGGCATACCGGGCCTTGGTCTTGTAGCTCCCCTGCCGGTTATGGGAAGAGAGTTTATCAAATTGGGACAGCAGATTGAGATAGATGCCTTTATTCAACATGATAATCCTCCAAATGTTCTGCCTTGGAGGCGCAGTTCGCCCACTGGAAAATGGCGGCGTTTCGACCGTTTTTCTGTTTCAGGGAGAGAAAAGAACCCCGCCGGGGATGGTCAGCGAAAGAAGTAAAAACCGCATTCCAACCGGCTTTTGGGAGACTTCCGGCTCGATGCTTTCCTCCGAAGTCCTCCGGGATTCCAAACCGTCTCGTTTAGAAATAGATTCGTGTTCAGCAATGGATGCCGCGAAAGCCTTTTATAAAAGGCCGGAGCATACGAACTCCACGGCGAACGCGATGCCGCCATAGCGGTGCAGGCTTGCGCTCACAGGCGTTCTTCTGCCGCCGGATTGCGAAAGCAGAACACCCACCGGCGACAGGTGTGTGGGTGTTCTGCTGCGGGAGCCTGCCAAAGCTCTCTGGACGAATTCCGTGCCTGGATCCTCCGCATCGTCCCGTGCGGGGAGGCCTGTCTGCTGTCCCGTTAGAATGCTTATCCTTTTCTCCCTCTACCCGGGCCTTTGGCCTCGGCCGGGGGACACGCGCGCAACGCGCGCGGGAGATTGTGCCAAAAGTTGCTGGCTAAACGCAAAAAGGCCCTGATCAATGAGTTACACACTGATCAGGGCCTGAGCTGTATTGTGGTCTGAAAACCGCAAATTCAATTGAAAACCTGTGAAAAAGGCACAGTACGCCCACTTGTATGGGGTACTGCGCCTAGCAACAATCCATTAACGGCGGCACCGAAGCCGCCAACTGAGGAATCCACCGAAGGATTCAAAAAACACTGTAAACACAGTATATGGCATAATAATGGCATTGTCAAGTGATAAAATCAATATATATAAAAAAATATAATAATTTAAAAAAAATACACAATATATAGTATGCAGAAATGCAATACTTGCTTCGGCAACTAATAGCCACTGGTGGTTAACCCGCAGGCCGTCAGTATGTGACGGAAAACTCTTTCTTCATCTCACGGATTTAAGTTTTTGACGAGTCCAACGACTGCTCCGCTGAGTTGCCGTAAGCCGTCAGCTTTCCATAACCTCAAGCACACCTGAAAAATCTTCCGTCTGCCCGGAAATCACTTCAAGCCCGGTTTCCACAATACCCAAAGGCACCAGTTCGTCTGAGTGCCTGAAATCGCCGTAGAAGATCGTAAAATTCCCCCACGGGCGATAGATCACCATTTCTCCGGTAATCGGATCGTATCCGGGCTGCTCCTCGCCGATGGAGAGCGGCTCATCTGGGGTTTGCGCGGGCTTTTCAATCCCTGACAAGTCATAGAATGACAGGTCAGTCATGGGAAGGCGCTCCAGAAAGGCGTCGACCGCAGTGTTGTCATACATTGCAATGACGACCTCCTCTGTGCCGTTTACAGTCAGCTTCAACTTGACGCCGCTGAATGTGGGGGCGCTTCCGTCAGGGTATGTCCCCGTGCTGGTTACTTGAGTTGCTTGATCAGGAGCGGAAGTCTGGCTGGGGGCATCTTCATCCGGTACTTCAGAGGAGATGTCCAAAGGCACTTTTCCATCATCTTCTGCTGCTTCGGAAGAGATGTCCAAAAGCACATCCCCATCATCTTCTGCTGCTTCGGAAGATAGGACTGAGGAGGTATTGGCTCCATCATTCCCGACAGGCTTTGAATTGTTGCTGGAAGAACACGCTGTGAAAACAATGGAGACGCAAACCAGCATTGTGATCAGCAATAAATATTTTTTCATTCTCAAAATCCTTTCGCTTCATTAAGTTAAATAGATAGCTGGGTCCGGTCTGCTCCGGTCTGCTTATGAAGATTTTCGCAAGCGACGACACGGCTTACAAAACTTGATTTCAAGAGACTAATTCCAACTCACCAAGCCACTTTTCTACTTCCGGCTGTGCTGCCGCGACTTCTCTCATGGGTATATGCAGCCCATTTTTTATGACATTCGCATCGGGCAGCAATTCCTGAATGGATGCGATCGTGTTGGAAAACCCGCTGCTGGCGCTTGTCGCAAAGGGGATGACCGTCTTGCCGGAAAAGTCATATGCCTCCAAAAAACTGTATACGGGCATCGGCATATCGTACCACCAGTTGGGAAATCCAAAGATTGTGCTATGGAAGAGTCCTCCATTCGAGTCTGACCGGAACAAGCTGCCGTCAGTAAAAGCGTCAGGCATGACAAACAAGCGAAAATCGTTCTTTTCATACGTTGATCCTTTCAGATGCGCAAAAGCATTAAGATAAATGGAGTTCAGCAAGCCACGCTTGAACGGCGGGCCGCGCGGAGTCAACCTCTGGACGGTACACGCCGATGACGTTGTCGATCACGGTGCAGTCCTCCGGCAGCGCCGCGGTAATATCCTGCACACTGCTGGCAAGCCCTCCCGTGCCGTGGGTGCAAAACAGGACGATGGTTTTCCCAGAAAGATCGTTCTCTTCGATAAAGCTCAAAATCGCCATAGGACAGCTGTACCACCAGTTGGGATAGCCGATGAACACGGTGTCGTAGTCGTCGATGTTCTCCACGCGGTGCGTAAGTTTTGGCCGGGCGTTTGCCGCCTTTTCATCGGCGGCCCGGTCCAGACATTCGTCGTAATCGCTGGAGTATGGCTCGGTCACGACAATCGAAAATAGATCCCCGCCGATTTCCTGCTGAATCCAGCCCGCCAGTTTTGCGGCGTTGCCGGGGAGCAGAACACTTGCGGACGCAGTGGCGTCCACATCGATTGAAGCAGGGTCCTCCACTTGGGTATTTTCCGCCCAGGTAAAGTAGGCGATCAGCGTCTTGCCGTCGGGCTGCTCCTGCTCAGTGGGCAAATCCGGGATGGAGCTTTCAGAAGGAGCTGGGGCAGCTTCTGCGGAAGGAGTGGAAGCTGCGCTTTCGGACTGCTGGCTGGCGGCGTCCGACGGCGCGGAAACGGCGCTTTGCGGGGATGAAGACACGACCGCTGCTTCCGATGATGATTGGGGCGCGGCGCTCTCCGACCCTGAGGATTGCGCTGGAATCGACGGTTTAGACGTCTGATTTCCGCACGCGGTAAGACAAATCAGCGTGCTCAGGCAAATCAGAATTGCGGCAGCTTTTTTCATGTGGCACCTCCTTGGGATGATTGGCCAGCTTTTTGCAGGCCTTGGAAAGTACGTGTCCGAGAAAGACGAAAAGCCCCATGATCGAGAGGTAATCGAGATAAAACAGGAGCTTCGGTTCCTCAAAGTCCATGAACACAAATTCGTTTTGCAGCAGCATATAAGACGGCAAATCCCGCTGGAAGAGCGCATACAGGCCGTAGACCGCGATGACCAAACCGGCAAAAAAAAGAGAGGATGATGCCGCCTTCGACGGCTTCGCCTGGCCGAAGCGTTTTTTCGCCATGCCGAGGAACATACCCCAGTGCAGCCCCAGATGCAGGCTCAACAACGCATAGCCCCAATAGGCGCCAAGGATGTGGAGCCGCCGCGCCAGCATCATGCCTCCGTCGATGGGGAGGAACGCGAACACATGGCGGCTCATGACGATGCCGCTATACATTTGCGTCAGCATGGCGGCCAGCACAAGCAGATTGACGCTGACTGTCAGGACACGCATCGGCGTGTAGCGGCCCTTAAAGAGGTTTCTATACCAACCGAAGTTCAGAAGGTTGTGCGCGAAAAACAGCGCGAACATACCCGCGCCTACCCATTCGTGCGCCGCCTGCCCGAAGAATTGATAGCCCATCAGAACGAGCAGCGCCAGCGTCATGGCGGCGTCTAGGACCATCTTTACGATAGCTTTTGTTTTCAACAGTCATCCACCGACCTTTCTGCCCAGCGCATAGGCTTTATCAGGAAATTCGGTTGCTTTTGTCATGGACACTGTGCCGCAACCGACGCCCAGGATCATGCCCTGGTCCTGAAAATGCAGATAGCGGCAGAGCGTCTGATAATGGCTTTGCAGCTCCCGCATCGTCCAGTCATTGCTGTCCCATGCGGCGGCAATGAGCACGGTTTTCAGTTTTTTTGCGGTCAGCTCGCCGTTAAAGCTGTAAAAGCGGTCGATCACCATCTTGAGCTGTGCAGAGATTCCAAAATAGTAAAGCGGGGTGACGAACACGGCCAGATCACTGGCGAGAAGCTGTTCCCGCACCCGCGCCATATCGTCTTTTTGGCAGCAGGGGCCAGACATACCGCAGGCCTCACAGCCGAGGCAGGGATGTAGATCGGCGTGGCCCGCATCGAATACGATCACGGTGTTGCCGGCCTCCTTTGCGCCGCGGATAAACTGTTCCGCCAACAAATTGGAAGAGCCGTGCTTATGGGGGCTGCTTTCAATGACGAAGATGTTCATGCCGCTCCTCCCTCTAGTTCAGTTGGTCGTATGTTTCGTCGTCCACTGCCTCGCACCATTCATTGGACGTGTTCTCGCCGAGGACCTCGATAGCGAGGTGGGCAAACCAGCTGTCCCTCGCCGCGCCGTGCCAGTGCTTGACCTCCGGTGGGATGACCACCGAGTCGCCGGGGCGCAGCTCCCGCGCGGGCTTGCCCCACTCCTGATACCATCCCCGGCCCGACATACAGAGCAGGATCTGACCACCACCCTTTGTGGCGTGGTGGATATGCCAGTTGTTGCGGCAGGCCGGCTCAAAGGTGACGTTGAAAATCCCCATCCCTTCGGTGGTTACAGGATTCAAATAGCTCTGCCCGATGAAATACTGCGCGAAGGCGTCGTTGGGCCGTCCCAGCCCGAAGAGGCCAGCTTGTTCGTTGTTCATGGTAAAGTCCCTCCAATTCGTATTTATGTTTCCTTGAACTGTCCGATAAACAGGAATCATTCAACTTCTCTCTTGAGTACGACCATCGTATTTTTCCACTGAACAAATTCCCATCCTTCTAAACCGAGTTTAGTGAGTTCGCCCTCGATTTCGTGGGCTATTTCGGCATATTTTTTATCATTCAAGGCCGCGGGAATTCCCTTTGAAATTACCTTATACTCAAATTTTTTCATTACATTATCCTCACAGCCCAAGGCTTTTGATCCATGCGTCCAGTGATTCTTTGGAAGGACTGCCGTTCAGCAGCTTCCCGGTGCGAACCTCCCCGGCGCAGCAGGCGCGCAGGATGCCGGCCGTCTTTCCCATCCCGCTGCCGCCGGAGGTAGCGAACGGGATCACCGTCTTGCCCGCGAAATCGTAGCTCTCCAAAAAGGCGTTGATGATTGTGGGGGCCACATACCACCAGATGGGGAAGCCCACAAAAACCGTGTCGTAATCCTCCATGTGTTCCACCGACCCGGAGATCTCCGGGCGGGAGGCCGGGTCGTTCATCTCGACACTGCTGCGGCTCTTTTTATTCGTCCAGTCCAGGTCGGCAGCGGTGTAGGGGACCTGCGGTTTGATTTCATAGAGATCCGCGCCCGCCGCCTCCGCCAGCTTCTGCGCGGCTCGTTTTGTCACGCCGCTGCAGGAAAAGTACGCCACCAATATCTTTTTACCATTCATCTCTAAAACCTCCGCTCATTCTTCGCCGTGCACTTCTTTTGCCATTTTGAACGCCGCCCACGCATTGGGCCATCCCGCATAAAAAGCCGCATGGGTCAGGATTTCCGCCATCTCCCCGGCGGTGACGCCCTGCTTTTTGGCATTGCTGATGTGGTATTGGAGGGAACTGTCCAGAATTCCCTTGCTCATCAGCGCGGTGACGGTGACAATGCAGCGATCCCGCAGGGAAAACTGCTCCTCCCTCGCCCAAATTTCTCCGAACAGCACGTCATCGTTAAGCTCCGCGAACTTGGGAGCGAATGTCCCAAGAGCGTCGTGTCCGGCGGTCTGTTTTTCAATCATGAGTTCTTCCAACCTTTCTTTGATTCGGATAAGCGGCAGGCGGGGCGGCCATTTAGACCGCCCCGCCTGCCTGCGCTTAAACCATGGGTTTTTCCCAGGAACCTCTGGTATCCACGCCGGTCTGGGCAGCGGCCTGCTCCAGTTCCGCCATTTCTTTCGCGTTCAATGCGACATTCACGGCCTTGACGGCGTCCTCCACCTGCTTGGGGCCGGTGACGCCGATGATCGGAGTCGTCCCCTTGGCGATTGCCCACGCCACCGGAATCTGCGCCGATGCCACCTGATGCGCCTGCGCGATCTCTTTCATCACGGTGGTCAGCCGCTCAATGCGGGGCAGGAGCGGATTATAGGTGGCGGCGCGCATACTGCCCTCCGGCAGCGGGTGGGCGACATCATACTTTCCCGAAAGCGCGCCCTGCTCCAGCACCATATAAGAAAAGAACTCTATTCCTTTCTCTTTACAGTAATCCAAAATTCCGGCATCTTCCGAAGAACGGTACAGCAGGCTGTAATGATTTTGAACTGCGGAGAGATGCACACCCTCGGCGTACAGGATTTCCTCAGCGCGCTTGATCTGCTCCAGATTGTGGTTGGAAACGCCAACGCGCTTCACCTTGCCGCTCTTAACGAGGGGAATGAGGCCCGGTGTCCATTTTTCCACATCGCCCGGATTGTGAATCCAATAAAGGTCAATAAAATCCGTACCGAGACGCTTCAGGCTGCTATTGCACATCTCTTCTACGGGGTTTTCGCTTTCCCCGGCGATATCGGGGGTGAATTTGGTGGAGAGGAGCACATCCTTCCGGGAGTAGGTTTTGGCGAACGTGCCCAGGATGTCCTCAGAGGCGCCCATGCCATAGACGACAGCTGTGTCCCAGAAATTGAGTCCGGCTTTCATGGCCGCATCAAAGACCGGCCTGAGCTCCGCCTCGCCCAGATGATTGCCAAAGACTTGATCCCCGCCGACGGCGCCCACGCCCCAGGACCAGGTGCCCAGCGCGATTTTGGGAGTGTTGTTGTTCATTTGAAAGTCCCCTTTCTCCGAATTTCAAGAAAATCACTTTACTGCAATGTTGTTTGTTTCCAGCCATGCACTCACATCGCCCGCGAGGCTGGAGCCGCCGGAATAGTGGATATCCAGCGCCTCGCCCATTGCGGCATCGGGGGCCAGTTTGGCGATTGCCGTCAGGCTCTGCCCGAAGCGGCCGCCGCCATGGCTGCAAAACGGGATAATCGTTTTGCCGGAGAAGTCATATTCCTCCAGGAAGGAAGCAATGGGCATAGGGATTGACGCCCACCAGTTGGGGTAGCCGATCAGGATGGTGTCGTACTGCTCCATGTTCTCCACATGGGCGGCAAGCTCCGGACGGGCCTGTGCGTTTTGATCCCGCTGCGCCTCCTCCAGGACGGTATTGTAATCGTCCGAATAGGGGGTTGCCGGCGTGATCTCAAAAAGGTTCGCGCCCGTCTGGCGCTGGATCTCCTCCGCGACGCCCTGGGTGTTGCCGCCCCAGGAGAAGTAAGCAATCAGGATGTTGCCGCCGTTCGAGTTGCTTTGGCTTTGCGCGCCGAAGGTGCTGACACTGCCCATCCCCGCCGACGCGTTGCGCGCAAGACGGATACCGAGGTTAAAGCTGCCCTTGTTCTGCTCCATCGTGGCGCGGTAGGCCGAGCGCATATTTTTTGCGAAGTCGTTCCAGCCGCCACCCCGGTACACCCGCAGGACGCCGGTGTCCGGCCCGGTGGGGTCGGTTTGCGCCGCGGCATCATAGTCCCCATAGAAATCCCAGACCCACTCGCTCACGTTGCCGTGCATATCGTACAGCCCATAGGCGTTGGGCGCGAAGCTGCCGACTGCGACAGTGGTTTCCCGGTACTGTCCGGGCCGGGTGGAGAGGTTCCCCTGCGAAAAGTAGTTTTCTTCGATCTGGTAGGGATAGTGGCCGTAGTAGTTGACCTCATCCGCGCTGGGGGAGTTTTCCGTGTTGAACGGCGTGGTCGTTCCCGCGCGGCAGGCGTACTCCCACTCCGCCTCGGTGGGCAGGCGGTAGCCGTCCGCGGAGCGGTCCCAGCTTACGCTCTGCCCGTTGATGGTGTAGGCCGGCGTCAGCCCCTCGCTTTCGCTGCGGGCGTTGCAGTAGGCAATCGCATCAAGCCAGGAGACATTTTCCACAGGGAGCCGCTCCCCGGAAAAGCTGCTGGGAGTGCTTCCCATAACCGATTCATATTCCGCCTGGGTCAGTTCATAGGCGCTGATATAGAAATTGCTGACAGTCACGGTGTGCTGGGTTTCGTCGCCGCTGCGCCAAGCCTCGGAATCGGGGCTGCCCATCTGGAAAGTACCGCCTTCAACCAGGACAAAGGGCTCCGGCACCTGTGCCGGGGCGGCCTCGGAGGGGGTGAACTGGATCACCTCTTGTTCTTGCGACGGGGTGGAGACTGAAGCTGAAGCAGCGCTCCCGTAATCGGTTTGCGCGGGCGATTTGTTCCCCGCGCAGGCAGACAAAGAGAAGATCAGCAGAATGGAAAGTGCCAGTGTGGTCCATCGCTTCATATACTTCACCTGCTTACTGCGCCAGGCCGATCTTGGTCAGCCATTCGGTCACGGCGCCGCCGGGATTTTGGGACGCGGAGCTGGAAAGGGAAAGACCGTCCGTAATGGTTGCGCCCGGCTCCAGACCGGCGATGGTGCGGAGCGTGCCCGAGAAGCCGCTGCCGCCGCTGGACACAAAGGGGGCGATGGTCTTACCGGACAGGTCGTAGGCATCCAGGAAGCTGTAAAGGATCATCGGCATATCGCCCCACCAGTTGGGGAAGCCCAGATAGACGACATCGTAGCTGGCGAAGTTCTCGATGCCGCCGGTGATCTCCGGGCGGGCGTTTTCGCTCTGCTCGTTCTGCGCCTCGTCGAGGACGGTGTTGTAGTCGGTGGAATAGGGGATGACGGGTACCAGCTCGAACGTGTCCGCGCCGGTCTGGCTGGCGATTTCGCCCGCGATGGTTTTGGTGTTGCCCGACCAGGAGAAATAGACCACCAGCGCCTTTGCGCCGGTTTCCTCCGGCTGGGCGGGAGCCTCTTCAGAGAGGGATTCTGGCGCGGATGCCGGTTCAGAAGACATTTCGGCGGATGGCGCCGGTGCAGCTGTCGGTTCAGAGAATGCCTCGGAGGGGGCTTCGGATGTGGATTCCACAGGCGCGGACACCGCCGAAGAAGAAACAGCGGCGGCGGAAGCCGGTGCGGAACTTGATGGGGTGGAAGCGGAACCGCCGCACGCCGCCAGCGAGAGCGGCATTGTAAAGGCTAAGAGGAATGCAAATATTTTTTTCATGTTGATTGACTCCTTCCTAATTGTTTTGAACGATCCGGGCAATCCCGGTTGTTAATCTGACGCCGGTTTTTCAAATGCCGGACTTTATGAACATACTTTCCGGGGGGATCTGCTCCATTGACTGTTTCCAGTCCTCCTTCGGCACATCCTGAACAGAAACCGACACGACCTTTTCTTCAATTTTGAGCTCGTCACAAATCAGCCGCTGGACCTTGACCGCCAGCGCCTTTTTGGTTTCATCGTCTCTCCCTGGGAACATGGTGATTGCAATATGCGGCATAAAATCTCCTCCTTTAAGACTGCGTTCATGGTTTTCCAAGCGACATACACGCCGCGATGGTCTCGCCGGTCTTGAGGTAGGTATAACCCGGCATCTCAAACAATACTGGCTTGAATTTGCCGAAATCTGGTTTTGTACCGTCCCTGGTCAAAATGGACTCCTCCGCAAAGGTGTGGACGATTTTGAGCATGAAGTTTTCAAACGCGGCGGTTTCGTACACATCTTCCACGGTGCATTCCATGGAAATCTTTGCTTCGTCAATCATAGGGGTGCCAGCTTCTCCTGTCGTGTAGGAGAACACCTTAGATTTATCTGTCTTTCCGCCGCTGACACAGCCTACATAGTCGGCCTTTTGCAGCCAGCCTTCATCCACCACATTGATGGACAGCGCCCGGTTTTCCCGAATCCCTTGATTGATGTAGTGCGCTTTGGCAAGGCTTACCATCACCAGGTCATGGGAAGGGATACCGGTATGCGCCGCCAGCGTCCAGGTAGGCTTGCCTTGCACTATCGCGCCTACGACGACCACCGGCACAGGGTAAAGGGCGCCGATACTGCCCAAATCTTTTTTCATTGCGATCAAATCCCTTTCTTTTTCATTTTAAACCGAAGATAGTCCAGCCGATCCAGTTGCCTTTCCCGGAAATGGATTTCGTCCAGCGTGTCGCTGCGCTTGTCGGTTAGCATCCGCAGCCGCTCCTGTTCGGTGGAGTCTCCCGCCAGCATCAGGCGCATATAGGTTTCGATTTCCTTGTTGCTGAAACCGATATCGTGCAGGGTCATGATCATGCTGAGGCGTTCGATATCCCTGTCGTCATACTGCCATGCGCCCATGACTTTTTTGACCTCACCGCAGAGTCCCCAGCTTTCATATTCGTCCAGTACCTCTACAGGGATGTTGTAATGCTCACTTGCTTCCGTCTTTGTCATTTTTTGTTTGACTCCTCTCCACGCGGAATAAAAAATAAAGGCGCTCCCTCTCGGGTACGCCTTTAGTATAAAACTCGCCTATTGATATGTCTAATACTTATATCGTATTCATTGAAATGCCTGTTACGCATTTCTGGGAGTATTCAAGAAATGCGGCTGTGGTGGGAGCGGTCATCTGATCTTTCTTCCACACCAAAACAGAACCGCTCTCCATGGGCGGGGAAAGTGGAATAAAGTAGGTATCGTCATAACTGCAATCCAACTTGATGCAGACGGCTGCGCCGATTTTGTTGCGCACCAGGATTGCCGCATTGTAAAGCAGGTTATAGAGGCCCACGATATGCAGATCGTCAAAATCAACCCCAAAGCAGTTGGCGATGAACCCCTGAATCAGATTACCGTTGGGAACCATTAAGGGGACATTCAATAGTTCGGATGGGCTGACGGACTGTTTCCCGGCAAGTTCAGAATCCTTGTGAACCAGTACGCCCCAGGTTTCCTTCTGCGGCACCTGCAAGAAAGCATATTTTGTCATGTCCACAGGCTCGGGCACAAGCCCCATATCCAGGAGTCCGTTTTCGATGCGCTCCTTGATGCTGTCCGTATTGCTGCTGAAAATGCTCATTTGAACAAGAGGGTGCTCTGCTTGAAATCGGGCCAGGAGCTTCGCAAGGAAGTCCACACTTTGCAGCTCGCCGCAGCCAATCGAGATTTCACCCGTCAGCTCCGCATCCTTCTGCATCAAATCCAGCCTTGTTTTTTCCGCCAGGCTGATCAGCTCCTGCGCCCGCCGCTTTAAGAGCATCCCCTCCTCGGTGAGGATGATACTGTGGTTGCTCCGCTGAAACAACTTGACGCCCAGTTCCTCCTCCAGCTGCATGAGCTGGCGGGATAAGGTAGGCTGCGTCACGTGCAAAAGCTGAGCTGCCTTTGTGATGTTTTCCTCCCGGGCCGCCATCAAAAAATAGTTTAATACACGCAGTTCCATAGGCTCACCTCTTTGCCCACAGTATAGCACAGGGTTAACGCATAATCAACATATCTTATGTTAAGAAATGCTATATTCCTATATCTGTTTTTCAAACAGAATAAGAGGGCCTCAGAGTGTTTGGTCCCCAATTGACCAGGTGGGTGAAGCCTTTAACATTTTTTCATTGTTTTCCGCCATCACGCCCACCAGCTTGTGAAGAATATAGGCTTCCTCCAAATAACAGATTTCTTCTTCTGACAGGGTAAGCTCCACAGCCTTTGCTGCGCCCTCAATATGATGGAGCTTGGTGGCGCCGACAACTGGAGAATCCACCTTTGTCAACAGCCACGCCAGAGAGATTTCCGTCATGGAAATACCCTTTTGCTTGGCCAGCTCCGCCACACGTTCGATGATCACACCGTCCTGTTGCGCTGTGGCGTCATACTTGAATCTCGCGTAGCTGTCCTCCCGCAGACGTTTCGATGTCTCACCAGGGTGCCTGGAAAGCCGTCCTCCGGCCAGCGCGCTGTAGGGCGTCAACGCAATGTTTTCTTCTCGACAGAGGGGAACCATTTCCCGTTCCTCCTCGCGGAAAAGCAGGTTATAATGTCCTTGAATGGAAACAAATTTCGCAAAGCCTTCTCTTTCAGCCAGGGCATTCGCCTTGGCAAGCTGCCACGCAAAGCAGTTGGAGATTCCGATGTAATGGGCCTTTCCCGCCTTTACGATGCGGTTGAGTCCGTCCATGATCTCGTAAAGCGGCGTTGCAAAATCCCACATATGGTAGATATAGAGATCCACATAGTCCATGCCGAGATTTTGCAGGCTTTTATCGATCATCCGCTGGATGTGCTGCTGCCCGCTGATCCCGTTTTCAAGATCCGTGGCGGTGCGGGGCAGGAACTTGGTGGCCACGACCACCTCGTTGCGCTTTGCATAATCCCGCAGCGCCCGGCCCACATACTGCTCGCTGGTGCCGCTCTGGTAGGCGATGGCCGTGTCGTAAAAATTCACGCCCAGCTCCAAGCCGCGCCGGATGATCTCTCTGGAATGCGCTTCATCCAGCGTCCAAGAGTGCTGGCCCTTCTGCGCGTCGCCAAAGCCCATGCAGCCCATGCAGATTCGCGAGACTCGCAAATCAGAAGCACCCAGTTTTGTGTACTCCACTTTTCATCCGCCTTTCATACATAAACGAAGAACTCCTCAGGTTACTTTCATTATAGGGCCTTGTTACTGATATAGCTAATACTTAAAATGTATTGTCAGAAATGCCTTTTGCAAATTTATTTCTCTATATTTTATGATGTTCTAATTATATAAGCGTTGGAAGTCTTTGATTTTTCCAATTGCTTTGATATAATTAGTGTAAGGAATACATTACTCGGCGAAAGGGGCGTCATAGAT
This sequence comes from uncultured Anaerotruncus sp., assembly GCF_902490045.1. GTDB lineage: Bacteria > Bacillota > Clostridia > Oscillospirales > Ruminococcaceae > Anaerotruncus. Next base: position 23,252 of record NZ_CABUCJ010000001.1, read on the forward strand.
GGAGCTTGCAAAGATTACCGCCAAAGGGCAAATTACGATACCGATTGGTATCCGCCGAAAATTGGGCGTCAAAGAAGGAGACAAGATCCTTTTTATTGAAGAAAATGGAAAAATCTATCTTTCAAATGCATCCAAGATACCCTTGGACGCATTGGTGAAAGCGACCTTTGTAGAAGAAGCGGAATAAGTTGACTGTTCTATTTTTCAAAGGAGGTGAAAGTTATGCGGATTTACATCTACAGCCGCAAGTCGGTCTGGACCGGCAAGGGCGAGTCCATCGAAAATCAGGTGGAGATGTGTCGGCAGTACATCACAAACCGTATTGATGGTGGCAGGGCCGCCGAGGTCACCGTCTACGAGGACGAGGGCTTTTCCGGCAAAAATCTCGACCGGCCGCAGTTCCAAAGGATGCTGGCCGACTCGAAGAAGCAGAAACCGGATTACATCGTCTGCTACCGGCTCGATCGCATAAGCCGCAGTGTGGGGGACTTTGCACCGTTGGTGGAGGATTTCATATCGCGGGACATCGGATTCATCTGCATCAAGGAGCAATTCGACACCTCCACGCCCATGGGTAAGGCGATGATGTACATCGCGAGCGTGTTCGCCCAGCTCGAGAGGGAGACGATTGCCGAGCGGGTGCGGGACAATATGCTGATGCTGGCCCGCACCGGCCGCTGGCTGGGCGGAGCTCCGCCTACCGGCTACCAAAGCGAGAAAGTTGAAGAGTGTGTCGTCGATGGAAAAGTAAAGACCTCGTTCAAGCTGAAGTCCAATCCCGCTGAGATCGGCACGGTTAAGCTCCTGTTCCAGAAGTATTTGGAGTTGCGTTCGCTGAACGGCGTTTCCAAGTATCTGATTCATGCCGGCATCTGTAACCGTAATGGAGACCCCTATTCGCTGCCGGGCATCAAGGATATTTTACGCAACCCAGTCTACTGCATCGCCGATCGTGCCGCGCGGGACTACTTCGTCAGCTGCGGGTCGGATGTGTGTTTCCCGCTTGAGGGATGCTCGGACAAATATGGGCTTCTTTCCTACAACAAGCGAAATTATACCCGAAAAGGCCACTCCCGGCTGGATAAATCCCAGTGGATCATCGCGGTCGGCAAGCATCGGGGGATCGTCAGCGGCGCAGATTGGGTGCGGGTGCAGCAGCTTTTGGAGGAGAGGTCGGAGAAGAACATCGCGAAATCCCCACTGAGCTACAACGACTATTCGCTGCTTTCGGGACAGATTTTCTGTTCCAAGTGCGGGGCGCGGATGTTTGCCAAACGCCGCAGCAACAGCGAAACGCTGTTCGATTACATCTGTGGAAATAAGCTGCGGGATGGAGGGCTCTGCGACTGCCAGAACCTGAGCGGGCAGCAGGCGGATCACAAGGTATCTGAGTATCTGATGGACTACGTCCATGAGGACAACGGGATCTATCAGCTTTTGGACGCGCTGAAAAAGAAGATTGAGGACCAGATACCAGCAGACCCGGCGGGGCATTTCGGTGCCCAGATGGAAAAGGCACAGCGGGAGATGGACGGCCTGGTGGCAACGCTGGCAGCATCCGGGGGGAACGAATCAGTGGTGCGGCATGTGAGCGCCCGGATGGAGGAATTGGACGAGGAACTGAAGCGGCTGACGGCTGCCAAGGCGCAGGCAAAACAGGCTCATTTGGGCGCGAAGATGGGAGAAGCGCAGATTGCGGCGCTCTCCTGGGCACTCTCGGGCTTCAAGGAACACTTCGACGACATGACCATCCACGAGAAGCGCGACTTCGTCCGGCTGTTCGTGAAGAAGCTGGAGTGGGACGGCAAGGACCTCCATATTTTTGTGTACAAGGGATAGGAATTTATCAGCCGCTTGTCTCTCGTTGCTCCGGAGGTTTCCAGCCTCCGGGAGGGGTATTCCCGACCCTTATTGCAATTATCACGATGTTTTTTGTCGGGGGCGCGGTGGGCGCGTTTTCCTCCGTCGTTTCGACCCTGCTGCTCACTGCTGTCATCGTGCTCGGCGTGCTGATGACCTTCGCGGTGTCGGCGCTCCTCTCCTGCACGATCCTCAAGGGGATGCCGTCCTCCTTTACCCTTGAGCTGCCGCCCTACCGCCGTCCGCAGATCGGCAGGGTGATCGTCCGTTCGATCTTTGACCGGACCCTCTTCGTACTTGGGCGCGCGATCGTCGTCGCGGCGCCGGCCGGGCTCGTCATCTGGGTGATGGCCAACGTCACCGTCGGGGGTATGAGTTTGCTGGCCCACTGTGCGGGCTTCCTCGATCCCTTCGCACGGCTGCTCGGGCTGGACGGCGTGATCCTCATGGCGTTCATCCTCGGGTTCCCGGCCAACGAGATCGTCGTGCCGATCATCATCATGGCCTATCTGGCGACGGGGAGCATCCTCGACTTCGACAATCTCGCGCAGCTCAAGACGCTGCTTGTCGACAATGGCTGGACCTGGCTGACGGCGGTGTGCACGATGCTCTTTTCCTTGATGCACTGGCCCTGCTCGACGACCTGCCTGACCATACGCAAGGAGACGCAGAGCTGGAAGTGGACGGCGATTTCCTTCCTCGTGCCGACGGTGATCGGCATGGTCGTCTGCTTCCTCGTCGCGGGCGCGGCGCGGCTGTTCGGGCTGGCATAAGAAAAAAGCGTCCCGCTTTTAAGCGGGACGCTTTTTTAAAGGTCCTTGACGAAGCCGCGCAGGACCTCGCAGGAGGCGTGGAATTTTTCTTCCTCGGCGCCAGTGAGGGGGAGCTGGACGATTTCCTGGATTCCGCCGCGCCCGATAACCGCGGGCACTCCGCAGAAGACGCCGCGTTCGCCATATTCTCCCTCGAGCAGGGTGGAGACGGGGATGATGCGGTTTTCGTCGTGCAGGATGCACTTGATGATACCCGCCGCGGTGGTGGCGATGCCGTAGTAGGTCGTGCCCTTGCGCTTGAGAATTTCCCAGCCTGCCTGGACGGTGTCGTGGACAAGCCGGTCGAGGTCGACCCCCTCAAAGCGGCCGGGATTGTCCTGCAGGACCTCGTCGAAGGTCTTGCCGCCCACGGTGACGCGCGACCAGGGGACCATCTGGCTGTCGCCGTGCTCGCCGAGCGCAAAGGCGTGGACGCTGCGCGGGTCGACGCCGATCAGCTCGCCGAGGAGCGCCTTGAGGCGGGCGGAGTCGAGCGCGGTGCCGGTGCCGATCACCTGGCTTTTGGGCAGCCCGGAGAGCTTCCAGACGTACTGCGCGATGATGTCCACCGGGTTGGAGATGATGAGGAAGATGCCCGAGAACCCCGCCTCCATGACCGGCCCGACGATCGACCGGACGATCTCCTTCGAGAGACCGAGGGTGTCAAGCCGGGTCTGGCCCTCGCGGGGCGGCGGCCCGGCGGTGATGACGACGATGTCCGCGTCGCCGCAGCCGGCATATCCGCCGGCCGTCACCCGGATGTTGCGGCCGAGATAGTCGATGCCGTCCCGCAGGTCCATCATCTCCCCATGGGCGCGTTCGGCGTTGCGGTCGACGAGCAGGATTTCGTCGCAGAGGCCCTGTGTCAGCAGGCTGAAGGCGGTGGAGGAGCCGACGAGCCCCGCTCCGATGACGGCGACCTTGCTTATGGATTTTTTCATGGGATCACTCCGGTCAAAAGATTTCCGGATTAGTATGCCCCAATCAGTCGAGCAGATGCTTGGAGCGCCAGTTTCCATTGCGCCAGCGCAGGAAGGAGACGAGCCCGCGGAAGCACTCGTCGCAGGTCATGGCGATCCAGATGCCGGGCAGCCCGAGCCCGAGGACGATGCCGAGCAGGTAGCCGCCGCCGACCGCGACCGTCCAGACGGTGGTGACATTGAGGCAGATGGGGAAGCGGATGTCCCCCGCCGTTTGCAGCGCGCGGAAGAGGACGATGTTGGCCGCGCGCCCGAGTTCGAGCAAGATTTCGATGCCCATGATCGTCCGGCACATGGCAAGCACCTGCGGGTCGCTCGTAAAGAGGCCGAAGAGCGGCTCGCAGAGCAGGAAAAGCAGCAGCGAGATCACGAAGGAGACGAGCATCGCGGCGCGCAGCGTCGCGTTGACGCGTCGGTCGGTCTCCTCGATCTTACGCGCGCCCATCAGATAGCCGACGATGATCTGGGTGGCCTGTGCGATCGCGGAGCCGTAGATGTAGGAGAGCATCGCGAACATGTTGGAATAGGCGCGCGCCGTGATGACGAAGATGGGCAGGGAATTGCACATCGTCTGGATGACGATCTGGGTCAGGTTGTAGGAAATCGACTCGCCGCCCGAGGGGATGCCGATTTTGAGAAGGCGCTTGAGGTGGTCGACGGGGAAGGGGCGCAGGTTTCGGAAATCGACGGGGGTGCGGACCGTGCGCTTAAAGAGCCAGATGACGATGACGACGCCGACCAGGCGGGACAGGTCGCTCGAGATGGCCGCGCCCGCGACGCCGAGCATCGGAATCGGTCCCATGCCGCCGATGAGGAGGAAGTTGCCGGCGATGTTCAGGAGGTTGATGACGATCGAGATGAACATCGTCTGCTTGGTGAGGCCGTGCGCGCGGAAGAAGGCGACGAAGGTCAGGTGGATGGCCTGCAGGGGCATGCCGACGCCGATGATGCGCAGATAGGCGCTCGCCTCGGGCATCAGCTCCGCCGGGACCCCCATCAGCCCGTAGATCTGCGTGGAAAAGAAGGTGAGGGAGACGAAGATGACGAGCGAGAGCGTGACGTTGACCACGAGAGAAACGGTGTAGGTCTGGGCGACCCGCTCGGTGCTGCCCGCGCCGATATACTGGGTGATCAGGATGGTTGCCGCCATGCAGATGACCGAGAAGGAGATGAGCAGCAGGTTGGTGATGACGTTGGCGTTGCCGATCGCTGCGACGGCGGTGGGGGAAGTGCGGGCCACCATCATCTGGTCGACGTTGCTGACGAGCATCTGGAGGACCAGCTCGACGAAAATTGGCCAGGTAAGCTGAAAGAGATACCCGCGGGAATTGACATTTTGATCCATAAGCGTCCCCTGTTCACATCATAATAACGGAGTCATTATAGTACCTGCACGAAAAAAGTCAATGACTTTTTGGCATCTCGCACAAATAAAGCGGACAGCACAAAAATGCTGTCCGCTGAAAGCCCGTGGTTCGTTATTTTGACATGAGATCGCAGATGGCGTTGGAGAAGGCGACGGGGTCGTCGATCGACATCCCTTCGATGAGCAGCGCCTGCGAATAGAGCAGGGAGGCGTACTGCCCCAGCCGGCCGCGGCCGTCCTCATCCGCGTAGAGCTTCTGCATCGCGGCAAAGACGGGGTGGGAGGCGTTGACTTCCAGCACCCGCTCCGCCTTGGGCTTCTGTTCGCCCGGCATCGCGCTGAGCACCTTTTCCATCTCAAGCGAAACCGCGCCCTCGCTCGAGAGGCAGACGGGGTGGGATTTGAGCCGGCTGGAAAGGCGCACCTCCTTGACCTTGCCGTCGAGGGCGTCCCGCAGGAAGCCGAGCAGATCCTTGTTCTCCTCGTTCTGCTTTTTGATCTCTTCCTTTTCCTCCTCGGTTTCCAAACCGAGGTCCTTGTCGGCGACCGACTTGAATTCCTTGTCCTCATACTTGAAAAGCATCTTGAGCGCGAACTCGTCCACGTCGTCGGTGAGGCAGAGGATTTCGTAGCCTTGGTCGCGGAGCAGTTCGGTCTGGGGCAGCAGGTTGATCTTGTCCACCGTCTCGCCGCAGGCGTAGTAGATATATTTCTGCGACTCCTTCATGCGGCCGACATACTCCGACAGGGTGGCCAGCTTCCCTTCGCTCGACGAGTGGAAGAGCAGCAGGTCCTGGAGCAGGTCCTTCTTGGCGCCGTAGTCGTTGTAGACGCCGAATTTGAGCTGGAGGCCGAAGTTTTTCCAGAACTTCTCGTATTTCTCCCGGTCGTTTTTGAGCATCGAGAGCAGTTCGGAATGGATTTTCTTTTCGAGCCGTCCGGCGATCACCTTGAGCTGACGGTCGTGCTGGAGCATCTCGCGGGAGATGTTGAGGGAGAGGTCCTGCGAGTCGACGAGGCCCTTCACGAAGCTGAAGCAGTCGGGCAGCAGGTCGGCGCATTTGTCCATGATGAGCACACCCGAGGCGTAGAGCTGGAGCCCCTTCTCGTAGTCGCGGGAGTAGTAGTTGAAGGGGGCGCGGGAAGGGATGAAGAGCAGGGCGTTGTAGGTCGCCGCGCCCTCGGTGGAGCTGTGGATGACGAGCGCCGGGTCCTCGAAATCGAAGTATTTCTCCTTGTAGAAGTTGTTATAGTCCTCGTCCTTCAGCTCCGATTTGTTCTTCTTCCAGATGGGCACCATGCTGTTGAGGGTCTCGTGCTCGGTGCAGTCCTCATATTCGGGCTTGTCCTCGGGGCAGCCCTCCTTGAGGCGGCGCGTGGGCATGTCCATGCGGATGGGGTAGCGGATGTAGTCGGAGTACCGTTTCACAAGCGCGGAGATGCGGTGCGGTTCGAGGAACTCGTCGTAGTTCTCCTCGCCCTCGTTCTCCTTGAGGGTCAGCACGATCTTTGTGCCGTGGCCTTCCATCTCGCAGGGTTCGATCGTATAGCCCTCCACGCCGCGGCTCTCCCACTTCCACGCCTCGTCCGAGCCGTAGGGGCGGCTGTAGACGGTGACGCGGGAGGCGACCATAAACGCGGAATAGAAGCCGACGCCGAACTGGCCGATGATATCGATCTCATCCCTGTGCTCGCCCTCCTCTTCCTGCTTAAAGGCGAGGGAGCCCGACTTGGCGATCGTGCCGAGGTTGCTTTCGAGCTCGTCCTTCGTCATGCCGCAGCCGTTGTCCGTGATCGTAAGGGTGCGGGCCTCCCTGTCGACCGCCAGCTCGATCGAAAAATCGTCCCTTGAAAGCCCGGTGAGGTTGTCCGAAAGGGAATGGTAGTAGAGTTTGTCGATCGCGTCGGAGGCGTTGGAGATCAGTTCGCGCAGAAAGATCTCCCGATGGGTGTAGATCGAATTGATCATCAATTCGAGCAGCCGCTTGCTCTCGGCCTTGAACTGCTTGGTGCGCATGAAACCAGACCTTTCTATGAGAATTTCATGAGAAACGAAAAGTTAGCACTCAATTAGTATGAGTGCTAACAATACTATAATATAAGTCAAAGGAAAAATCAAGTCTAATTTGTTAACATTTTCGGCAGTAAAACACGCTTTTTCCGCCACTGATTTCACAGAAGGACAAAAAGGGGGGACCGGCATGGGCCGGATCAATCATCTGCTGAAATTTGCCTGCATTGCGGCGGCGCTGACACTGCTTGCCGCCTCCCCGGCGCTTACCGCCCGGCCGCCCGAGCCGCCGGCGGAGACGGTTGAGATGCGCCTGCTGCCCGACGACCGCCCGATCCGCGTGACGGGAGACGGCCGGGTGCTCGAGCTGCGCGCGCCCGCCGCCGAGCAGCTGCCTTCCTACGGTTTTGACGCGGAGCTGATGCCCGTCTACGACACGGCGGAGCCGGTCGCCATTGCGCAGATGCCGGTACGGGACACGCCTGAAACGGCGGATTCCCGCGTCTGCCCGTTTGACGGGGGAGCTGTGTGAAACGCCGGCACGCCCTGGTTGCGGTCGTGCTGACCGTCCTGCTGTTTGAAACAGGGTAGCTGCCATACAGGATGCGGAGAAAGACGGGCAAAAAGCGATTGCTTTTTACCCGTCTTTCTCATTTTGTCACGCCAATAGAACGCCATTTTTGAGGGGGATATAAAAATACCTTCTATTGAATCTTCAAAGCTGCCGTTTCTGTAAGGCGCGAAAGGCAGCACACTAACCGCAGCTTAATGGTTTTTTTACTATTCATGTTCTCCCCGTAATCTTTTCTTCGCGTCTCCTATGGTTTCGCCGTCTTTGGTAAGATAGCGGTCAACAAAGGCATCCTCTATTTTAGTATATCCGCCAACAACGGTGTCCTCAATTTTCCCAAATGCTCCAACAACCTTCTCGGCAATCTTTTCATTTGCTTTTACAATTTTAGATTTTGCCATAACTACACACCTTTCCTTTTCTTGTTATTGTGACGCCAAGCATAAAAACAAATAGGCAGACAGCAGCTCCGGTTAAGATATCCATAATATGTGCGCTGAAATCGCCTATGCTTCCGAAAGAAGCAAACATAGACCGCTGTAAGGTTAAAACGGACACGGCTACATCCGCATAGCCGATACTGCGAATAGTCGCAAGCAAGGGCGAGGGATTTTTTCGCTGCTTCACTGCACGTATGATTGCCATTGTGATTTTATAGAAAGTGTAAGTGGCAATGGTTATCATAATCACGGGATTATACTTTGTTACGATATTTTCTGTTGAGCTAATGTAAATTACGCCTGTCAAAACAAAGCTTAATACAGCAAGCAGCATACCGGACAGCTTCATCACAAAATATTCTGTGTCGAGAGAGTCCGTAGAATTGCTTTTCCATTCACATAAAACGGCTGAAAAACGCATGGTACTCAAAATGGTGTAGTGAGCGCATACAGTAATAAACCATAGTGACCGATTGGCAATACCAAGCGCCCCATGATAGAGAGCATACAGCAGATTAACAGAGAAACCGCAAGCTGCGGCTGATACCATTCTGTATCGCTGTTCCTTCACCATTCGTTTTCCGAATTCTGTGGCTTCGATTTTATCAAGTACGTTTTGCTTTATACTCATACCATTAAACCCGATGATGCCGTTTAATGCGCGGCATAGTTCATTCCTTTACGCCTTTTGTTAAGGGAATTAAGAAGAGCAAGACAACAAGGCCAATCAGACCAATTACAACTCCCAGAATCATCTTACCCCAAACCATACTGAAACACATTCCAACGCCCAACGCCAAAGCGCCGACAACGCCGACGATAACCGCAAAAACCGTTTTACCCGAAAACTCGATAGGCGCTTTGTGTTCCATTTTCCGCCATACGATCAGCGTAACAAGCCCAAGCAGAAGCCCGACGCACCCGAATACAATTCCCGGCTGAAATGCTCCCCACTCCGGGATGAGAGCCATACACATTCCGAGGGCGAATAAAACCCCGCTGACCGTTCCTAATACCATTGCGACAAAACTGCTTTTCTTCATTTAATTTACCTCCACAATTTATTAAAACAACAGTTGTTGTTTCTGTATAAGTTTAGTATAATGGTGGCTGGGAACAGAAACAATCATCAATTTGCAGACAAGTGTTGGAATAATAAAAGAGGGCTACCATGAACACAAAAAACAATCGACGCCGGCGCGAATCCATTGAACGCATTGAAAAGGTCTTTATTGAATTGCTGCAGACAAAGGAACTTCACGAAATAACCGTTTCGGACATTTGCAAGCGGTGTGAATTGAACCGCAGCACTTTCTACGCGAACTATGTAGACATTTATGAACTTGCGGACAAAGTAAGAGTAGATTTGGAAAGAGAAGTAGATTTACTTTATGAAGCAGAGACAACGCAGAAGTTTAACAGCAATGATTATCTGAAACTGTTTCGCCACATCAGGGATAATCAACTGTTTTACTGCACCTACTTTAAGCTCGGCTATGATAATCAATTCAAGCTCAGGTATTATGACATTCATCAAGCAAAGCAAGATTTTGGTAATCGACATGTTGAATACCATATTGAGTTTTTCAGAAGTGGATTTAATGCGATTGTGAAAAAGTGGCTTGCAGGCGGGTGCAAAGAAACGCCGGAAGAAATGGACGAAATTATTCGTAGCGAATACCAAGGGCGTGTTGCATTACAATAGACACGATTTATGTTCATGCTCCCGACAGGTCAAGCGTTCAGAGGGAATAGCAGATTGACATTTCCTATGGCCTTGTGGGAATACTGCCCGCGTCTTTGCTCAACAACCTACAAAACGGAGAAACGGCATAGCCGAAGCTACGCCGTTTCCCGAAAACATTCCGATGCTGTTTTATGAGGGCCGCCCTTTTGGCGGTCCTATTTTGTAGTTTAGGACTGAGTATAGGCCTGGCCTGTATGCTCCTTGTAGTGGTGCGCTTCCTCGAGCATCATGTCCTTGACCTTCATCAGGCGGATCTGGGTGCTGCGTTCGTTCTCGTCGAGCTTCATCGTGATGTACTTGATGTTCTCCCGCAGTTCGGGGATCACGACGTGTTCGAGCGCGTTGACGCGGCGTCGGGTCTTTTCGATCTCGGCCGCCATCAACTGGCAGGACTTCTCCACCTCGGCCAGCCGCAGCAGGTCGGGCAGGATGTCCGAGAGGGACTTGATCGCGCCGTCGAGGTCGGAGGAGGTGAAGGCGAAGCCGTAGGAATAGATGTTGTTTTCGTCGCCCGAGCGGGTCTTGTACGCGAAGACGGGGATTTCCACGCTCATGACGTTGCGTTCAGAAGCCTCGAGGTAGACCTCCTGCATCGGGGCCATCATCGCCACGTTGAGCACCTCGTCGTCCATGCCCGCGCGCGCCAGCACGAAATTTTTGTTGGCGGCGGCGATGCCCGCCTCCACAGTTTCGCGCAGGGCCTTGTTTTCCCGCACCAACTCGAGGAACTGGCGCATCAGCTCGTCGCGCTTATCCTTGAGGAGCTTGTGGCCGCGCGTGGCAGTGACCAGCTTTTTCTTGAGCCTGGTCAGCTCCATGCGGGTCGGGTTCACCTGTGTTTTAGCCACGGTGCATCACCCCTCCTGCTGGCCGTAATACTGATCGAGGAACTTGTCGTCGATACGTTTCAGCTCGCTGCGCGGCAGGATGCGCAGCAGCTTCCAGCCGATGTCGAGGGTCTCCTCGATGTCGCGGTTGGCGTTGTAGCCCTGCGAGACGTACTCCTGCTCGAACGCCTCGGCGAATTTGGCGTAGAGCTTGTCGATATCGGTCAGCGCGGCCTCGCCGAGGATGACCATCAGCTCCTTCGCGTCCTTGCCGCGGGAATAGGCGGCGAACAGCTGGTTCATCGTGTTCGCGTGGTCGGCGCGGGTCTTGCCGGCGCCGATGCCCTTGTCCTTCAGACGGGAGAGGGAGGGCAGCACGTCGATCGGCGGGGTGACGCCCTTGCGGTAGAGCTCGCGCGACAGGATGATCTGTCCCTCGGTGATGTAGCCGGTGAGGTCGGGGATCGGGTGGGTCTTGTCGTCCTCGGGCATCGTCAGGATGGGGATCATCGTGATCGAGCCGGTCTTGCCCTTCTGCCGCCCGGCGCGCTCGTAGAGGGAGGCGAGGTCGGTGTACATGTAGCCGGGATAGCCGCGGCGTCCGGGGACCTCCTTGCGGGCCGCCGAAACCTCGCGCAGCGCGTCGGCGTAGTTGGTGATGTCGGTGAGGATGACCAGCACGTGCATGTTCTTCTCGAACGCGAGGTACTCGGCCGCGGTCAGCGCCATGCGCGGGGTCGCGATGCGCTCGACGGCGGGGTCGTTCGCGAGGTTGATGAAGAGCACGGCGCGGTCGAGCGCGCCCGTCTCGCGGAAGGATTCGATGAAGAAGTTGGACTCCTCAAACGTGATGCCCATCGCGGCGAAGACGACCGCGAACTGCTCGTCGGCGCCGCGCACCTTCGCCTGGCGCGCGATCTGCGCGGCAAGCTGGGCGTGAGGCAGGCCGGACGCCGAGAAGATCGGCAGCTTCTGGCCGCGGACCAGCGTGTTGAGCCCGTCGATCGCGGAGATGCCCGTCTGGATGAACTCCTGCGGGTAGCTGCGGGCGGCCGGGTTCATCGGCAGGCCGTTGATGTCCATGCGTTTTTCGGGCAGGATCTCCGGGCCGCCGTCGATCGGGCGGCCGAGGCCGTCGAAGACGCGGGAGAGCATATCCTCCGAGACGCCCAGCTCCATGCTGCGCCCGAGGAAGCGGACGCGGGAGTTGGAGAGGTTGATGCCGGTCGAGGACTCGAAGAGCTGGACCAGCGCGTCGCTGCCGTTGATCTCCAGCACCTTGCAGCGGCGCTTTTCGCCGCTGGCAAGCTCGATTTCACCCAGCTCGTTGAAGGTGACGCCCTCCACGCCGCGGACCAGCATCAGAGGTCCCGCGACCTCCTGTATGGTACGATATTCCTTCGGCATTAGAACTCCTCCTTCTGTTTGGCCGCGAGCTCGGCGATCTCACTGGCGAGCTCCCGCTGGATCGACTCGTACTCCGGTCCGATCTGGTCGGGCAGGATGTACTTGAAGCGGCCGATCTGCTCGCGCACCGGCAGGTTGACGAGGGAATCGACCGGGATGCCCTTGGAGAGGCCCTCGACCGCCGCGTCGTAATAGTCGAGCACAAGCTTCATCATCGTGAACTGCTTGGGCAGCGGGGTATAGGTGTCGACGTCGTGGAAGGAGTTCTGGTGCAGGAAGTCCTCGCGGATCGACCGCGCGGCCTCCAGCTTGATGCGGTCGGGCGCGGACAGCGCGTCCATGCCGACGAGCTGGACGATCTCCTGCAGCTCCGATTCCTCCTGCAAAAGCAGCATCATCCGCTGGCGCAGGGAGGACCACTCGGACGCGACGTTCTCGTTGAACCATTTTTCGGTGGTATCCGTGTAAAGCGAATAACTTGTCAGCCAGTTGATGGCGGGGAAGTGGCGCTGGTAGGCAAGCTGCGCGTCGAGGCTCCAGAAGACCTTGACGATGCGCAGCGTCGCCTGCGAAACCGGCTCGGAGATGTCGCCGCCCGGAGGGGAGACGGCGCCGATCGCCGAGAGGGAGCCCTCGCGGCCTTCGGAGCCGAGCGTGATGACACGGCCGGCGCGCTCATAGAACTGCGCGAGGCGGCTGCCGAGGTAGGCGGGGTAGCCCTCCTCGCCGGGCATCTCCTCGAGGCGGCCGGACATCTCGCGCAGGGCTTCCGCCCAGCGGGAGGTCGAGTCGGCCATCAGCGCGACCGAATAACCCATGTCGCGGAAGTATTCGGCGATCGTGATGCCGGTGTAGATCGACGCCTCGCGCGCCGCGACGGGCATATCCGACGTGTTCGCGATCAGCACGGTGCGCTCCATCAGGCTGCGGCCCGTTTTCGGGTCCTTCAGCTCGGGGAACTCGTTGAGCACGTCGGTCATCTCGTTGCCGCGCTCGCCGCAGCCGATGTAGACGACGATGTCCGCCTCGGCCCATTTCGCCAGCTGGTGCTGGATGACCGTCTTGCCCGAGCCGAACGGCCCGGGAACGGCGGCCACGCCGCCCTTGGCGATGGGGAAGAGGGCGTCGATGACGCGCTGGCCGGTGACCAGCGGCATGTCGGGGGAGAGTTTTTCCTTGTAGGGGCGCCCGCGGCGGACCGGCCAGCGCTGCATCAGCGTCAGCGGCTGTTCGGCCCCGTTGGCCGTCTCGATGACGGCGACCGTCTCTGTGATGGTATAGTCGCCCTCTTCGATCGATTTGATCGTGCCGACGACTCCCACGGGGGCCATGATCTTGTGCAGGACGATCTCCGTCTCCTGCACAGTGCCGATCACGTCGCCCGCGACGACCGCGTCGCCCTGGCGGACGGCGGGGGTGAAGTGCCATTTCTTCTCCCGGTCGAGGGAGGGGACCTCGACGCCGCGCGCGAGCGAGTTGCCGATCTTCGCGCGGATTTCCTCCAGCGGGCGCTGGATGCCGTCGTAGATATTCGAGATGAGGCCGGGGCCGAGCTCGACGCTCATCGGCACGCCGGTCGATTCCACCGGCTCGCCGGGGCCGAGGCCGGAGGTCTCCTCATAGACCTGGATCGACGCCTCGTCGCCGTGGATCTCGATGATCTCGCCGATGAGGCGCTGCCCGGAAACGCGCACCACGTCGAACATGTTGGCGTCGCGCATCCCCTCGGCGATGACCAGCGGGCCGGCCACCTTTTTGATCGTACCTTTGCTCATAGCTTGCTTTCACCTGCTCTATTCCGGTTTCGGAGGCCCCGCCGCTGCGGGGTCCGCGAAAGCCCTATTTTGCCGGCGGTCAGTTGCCGCCGAAGATGATGTCGGAGCCAACTGCCTGCTCCACCGATTTTTTCACGTTCCGGATGCCCATGCCGGTGTTCCCCGAGACGCCGGGGATGGGGATGATGGCGGGGAGGCGCTGGGCGCGGTAGCGGTCGATCTCCGTTTCGAGCTGGGCGGCGAGCGCCTCGGTGACGTAGATCACCGCGTAATCGCCCTCCGCGAGCCTGCGGAGCTGCTTTGCGGCTTCGGCCGGGTCGGTGACCGGGAAGGTGTCCAGGCCGAGCGCCGCGAAACCGTAGATGCTGTCCCGGTCCCCCATGACTGCTGTCCTATACATACATCTCCCTGATCCTTTCCCGGATCGACGCCTCCGGCAAATCGTTGAGCTTGCCGGAGAGGATGATCCGCACGCACTTGATCTCGTTTTCCCGCCCGAGGATATAGGCGGCGAGCGGCCCGATGCCGAACGCCTGGAACTGCTGCGGGCGGATCGACTCGATGATCACGTTGTCGCACCACCGCTCGAACGCGGAGGGCGACTGCTCAAGCGCCGAGACGGCGGCCGCGTAGTCGGTCGCGGAGAGGTAGTCGCTGACGGCCTCGAGGCTGTCTGCGGCCGCGCGCGCGAGCTGGTAGACATCGAGCGACCGGCAGGGCGCCAGCGCGCGGCGGATGAACTCGAGGGGCTTGCCCGTTTTCTGGCAGCGCACGGCGGTCTTGATGTCCGCCGCCGCGACGGTGAGCTCGGCGTATTTGGCGATCAGATCGCTCTCGCTCTCCCGCCCGGCGCGCTCGATCGCCTCGAGCGCGGCGCGGTCGATGACGATGTCGCAGAGCTGGCCGTCCCGGGTCTGGGAGAGGGCGGTATACGCCTCCTCGGCGGGGGCGCGCATCGCCTCGGGCAGCAGGCCGAATTCCTTCTGGCGCACGGCGTCAAGAATCGCGCGATAATCGACCGTCCCGTGCGAAATAAAGATGCCGAAGTCCTCTTCGCCGGTGCAGACCAGCTTGACCGCGGCCTTGAGATTGTGGTAGTCGTTGGCGTAGAGGAAGACGTCGAAGACCGACATGTCCTCCACCAGCTCCCCGATCAGGCTCCAGGTCTTCTCCCGCTCGGCCGCGAGCATGCGCTCGGCGCCGATGCCGGGCTCTCCGTCCCCCCAGCCGCGGTCGGCCAGCAGGCGCATGCACTCGTCATGGCTCTTGGCCGCGAGCAGCTGTTCGATCGCCTGCGAGTTGAGGAGAGAGAGCTCCTTGGAGCGGATACGCGCAACGGCATAGGTATATAACGAATCGGACATTGCCTAACCTCCTTTGCGCGATTTAAGAGAAGAGGAGCTCCTGGACCCGGTCCTGCAGCCGCTCGCGCGCCGCATAGAAGAGCGCCTCGATCGAGCAGTTTTCCTCGATGCCGCCGTAGCTGAGCACGAAGCCGCCGTCGATGGCGCGGGTCTCCCGCGAGACGGTGAGCTTCCCGTTCGCGGATTTCGCGAGCGAGGTCTCGAAGCTGGCGGGCAGCCGCCCGAGGTCGGCGGGGGAGAAGAGCAGCTCGCCCTCCTGCGGGAGGGAAAACTTGCTGATCATTTTGAGGATCAGCGCGAAATAGTCGGAATCGGGGAGCTTGTAGATCGACTGGCGGGCGCTTTCAATCGCTTCGCCGATGATCTCCTGCTTGGCGGCGAGCACCGCCCGGCGCTGCGCCAGCTCGGCGGCGGATTTCGCGGCGGCCAGATGGTTCTGCACGTCGGTTTTCGATTTGGCCAGGATCGCGCCGGACTGCGCCTGCGCGTCCTCCGCCGCCTTCGCGGCGATCTGCCCGGCCTCCTCCTTCGCCTGTGCGATGACCGCGTCCGCGGCCTGCTGCGCCTCGTCCCGAATCTGCTGTACAATTTTTTCTAGTCCGGTCATAGCAGAATTCTCCTTACTTTGAAAGTGCGGAACATTCCGCCGGGGATCACAGGCTCAGGCCGCCGACGCCGAAGATCGAGAGGATCGAAACGAGCAGGGCGAGGATCGCGTAGGTCTCGACCATCGCCGGGAAGATCATGGACTTACCGAACGTCTCGGGACGTTTGCAGATCATGCTGATCGAGGCGACGGAAGCGCGCGCCTGACGGATCGCGGACCAGAGGCCGACGAACGCCATCGGCATGCAGGCGGCGAAATAGAGCAGGCCCTTGACGAGAGAGATGTTGGGGTCGCCGCCGAGGATTCCGATCTGGGTCAGGGTGATGAAGGCGATCAGCAGGCCGTAGATGCCCTGCGTGCCGGGGAGAAGCTGAAGAATCAGGACCTTACCAAAGCGGTTGGGGTCTTCGGTGACCGCGCCAGCCGCGGCCTCGCCGGCCATGCCGACGCCGATCGCGGAACCGATCCCAGCCATCAAAGCGGCGAGGGCCGCACCAAGCAACGCAAAAGCAATTCCCAAAGAACTCATTTCAGATTTCCTCCTTAAATTTGTAATATTTCGTATGGGCTGCGAACGGCGTGAACGCGCGGCCGCCTCCCTCATAGAACTTGCCGAAGAACTCGACGAACTGCAGGCGGTTGGTGTGAACGTAGGCGCCCAGCAGGTTGATGCCGATGTTCAGCGTGTGGCCGATCAGGAATACGACGATGAACATGATCGCACCGACGATGCCGCCGCCCGCCATGCTGCCCATCTTGTTGAAGACCTGCGCGATGACGCCGGTCGCCAGACCGAGCGCCAGCAGGCGGGAATAGGAGAGGATGTCGCTGAGATAGCCGGTGACGTTATAGGCGCTGTAAAGCCCCTGCGCCAGACGCGCGAAGGGATTTTTGGAATCCCGCCCGCCTGTCAGGACGATCCCGACGAGCCCCGCGAGCGCGCACCACACCGCGACAGTTGCGGCGATCGGCGGAAGCTGGAAGGGGATGCCGAGCATCTCGGTGATCATCGGCATGGTCAGCAGGTAGACGATGCCGCCGCCGACCAGCAGGTACCAGAACACAACGTCGCAGATTGCGTCGTAATATTTCCCCTCCCGCGCGTACTGGTAGAATTTGAGCCCCAGCCCGACAAAGAGGTGGATGATGCCGATGAGGAAGGAGAAGGTCAGCAGGCGGATGGGTTCGCTGACCGGCTCGAACCAGATGGGCCGCAGCGCCAAATCGCTGTGGAAGAAGGTCGACGAGATGACCGCGACCGCATCCCCGAAGAAGCTGCCGAACATGAATCCCCAGAAGGTGGTGGACAGCCCGCACCAGAAGAACATCTTGACCATCTTGCCGATGCCGGGCTCCATGTTCTTGTACTTGAGGATCACGACCGCGCAGGCGATCGTCATGACGAGGCCATAGCCCGCGTCGGAGAGCATCATGCCGAAGAGGATGTAATAGAAGAAGGACATGATGGTCGTCGGGTCGATCTCATGCCTGCCGGGAAGGCTGTAGCTTTCGACGACCGATTCGACCGGCTCGGAAAAGCGGTTGTTCCTGAGCACGACCGGCACGTCCTCGTCGGGCCCGGGAGAGGTGAGTTCTACGGCCACGTCGAATTTGGAGGAGAGCTCCTCCGAAAGCGGCTGGGCGTTTCGCGCGGTGACGTAGCCGGAGAGGATGAACGCCCGCCGGGACTGCATGAGCCGCCCGATGACGTCGTATTTTTCCGCCCGCAGCCGCAGGTAATCGGCCAGCAGCTTGAGGTCCGGGCGGTCGCCGCCGTGCGAGACGATCTCCGTCCGGGCGGCCTCGATCGCCTCGTTCGCCTGCGCGATCTCCGCTTCGAGCAGTTTCTTACGCTCGGCAGGGCTTTCGGCGGGCGGGGAAGCGGGCCGGGTGAAGCCGATGGCGCGCAACGCCTCGTCGACCGCGGGCGCCTCGGCGCGCGGGGCGACGATGAAGACGCAGGTCTGATCCTGCGAATGGCTGACGAGGTCGACGTTGACCGTCGCGTCGGGGGCCTGTCCCGCAATCCGGGAATAGATCTCGTCGAGGGAGAGGTCCTCGGGGAAGGAGCCGATGAACGCCGCCGTGGAGCGCGTTCCGGAAAAGCGCAGCGGAACGTCGAGTCCGAGCCAGGGAACGAGCGCGTCAAGCTGGGTCTCGAGCTTGAGGATTTCCGCCCGGTTCTCCGCGATCTTCTTCGAGAGCGCGTTCAGGCGCAGCGCCTGGGAGAGCACATCGTCGGCACGTTCGCCGAACGCGGCATACTCCCCGGCGGTCAGCGGCCCGCGCCCCTCGAGCGAGGAAAGCAGGGAGGACTTGACGGGGGAATAGGCGTCGAGCACCTCGAGAGCCTGGTTGACGGCGGAGAGGTCCTTTTCGAACTGCGACCGGACGGCGGAGGTGTCGGCCTTTTCAAAGACGCTGTCCTGCAAGGCCAGGTCGGAGATTTCGACGACGCCGCGCCGCTGCAAGGTTTCAAGAATGGACTTGCGGTCTTTTTTCAGCGCGCATATGCTGATGCGCTGCATCTGCAGCACCGCCATGAAACGGATGCCTCCTTTTTCATGAAATTGGGCAGGGGGATCAGATCAGCTCGGAGAGAATCAGGCGACGGACCTCGGCCCCCTTTGCATCCGCGCCGGCGCGCAGCGAGGCAATTTCCTTCTTGACGGATTCGAGCGCCTCGCTCTGCATCGCTTCGCCCAGTTGTTTTGCTTCGGCAAGCGCCGCGTCCGCCCGTGCTTTCGCCCCGGCGACCGCCTGGCCGACCGTTTCGGCAGCGTCGGCTTTCGCCCGCGCGAGAAGCTCCTCCCGTTGGCGCGCCGCCTCCTGCTCGATCTGTTCGGCCGCAAGTTCCGCATCGCGGACGGCCCGAATGGTCTCCTGTTCCATAGTATCACCACCCACTTATCTGATTTTACTGGATCCGTGTATGGAAGGCCCCATGGCCGGGTAAACGATGTTGGGATATCCTGTATAGTATACCGCCTTTTTTGGGAAGAATCAACAAAGCGCGGCCCGCTGAAGGAAATTTACGATAAATTTTTATTATCATTCCACAAATGGGGCCAAAGGCACATCATCGGGGATTTTCCGGCCCTTTCGTTACATTATATAATAGAAAAGGGAAAAAGATACTGTTATTGTACTATATAAAGGCAACAGAATCAAGGTATAATTGGAAGTAATTTTGTGAAAAATAATAATTAATTATTTTGTGAGGACACAATGGAAGAAAAAGCCGTTTGGGGTTGAACGGAAAGGGAATCCGTAGTAAAATGGCGGTAGAAGGCGGCCTGCGTCAATCATAGCATTCCGCGCCGGGGCCGTAATTAGACAGATTTACCGGATTGTCGGAAAACGAGACGGTTTTCGCAATCTGTATGGACAGATCGGGGAGGAGACGGGATGAACAGAGGCCGACGCAGAGGGCTCCGGTGGCTGGCCGCCGCGCTGGCCCTGCTGTTTGCGTGCGCGGGGCTGCCCGCTTTCGCAGAGGACGCGGCCGTGCCGGCCATTTCCCCGACGGAAAAGACGCTGGAAGAGGGGCGGAAGCTCACGGAGATCGCCTTTACCGCGAAGGACGGGGAGGTTACCCTGTCCGGCAGCTTTGCCTGGGCGTCCGGCGTACCCTTTGATCGGGCGCTCACGCGGGAGGATTCCGGGAATTACACGGTCATCTTCACTCCGGAGCCCGCGGAGCAGAACGAGAAAATCTATTCCGAGGCGCGGCAGGCGGTCGCGGTCACCGTGGAGCCGAAGGAATCCCCCGGCCCCGCCTATGACACCGCGTCGGCGGTCACCGAGGCGGTCCGCGCCATTTCGGGCATGACGGACGACGAGGTCCGCCACATCGCCGAGGCGGTGCGCGCGTTGAGCGGCCGCGAGCAGGACAGGCTTTCCCGGTCGACGCTCGAAAAGCTCGACGCGGAGTACTGCAAACGGTTCGGATACACCCACGAAACGACGGTCGACGTGCGGGACGACGGCGTTTCGAGCAACCGTATCCCGCGCGGCTCCCACGCCTACGGCGTGGCGGCGGCCACCGGGGGAAACCGCGTGGTGAAGCTCTACCAGCAGAAGCCGTCGGGCAGTTCGGTGCTTCAGTTCGAACTGGAGGTGGACGGCAGCTCCGCGTCGCTGCCCGCGCCGATCGTCGTATACGTCGCGCTTCCCGGCAACATCAGCAGTTCCCGCGATTACTATTTGAAAAGTCCGGACGGGGAGATTTCCGCGAGCGTTTCGCGCGACTACCTCGCTTTTACGACCAGCACCCTCGGCCGGTTCCGCCTCTATCGGGAGCGTTCCTCCAGCCGGGACGACGATGATGACGATGACGACTGGTACCGCTATCGTTCCCGGAATGACCGCCGGGATTACGTCGTCACCTCCTTTTGGGAGTCGGTGATCGACGCGGTGCACGATGCAAAGGAGGACGACCGCCTGCGCGTCAACATCGGGACCCGTACCGAGATCCCCGCCGACCTGCTGAGGGAGCTGAAAGGCCGCCGGGTCATGCTGGTGCTGCGGCCCACGCGCGGGGAGAGCGTTACGATCCGCGGGCAGGAGGTCGTTTCCATCCCCGCTTCGCGCGACTACTACACGATGAACAATCTGCTTTCCCTCTACGAGCGGGGGGACCGTTTCGACGATCCCGCGCCCGTTTCAAGCGCATCGGCCCCTGCCGTTCCCGCGGCGCCCGCCGTGACCCGGCCGCCGGCGGCTTACACTCCGACTGTTCCCGTCTATACGCCTCCGGCGGCCTCCTCCGATTCGTCGGAACCTGCCGCGAGCGTCCTGCCCGAGCCTTCCGGGGAGGAGCCGCTTCCCGACGTTGAAATCGCGGCGGAGGAGGACGATCCGCCCGAGTCCTCTGCGGAGGAGCCGGCCAAACCGCAGGAACCGACCGGCGGCGCGGAAAACCCCTTCGGTCTAGCGGTCTTTGCGGCGGCCGCGGTGGCGGTTGCGGCGCTGCTCTCCTGTGTGCTGACGCTCGTTATCTGGGGGGCGCGGCGCAGGAGGGGAAGATAGGCAAAAACAGTTGACTTTCCGCAAGTTTGTGTTATATTGAAGACAGAGTCCGGGGCACGGAATTAAAAATGACATCTTCACACCCTCACCCCCTATAGCATGGAGCGGTCCGCGCATCTGCGCGGGCCGCTCCGCTTTTTGTACGAAAAAGTAAGAGAAATGTAAGAAAACTGTTGCAAAATCGGTAAGAACCGTCCTGTATGATCTCTTTGTGTGAAATAGATGTTGACATTTTTTTAGCAATACTGTATTATTGTACCGTTATGTTAATACAATAGGCGGAAATAATTTCACACGCCTGAATCCAGACGGCAGGGTATGTCGTTTCTATCAAAGGAGTTTCACGACGCCCGTCCGGGCGTCCGGCTGAAAAAGATTCTTAAATAAAGGGGTTATAAGGAATGCTGGGGATAAAAAAGAAAAATCCGGAATCCACCGCGCCCGGCGCGGAACAGGAGACGCCGAATCCCGCCGGGGTGAATCAGGACATCGCCCGCTTTACCAAGCGCAAATCCCACAAAAAACGGATTGTCATCGCCGTGGTGGCGGTTGTGGCGGTCGGGGCGATCGGATGGAAGTTCCTCTTTGCGAGCGCGCCGGTGATGGCCCCGGTCGCGTCCACCACCCTGCAGAAGTCCGACCTGGTCAACAGCATCAGCCTGACCGGCACGGTGGAGAGCGCGGAGGCCTCCTATGTACATACGACCCTCAACAGCACGGTGAACACCGTGGCGGTAAAGGTCGGGGACCGCGTGGAGGCGGGCGATCTGCTTGCCCAGCTCGACACCTCCGATCTTGAACTGTCGATCGCGGAACAGCAGGCGGTCATCAACAAGGCTTCCCGCCAGAACCAGTACGCGATGGAAAACGCGCAGAAGAAGCTCGAGGACGCCAAGAGCGACATTTCCAACAACGTCGACGCGGAGCTGATCGCGGCGGAAAACGCCCTGCGCAGCGCGCAGCAGAACCTGAACGACGCGCGCCGCGACCTCAACGAGCACAAGGACGACCTCGATCATGCGGACGAGGTGATGAACAACCTTGAGAAGAAACTCAACCGTGCGCGAAATGAATACCAGGACGCAGAAAAGAAATATCAGATCGCCGAGCGGGAACATAAGAATAACGGCACCCCGATCCCGCAGGACGTTATCGATGAGCTTGATCGTTCGGAGAAGGCTTACGACGAGGCGCTCAAGGAATGGCAGAAGAACGACAACGAATACGGTGGCGATCTGAGCAGCTACAGCAAGGAGTACCGCTCCGCGCGTATCGCCTATGAGAACGCGCTCGCCAACAAGAACGCGATTGAAAACAGCGTCAACCGCAACCTCGACAACCTGCAGGACAGCATCAGGGGGCAGGAGATCGACGGAGACCTCACCTCCCAGCAGATCTCCCTCAAGAAGCTGCAGAAGGACCTCTCGGAGTCCACCGTTACCGCGCCGATCTCCGGTACCGTGACGGCGGTCTACGCCAAGGAGGGGGTCCCCGCCTCCGGGCTGCTCTTCGTGATCGAGAACACCGACGACCTGCTCGTAAAGACCTCCCTCAAGGAGTATGACGTTGCGTCTGTCCAGGAGGGGATGCTCACAGAGATCAAGTCGGACGCCACCGGCGAAGAGGTGTTTGAAGGAGAGGTTGGCCGCATCTACCCCACGGCGGTCAAGGCCGCGGACGGCTCCACCAAGACGGACGGCGGCGTCGAGTTCGAGACGGAGGTCAACCTCATCAATCCCGCTTCCACCGGGCTGCGCGTCGGCATGAACGTCCGCCTCAGCATCGTCACGCAGAAGAAGGAGAACGTCTGGGCCGTCCCGTTTGAGGCGGTGGGGACCGACGCCGAGGGACAGAGCGTGGTCTATGTCGCCAAGCCCAACGAGGAGGGTGCGATGATTGCGACGGCCGTTCCCGTGACCACCGGTATGGAGACCGACTTCTATCTCGAGATCTCTTCCGACGGGCTAGCGGACGGCGATCAGGTGCTCTCCGACGCGAGCACGGTCATCCCCGGCATGCCGGTCGCGCTGGCTTCCGCCATGGCCGGCGGCGCGGTTCCCGCGGGCGCCGTAATGGAGGGCTGAGCATGAGCGACGAAAAACTTGCCTGGAGCCCCATGCCGGAAGGCGACCTGATCATTGACATGCGGGGAATCTACAAGCGCTTTTACATCGGCCAGCCCAACGAGCTGGAAATCCTCAAGGGCATCGACCTGCAGGTCGGACGGGGGGAGTTTGTTTCGATCGTCGGCGCTTCCGGCTCGGGCAAGTCGACGCTGATGAACATCATCGGCGCGCTCGACCGGCCGACAGAGGGCAGCTACACCCTCGACGGGGTGCCAATGCGCGACGTGCCCGACAACATGCTCTCGGAAATCCGCAACTGCAAAATCGGGTTCGTCTTCCAGACCTTCAACCTTATCCCGCGCACCTCGGCGCTGCGCAACGTTGAGCTGCCGATGCTCTATTCGGGCATGGGCGCTTCGGCCCGCAGCCGCCGCGCGAAGGAGCTGCTCGACCTCGTCGGCATGGCGGACCGGATGAAGCACCAGCCCAGCGAGCTGTCGGGCGGGCAGAAACAGCGTGTGGCCATCGCGCGCGCGATGGCCAACGATCCGGCGATCATCCTCGCGGACGAGCCGACCGGCGCGCTCGACACCCAGACGGGCCACATGGTGATGGACCTCTTCCACCGGCTGCACCGGGAGGAGGGGAAGACGATCGTGCTGATCACCCACAACCCCGAGCTCGCCGCCGAGACCGAACGGATCGTTACGATCAGCGACGGGCGGATCATCCGGACCGAGAAGGGAGGGTTGCCGCGTGCAGCTGTTTGAAAACATCGCCCTCGCGGTCGCGGGCCTGCGCGCCAACAAGATGCGCGCGCTGCTCACGATGCTCGGCATCATCATCGGCATCGGCTCGGTCATCACGATCATGACGGTCGGCGACGCGATGACCAGCTCGGTCACCGCGGTCTTCAACGACATGGGCGCCAACTCCTTCCAGCTGATGATGTCCGACAAGCCGGATGAAAACGGGGCCCTCAACTGGAACCGCAGCTATGAGGCGGAGGACTATATTAACGACGACATGCTCGACCTCTACACCGAACGGTTTGCCGACGAGATCGACTGCTGGGCGGTCACGGTCAACGCGGGCAACGGACGGGCGCAGGTGGGCCGCAGGCAGGCGGACTCCTGGGTCTATGGCGTCAACGCAAACGCCCTTGGCATCCAGAATATCAAGCCGATCGCGGGCCACGACCTCAACGAACGGGAGGTCAGCGGCGGCAAATACGTCGCGGTCGTCTCTAAGGGAATGCTCGAAAAGCTGATGCCCGGCACGACCCCGCAGCAGGCGCTCGGTCAGGAGATCAAGGTGCGGCTGACGGGAGGGCTCTATACCTTCAGCGTCGTGGGAGTCTACGATTACCAGATCACCGGCATCATGGCGAGCATGGCTGGGGATACCTCCCGCCAAATGTTTATCCCTGTGGGGGTGGCCAAGCAGATCGCCAAGGACGGCGGCGCGGACGCGAAAAACGTCGACGGCTACTACGCCGTGCAGGTGAAGGCGAAGGCGGGCGTGGACGTGCAGGATTTTGCCGACCGCACCGCGGAGTTCTTCAACCGCTCCTTCTACCGGGACAACAAATATGTCGAGATCGTGTCCCAGAACATGGACAGCATGATCGGCCAGATGACCGCGACCATGAGCACGATGAAGATGGCGGTTTCGGTCATCGCGGCGATCTCGCTGCTCGTGGGCGGCATCGGCGTCATGAACATCATGCTCGTTTCGGTCACCGAGCGGACCCGCGAAATCGGCACCCGCAAGGCGCTCGGCGCCAAGAACAGCGCCATCCGCGTGCAGTTCATCGTCGAATCGATGATCATCTGCCTGATCGGCGGCACCATCGGCGTCCTGCTCGGCACGACGCTCGGGCGGCTCGGTTCGGTCGTGCTCGGCGCGCCGAGCTGGCCGTCGCCGTCAGTCGTGCTGGTGGCCGTCACCTTCTCAATGGCGATCGGCGTCTTCTTTGGATACTACCCCGCGAACAAGGCGGCGAAGCTCGACCCGATCGAGGCGCTGCGCTACGAATAAAACTTACCAAAAAGGACGGGCTTTTGCCCGTCCTTTTTGGAATTGCGCCGGTCGGACAACATGGTATAATAGAGTTGTTCAGGCAATCCGATATTTTGGAAGGAGCTGTTTTTTATGCCGTTGGTCACTACCACCGAAATGTTCAAAAAAGCCTATGAGGGCGGGTACGCGGTCGGCGCGTTCAACGTCAACAACATGGAGATCGTCCAGGGGATCACCGAGGCCGCATCCGAATTGAAGGCGCCGGTCATCCTGCAGGTTTCCGCGGGCGCGCGCAAATACGCCAAGCACGCCTACCTTGTCAAGCTGGTCGAGGCGGCCGTCGTCGACTGCCCCGATATCCCCATCGCGCTGCACCTTGACCACGGCGCGAATTTTGAGATCTGCAAATCCTGCATCGACGGCGGGTTTACCTCGGTCATGATCGACGGCAGCTCCCGCTCCTTTGCGGACAACATCGCCGAGACCCGCAGGGTCGTCGAATACGCCCACGCGCACGGTGTCGTGGTCGAGGCAGAGCTGGGCAAGCTCGCCGGCATCGAGGACGCCGTCAACGTCGCGGCGGACGACGCGCAGTTCACCAACCCCGCCGAGGTCGAGGAGTTCGTCAGCAAGACGGGCGTCGACTCGCTCGCCATCGCCATCGGCACCAGCCACGGCGCCTACAAGTTCAAACCCGGCCAGAAGCCGCAGCTGCGCTTCGACATTCTCGAAGAGGTCAGCCGCCGCCTGCCAGGCTTCCCGATCGTCCTGCACGGCGCTTCCTCCGTCCCGCAGGACCTCGTGAAGGTCATCAACCAGTACGGCGGAGCGATGCCCGACGCGATCGGCATCCCCGAGGAGATGCTGCGCCAGGCGGCCGCGATGGCGGTCTGCAAGATCAACATCGATTCGGACGTGCGCGTTGCGATGACCGCCGCCATCCGCAGGTACATGGCGGAGAACCCCAGCCACTTCGACCCGCGCCAGTACCTGACCCCGGCGCGCACCGCGGTCAGGGAGATGGTCTCCCACAAGATCACCGAAGTGCTCGGCTGCGCCGGAAAGGCATAATCGGTTTTATCGGGAAAAGCCCGGCGGACGGCATCCGCCGGGCTTTTTTGCGTCAGACCGCGTCCGGCGCGCATAGGATGGGGCAGGAGGTGAGCGCATGGCACCGTACTATTATGGCCCGCGCCCGGTGCAGACCCCGATGCGGCACCACGGACGCAACTGGCCGACCAATATCAATGCTCCCGGCATGCACTCCTTTCAGAGGGGGCCGCGAAGCATCTATGAGGAGCAGGAGTACTTCCGCACCAATCCATACGGCCGCCCGCTGTCCCGCTGAGGGAAGGGAAAGCGGCGGGGCGCACGCCCCGCCGCTTAATCTATGGAAAGCCGGAGTTATCCCTCGGCCATCATCCGGTGGGCGAACCGGCGCATATCCTCGATCGAGTGGATCTCGCCGGCATGCTCGTTGATCGCGAGCTTTACCTCCAGCGGAAGCGCGTCGAAATAGCTGGCCATCGTCACGTCCGCGCCGAACCCGAACGAAAAAAAGTTCGGATACTCCTGCATGAAAATCACCTCCGCAGATAGCTTGCGCGGAATTTGCGATTCCATGTGAGCAATTTCTGGATATCGGAAAGACCGGGTGACGGCCCGGACCTTTCTCGTCCGGCGGAACGCCTCCGGACAAAAACCCAAAAAGCATCAGCCGGTATGGCCCTTGCGACAGCAATTCGCGGCATTGAAACCCGGACAGGAAATTTACAACTTGGCGGATGAATTCGGCTGATTTGTCGATTACTTTGCACAACCCCTCTTTTCTTTGTGCGCCGGATGTGTTATAGTGTGGAAAGAAAAAACTGGAAGGGAAGAGAAGACAGGATGGAACCGTCAAAGGTCTATTACACCAACCTCCACACCACGCTTGAGGAGAACCTGCTGCAAAAGCTCCGCCGGCTCGTCAAGGCGGCGGGAATCGATTCGATCGATTTCAAAAACAAATACGCGGCGATCAAAATCCACTTCGGGGAGCCGGGCAACCTCGCCTTCCTGCGCCCGAACTTTTCCAAGGTGATCGCCGACATCGTCAAGGAAAACGGCGGCAAGCCGTTTTTGACCGATTGCAACACCCTCTATGTCGGGCGGCGCAAGAACGCGCTCGACCACATCGAGGCGGCCTATGAAAACGGCTACACCCCCTTTTCGACCGGCTGCCAGATCCTGATCGGCGACGGGCTCAAGGGCACCGACGAGCAGATTGTCCCGATCGACGGGGAATATGTGAAGGAGGCGAAGATCGGCCGCGCGGTGATGGATGCGGACATCGTCATCAGCCTCACCCATTTCAAGGCGCACGAATGCACCGGAATCGGCGGCGCGATCAAAAACCTCGGCATGGGCTGCGGCTCCCGTGCTGGCAAGATGGAGATGCACTCGGCGGGCAAGCCGTTCGTCGACCGGAGCCTGTGCGTCAGCTGCGGCATGTGCTTTAAAAACTGTGCGCACGGCGCGATCTCCTTCCCGGAGAAAAAGGCGCAGATCGACCATGACAAGTGCGTCGGCTGCGGACGCTGCATCGGCGTCTGTCCGGCCGACGCGGTGCAGGCCGCGCAGGACGAGGCGTTCGACATCCTCAACAGGAAGATGTCCGAGTACGCGTGGGCGGTCGTCAAGGGCCGTCCGGGCTTCCATGTCAGCCTGGTGCTCGACGTGTCCCCCTTCTGCGACTGCCACCCCGAAAACGACGTGCCGATCGTGCCCGACGTGGGCATCTTCGCCTCCTTCGACCCGGTGGCGCTCGATACCGCCTGCGCCGACGCGGTCAACGGGCAGCCGGTCCTTCCCGACAGCCTGCTCGCCAAACGGGGCGCGGCGGAAAAGGACCACTTCCACGCGCTGCATCCCGACACCAACTGGCGGATCGGCATTGAGCAGGCCGTCAAGATGGGGATGGGAAGCGCGGAATACGAGCTGGTTGAGATCAAATAGCATGAAAAAGCCTCCCGCTTAAGCGGGAGGCTTTTTTGCAGGCGGTAGGCCGCCGTCACTGGATCCGGTAACCATGCTTCAGGAGCAGCTGGCGGATCTTTTCGTGCGGGTCGATGATCGCGCTGACCGACATGTCGTGGTTGATCGCGGCGATGAAGTAGGCGATATACTTGGAGACGTCGACTTCGTGGAACCACTCGCGCGAAAGCAGCTCGGGGGAGCGGTAGGTGAGGTTGGTGCCAAAGACGCCGGAGACAAGTCCCTCGTCGTAGGCCCGGTCGAACTCGTCGAGGCCGTTTGTGAAGATCGCGTAGGTGGCGTAGGCGAAGATGCGCGAGGCATTGCGCTTTTTCAGCTCGCGCGCGACTTCGAGCATCGACTCGCCCGACGAGATGATGTCGTCCGCGATGAAGACGTCCTTGCCCTCGAGGGTGTTGCCGAGATACTCGTGCGCCACGATGGGATTGCGCCCGTTGACGACGCGTGCATAGTCGCGGCGCTTGTAGAACATGCCCAGGTCGATGCCGAGCACGGAGGCATAGTACATGTTGCGGCTCATCGCGCCCTCGTCCGGGCTGACGACCATCAGGTGCTCGCGGTCGAGCCGGATGTCCGGGATGCTGCGCAGCAGGCATTTGAGGACCTGGTAGGAGGGAGTGACGTTGTCGAAGCCCATGAGGGGGACCGCGTTCTGCACGCGCGGGTCGTGCGCGTCGAAGGTGACGATGTTGGAGACGCCCATGTTCTGGAGCTCCTGGAGCGCCACGGCGCAGTCGAGCGACTCCCGGTAGTTGCGGCGGTGCTGGCGGCTGCCGTAGAGCATCGGCATGATGACCGTGATGCGGTGCGCCTTGCCGCTGGCGGCCTGGATCAGCCGCTTCAGATCCTGGAAATGGTCGTCGGGGGACATGGCGTTCTGCCGCCCGAAGACGTTGTAGGTGCAGCTGTAGTTGCCGACGTCCACGATGAAGAAGAGATCGTCCCCGCGGATGGTCGATTTGATAAGGCCCTTGCCGTCGCCGGAGGAAAAACGGGGACATTCGCTTTCGACGATGTAGCTGTCCTTATAAAGTGGGCTGCCGTCCGCCCACTTCACAAGGTGCGCGTCGATCTTCTCGGTCAGTTCGCGCGCGCCGGTCAGGCTGATCAGTCCAAGTTCCGCCACCCGGTCACCCGACCGGAAGATGTCTTCCGCATCAATCTGCCCTGCCATTCATAACGCTCCTTTTCGTTCCGCGGTCCGCAAGGGCCCGCCGATCCTTTTCTGTGGCCCGAATTATGCAAAATCGGGTCGAAAAAACACAATTTGATTATACATGATCGTTTCAAGAATGTATACGGTTTTCACCCCTGAATGTAAAAAATGGGTAATCTCTACAAATTTCGAGATCGGCTCGGAAAAGATTTGTCCGTTGCCGTCATATACCGCTTTAAAGGGGCAAAAAGGCCGGGACCGCGCGCGCGGTCCCGGCCTTTTTTCAGTCAGCAAAATTGTCAAAATATCCCTGGATCAGGACGATGGGCGTGCCCTTGTCGCCGCTGCCGCTCGTCAGATCGCACAGGCTGCCGATCAGGTCGGTCAGGCGGCGGGGGGTGGTGCCCTGCGTCTCCATCGTGCCCTTGAGATCGGCCTTTTTGTTGTGGATATACTCGGAGACGGCCTGCCGGAGCTCGTTGCCCGAGAGGTCGCGGAACTGGTTATCCGCGAGATATTTGAGCTTGACCTCGTTGGGCAGGCCGTTGAGCCCCTCGGTGAAACCGGGGCTGACGACCGGGTCGGCGAGTTCCCAGATTTTGCCCACCGGGTCGCGGAAAGCGCCGTCGCCGTAGACGAGCGCCTCGATCTGCCTGCCGGTCGCCTCGCTCAGCTTGTGCTGCAGGTCGCGCGCGAAGGCGGCGCAGTCGCGCGGGAAGAGCTTGACGCGGCTTTCGGTCGACTTGTTGCTGCCGAGCAGACCGTAATCGGCGTTGTAGCCGCTGCCGTTTATGGGGGCGGAGAGGATGTCGTCGAGGCCGTAGACCGTCTCGGCGCCCGCCGCGCGCAGGAGGCGCTTGGTGCGCTCGCGGGTGTGGATATCGCAGCAGAGGACATGCTTCGTGTGCTCGAGGACGGCGGAAGGGCGGTTGGCGAAGAGAATCTCAACGTCTGCCCCTTCCTCGCGGATGAGGGAGGCGTAGTATTCGACATAGTCCACGCCGGTGAACAGGTGCTTATTCTCCCCGAAAAGCGCGCGGTAGCGCTTTTCGTCAAGTACGTCGGTCCACGGGTTGACCCCGGCGGCCTCGAGCTTTTCCTCCGAAACGAGGGTGTTGCCCACCTCGTCGCTCGGGTAGCTGAACATCAGCACGATCTTTTTCGCGCCGCGCGCGATGCCGCGCAGGCAGATGGCGAACCGGTTGCGGCTGAGGATGGGGAAGATCACGCCAATGGGGTGGTCGCCGAATTTGGAGCGGACGTCCGCCGCAATGTCGTCGGTGGAGGCGTAGTTGCCCTGTGCCTTGGCGACGACCGCTTCGGTAACGCCCACGACGTCGCGGTCGTGGAAAGAAAAGCCCTCGCTTGCGGCGGCTTCGAGCACGGAATCGGTGACGATCTGCGCGAGGTCGTCGCCCGGCCGGATAATCGGAGCGCGCACGCCCCGGACAGTGGTGCCGATCATTCTTGACATGAGTGAATCCCTCCGATGGCGGCTGGTCCGCCGGTTTACACGCCGGAACGGCGCGGCGGCCCTCCCTGAGGGAAGGCCGTATCTTAATCTCCATTATACAGGAATTCGCCGCAAGATACAACGATTCTGCAAAAAAGCGGGAAAAAATTTGCAATCCCCACCCAAAAGCCAAAAAGGAAGAAAAAAATCGTCTTTTCAGCGGCCTGTCAGGGTTCTACCTGCACCAGGCTGAACTCCTTGCCGCAGAAATCCGACTTTCGGAAGTAGCGCCTGGCCATATTTGTGGTGGAGAAGGGCTTGGCAAGCGCGATATCGTTCAGAAGAATCCGCGTGTTAAAGAGATAGCGGCTGCCGTCCTGCTGTTGGATCTGGATGACGTAATGCATCGACTGACACTTCCTTTCCCCTCCGGTCTTGTACGCGGAGCGGGAGTGTCAGTATAGCATGCTTTGGATTCCAGAACAAGTAATAGCAGGAAAATTTCAGCGTATTATGTAAAATTCGGAAGACCTCTTGCCGCAAAAAGGACAAAATGCCCGCCGGATCAGCCGGCGAGCGTTTCGGAAAGGTAGCGGATGCGTTCCCGGGACTCCGAGTCAAGCCGGTTGAACCAGCCGGCGAACGCCTCCTGCCATTCGATTTCGTCGAGCGGGCGAAGCATCCCCTCCTCCCAAGCCGCCCGGATTCGGGAGAGCAGCAGGGCGGCGGACGCCTCGTCGAAGCAGGAGAAGACCTCCGCGTATTCGTCCTCAAAGACGCATCCTGCGCCGAGCAGGTCGCAGAGGTCGTCCAGGCTGCGCAGCTCCTCCCGGATGATCTGCGCCTTTCGGCCGGCGGCGTCGCAGAGAAGCACCTCCCCGGCAACGGCGGCGAACGCGTCGTTGTCGAGGCGTTCCCCATCGATGAAGAGGAGCGGCGCGTCCTCCGCAGCGACCACCGCGAAGGGGGCGAGCGCGCCGCCCGCGCGGTTGAGTTCCCCTGCGAAGCGCGCGGCCCCCTCGCGGATATAGCCGTCGAGACGGTCGTTTTCAAAGGCGCAGGAGTCGATCAGGTTTTCCGCGGCCCGCTGAAGCAGCGCCGCACGCTGTTCGGGGGCGAGGGGGCGCAGCCGTTCCTCCAGCCCGGCGCGTTCCCCGGCGCTGAGCGACGCGTCCTCCCGGCCGAGCAGACGGGCGAGCAGCAGGTTTTGGAGCGCGATCGTGAAGAGGTTCACATAGGCCTCGGCGGGGGAGGTGCGGTTTTGGCGCGCCCAGCCGCGCAGCAGGCCGTCCAACGCCGACGCGAACCGGCCGCAGAAACGGTTTTCCAGCGCGAGCGACTCGAGCCGCTCGCGCACGCCGAAGATTCCGCTCGCGGAGACCTCCCGCGCGAGCGGGTACTCGGTGAGCACGACAAAGTCGCCCGGGTGTCTGCGGACCTTCCAGTCCCGCAGGTACTGGGGAAAGGTGACGTCGAGCAAAATCCGGTAGCCCTCGTTGACGGTGGGGGTGCGGGTCGCGCGCACCCGGGAGAGCAGTCGTTCACAGGCGCGTTCCTCCTGGTCCAGGAGCTCCGTCCCCATCCGGTAGAGCGTGTCCATCGGATGTTCCCGCAGCAGCGCGAGGCTCTCCTGCGGGGTCGCCGCGTGCTTGAGCGCCACGTCGATGCAGTAGCCGATGTCGTCCATCAGCTGGTCGGCGGTCTCGGCGGGGACGGAGCTGCTCTCGCCGCGCGTGATCTCCTCGATCTGAGACCGGAGAAGACCCAGAAGCCCCTCCTGCATCGAGGTGAGCGCGCGTTCGTCCAGCAGGCCCGCCTCCGCCGCCTGCCGCATGAGCGAGGCGGTATAGGCGCCGTAATCGATCCCGTCGAGCGGGGCTTTGTTCAAAAGCGAACGGTTCTCCACTGTTCGTCCTCCTCTACCGCATAATCGCCGTTTTCCCCGGCGGGCTTGTCCGTTTCGGGGGGCGCCTCCACGCTGCCGCAGGCACGCACATTGCGCGCCATCGCTTCCATGTCGCGTCCCGCGAGCAGTTCGAGCGAGCCCTCGCAGCCGCCTTCAAAGCATTGCTTCATCACGGCAATCAGTTCGTCGTCGGGCAGGCAATCGAGCGTGTCATTTTTGAGGTAGTAGAAAAGCTCGGTCAGCGCGCAGAGGGTGTCGGCATAGTTCTGAGCGTCGATATAGGCGGAATCGCAGAACGCCTCGGCAAGTTTCTCGAGCACGCCGGGGCCCACCTCGATGCGGCGGCTGTTCCTGAGCGCGTCGGTCCGCACCTTGAGCAGCGCGACGGCGTCTTCGTGGGTCAGCGACAGGCCGTAGGGGCGGGTGAGGTCGTTGAGACGGAGCAGTTCATCTGCGTCGCGCCGGGCCAGCGCGTCATCCCGCTGGGTGAGAAGGGAGAGGAGTCCGCTCATGTTGTTCAGCTCCTTTTGCAGCTTGGGACTTGACAAAACTTTTAAAATGTGATATGGTGTAGAAGGAAAAATTTATGGTTTTTTTGAATCATTTAATAGATTTCCAATTATCTCTTTAGGTTTTCTTATATGCCGGTATAGCCCGTAACTTCGGGCTTTTCCGGCACTTTTCCTATCGGAAGAACCTCACAAACGTTCTTATTACCCTTCATGTTTTCGCTCTCAAACGTAGTACAAACAGTAGTACATTCTGCGCATTCTATGCGGCTTGGGCTTCCTGGGCGCTCTCTGACGCTGGCTGCGTGTTGACGGTTGCGCTGGTCTGTGCCTGAGCTTGCAGCCGTTTCATTTCCTCCTGTGCGGAATGGAACGTGGCGTGAGCGTAATAGTTCAACGTCATAACGATATTGGCATGCCCCATGATGTACTGTAATGCCTTTGGGTTCATGCCTGCGTTTGCCATTCTGGTACAGAATGTATGCCGCATGGTGTGCGGCGTCATGACCTCCGGCAGCGGTTCCTTATGGAACTTGTTGAACTTCTTAGCAAGGCACTGAAACATGGCATCATAGTGGACAGCCACTTTCGGCAGTCCATCCCGGTTTAAGAACAGGAAGCCCTTATATCCGTCCACCACAACGCCTTTGCCATCCTTTCGCCTGTGCAGCACGCGCTGAAATGCTTTGTAGGCCGCTGCGCTCATAGGCACCTGGCGATAACCGCTGTCTGTCTTTGGCGCTTCGATGTAGTAGCCGTCCTCGGTGCTTCTCAAAAGCTGGTGGTCTACATTCACAAACCGCTTGTCAAAATTCAGGTCGGCAGGCGTCAGGCCGCAGAGTTCGGAAACGCGAAGTCCGGTTTCCAGCAGAATCAATACCTCGTCATAATACTTGGCATAAACGGGGTCACTCTGCATGAAGCCCAAAAGCTCCTTTTCCTGTGCAGGGGTAAGCGGCACCTTTGGTACGGTATCGTCGTTGATAACCTCATTGATCTGGAAGTCAAAGGGATTCTTGCGGAGGCAATCGTCCTGTACGGCCATGTGAAAAATGGCTTTCAGGGAACGCTTGCCGTTGCAGATGGTATGATAGGCCACGCCCTTTTCCTGCATACGCAAGGCCCATTCTTTGGCGTCAGACAGCTTCACGCTGTCGATGCTGGCCCCTCCGATTTTATCCTCGGACAGAAGTTTCATTAACTGCTGGCGGCTCTTATGGGTTCCCCGTTTCACATTGCCCCGCTGCCGGATATACTTTTCATATAGCTGGCACACGGTCATTTTCTTACCGATGGTGTCAATCCCATCGTCAAGGTCTTTTTGTATCTGCTTGATTTTCTCACGCAGAGAAATATCCGGGCGTTTTCCGGCAGGGATTTTGTCCGTAGGGACTAACTTCCATGAGTACACAAACTTCGGTTCTCCAAAGGTATCCGTATATTTGTAGGCGTATCTTCCGTCTGTTCGCTGGCTCTCTCCAGATTTCAAAAGGCGGCCTTTGCTGTCCCGCCTTTTTTCATCTCGTTCTTTTTTTGACATTTCGTCATGCTCCTTTCCATGACGGAAAGAGCCTTGACACGCTTTAAGAGTATTATAGCATAGTCAAGGCTCTTTTTCACTAGATTGTGTCAAGAGAATCAATGATTTTTTCAAATTTTTGCCGTTTGATCTGGATGCGGTTGCCGTTCAAAATCACCCAGCCAGCGGATGGGTTTTCCTCGGCAAGCCGACGCAGTTTGTTTTCTCCAATGCGAAAATATTTCGACGCTTCCTCAATGGTAAGCGTATACTTTTCCCAAATAGGCACATCGTTATTACTCATAATATGGCCTCCTTCTGTTCAAAGCAAAGGTTCCTTGTAAATGTGGGCAAAACACGGACGGCTGGCGGCCCAGCTCCACGGGCTTTTCACCCCCGTGTGGTTCTCACACGGCCCTACCCATTGCCTGTGACGCTTTTAACGCTCGGACTGTGGCTGTAAGGGAGTATCATTGTCCTGCCTGCACGTCATCGCCCATAAGCAGCTACGCTTATTTTGCGGCTGGGTGGTTGTCGCTCCGCTGTTTTCGTAGAAACCAGCATCATGGCGCACCCGCCGTCCGGCTCGGTGTAGACAGAATGTGTCCGTATGCCCTATGACGCGCCGCCATTGTCCTGCGGGCGTATTTGTCAAGGTACATACATCAGCCACCGAGCCGGCGGAAATGCGGAAAGAGAGTAATAAGACATTTCCGTTACCGTGGCCGGGTCGTTACTTCAAGGCAACGATGATGGAATGAATGAGCTTGATTTCCAAACGGTGCTTCATATACTCGTCCACGCACACATAGGGGATGCCGTTGCTGTCATACAAGGTGCGGATGCAGAGCTTGTTTATGTAGTCCTCATAGTACCGCAGCACTTGCTCCATAGCCATTGCATCCCCAGCGTGGGCAGCTTCCATCACCGAAAGGGGAAGAAGCTCTCTGCCGTTGAATGTAGGTTCCTTCATCCGCGTTTACCTCCCTCTGGCATGAACGCCATCAATTTCATACGCAACTGTTTCAGGGTCCTTGTCCTGTGACGCTGTACGGCGCTGCGGGACATTCCCATGAGGCTGCCGATTTCTCCGTCTGCCAAATCCAGAACACAGTGCAAAATCAAAATGCTTTGTTCCTGTTCCGGCAGGCTGGCGAACGCCTCGGCTACAAGCTCGTTGTCGATCAGCAGGTCATACCCATACGACGAAAAAACGTAGCTGTCGCTGGGGTAATCATCCACGACTGAGAGCTTGTCCATTTCCTCTTGTGTCAGAGCATCCAGCGACTTTTCACGTTCGCGGCGATGCGCCATCTCCGACCAGTAGCTTTTAGCCTCATTGCGGAGTACCGCTTTGCAGAAAGCATCATAGCGGTGCCGCAGGATAAAATCATTGCGGGGGATCGTTTCCATCTTTTCACCCCCTTTCTGTGGGGGATTTCGGTGGTTTTCTCCCTTTCCGCCAAAGTTACTGTTGAAAGGCCTCCAGCTACCCGCCAAACACCACTTTTTTAAAAAAATTTTGAAAAAGTGTTTGACCGATAGAGCGGCCGAAGGAAATAACAAAATTCGCCCGGAAGGGCATAAACCCTCCGGGCGAACAAAAAAATAGTATGATATTTTATTGCATACGCAAATTCATGGTTCCGGCCACATTTCCCACGGGCCGGGGGATGTTTTTTTTAACGGTGTTACTCCCATTTCCGTTGGTCGATATCCCGTTCTACACATGACGGCTCCCTCCTGAAACCGCCAATGGGATCAGCGTTAGGGGGAATTGCTCCCATCCAATACCTTACGAACCGCGGTGTGGTTGCTCGGGGCGATCCGGCTGATGTAATGACGGCCTGATTGCGCAACGTTCCTTTGGTTTGATGTTCCATCTTTCACTTTCTCCATTTTTTTAGAAAATAACTTCGATACAAAATCCAAGGACAACAAACAGTAAAATGCTGATAATCGTTCCAACTCTCGTCATGATCTGATACTTTGTAAACTTCTTATTTCGCACAAATG
>NZ_CABUCJ010000002.1 GCF_902490045.1 uncultured Anaerotruncus sp.
TCCTCTCCGGCAAGCGGCTCAGAACGCCGCCCCGGGAACCCGCCGTCATCTGAAAAGGCGGGCGAACATTTTCATTTCAGCGCGTCAGTGCCCGCAGGCGTGGCTCCCACAGTCGTGTCCTTCGCCGTGGCCCTCGTGGTGGGCGCAGACGGTGTCAGGGTTGTAGGCCAGGCTGCCCGCCAAAAGCGCCGCGACCTGCGCGTCCGCCTCCCCCGAGGCGCCCGGATAGAGGGCGATCCCCGCCTCGGCAAGCGCGGTGCGCGCGCCGCCGCCGATGCCGCCGCAGATCATCGTATCCACGCCGTGCTCCCGCAGAAAGCCCGCCAGCGCGCCGTGGCCGCTGCCGTTCGTGGGCACGACCTCGGAGGAGACGACCGCGCCGTCCGTGACCTCGTAGAATTTGAACTGTTCCGTGTGCCCAAAGTGCTGGAACACCTGTCCGTTTTCATAAGTGACCGCAATTTTCATCGTGATGACCTCCATCTGATAGTTGGCAGCGCCGTTTTTCACAGCACCGTTTTTTACAGTTTCTTCCGCAGCAGTGGTCCGCGTGGGCGCAGAGCTCATATTCCCCGCCCCGGATCACCAGCGCTCTGCCGTTGACGAGCGCGTCCGCCAGCTTTCCGCGCGCCCGGTCGTAAACCGTCTGGACGGTGGTGCGCGCGACGCCGACCTGCGCGGCGCACTCCTCCTGCGTGTAGTCAAGCAGGTCGATCAGGCGGATGACCTCGTATTCGTCCACCGTCATCTCCACGGCGTTCTCCGGCGGGCCGTCCAGCGGCCCGAACCGTTCCCGCCTGGGCAGTTCGCAGATACGCCTGCATTTTGTCGGCCGCGGCATCCGATCCCCTCCCGTCGTTTCCGGTATATGTCAATTATTATAGCGCAATATCCGGCATATGTCAATAAAGGTTTTTTCTCGTACTCCGCTTCCCCCGCCGTGAAGCGGGCCAAAAAACGCCCCCTGCCGAGCAGGGGGCGTCCGGTGGGGCGCTTATTTTTCCGGGGCCTTTTCGGGGGCCTCCGGCTCGTTCCGGGAGACGTCCATATCCATATGGACGTTGCGGGTGGTTTTGGCCTCGAAGGTATTGGCGCGCATGACCTCGGTCATGTCGAAGCCGATCGTGTCCTTCAACGCCTCGTTGACCGCCTTGAGCGCGCCCACCGTATAGCGGGCCACGTCCGCCGCGCCGGCGCCGTCGCCGCTTTCCGAGCCGCCGCCGATGATCGTGATGTTGCCGATCTTTGCCATCGGCTCCGCCACCGCGCGGGCGATCTCCGGCAGCTTTTCAATGACCATCTGCAGCTTGCCGGCGTCGTTCATCTTGGCCAGCGCCTCGGCCTTCTTCTCGAGCGCCTCGGCCTCCGCGAGACCCAGCTGCTTGACCGCCTCGGCCTGCGCGAGGCCCTGCTTCTCGGTGATCTCCGCCTGCGCGATACCCTCCTGCTTGATGCGCTCCGCCTGCGCCGCCGCGTCCATCTTCTTCGCCGCGGCCTGCGCCTCGGCGTCGAGCTTCATCGCGTCCGCCTGGGCCGCCGCGTCGAGGCGTTTGGCCTCCGCCTCGGCCTCCGCGCGCAGGATCGCCGCGATCTTTTGGGCCTCCGCGGCGAGCTGGGCCTTCTGCTTCTCCGCCTCGGAGGGCTTCACCATCGTCTCGAGGAGCTCGGCCTCCTTGCGCTCCGCCTTGCGTTTGGCAAGGTCGATGTTCTTCTGCTCCGCCGCGATCAGAATCTGGATTTCCGCCTCGCGGACCTCCTTGGCGCGCTGCTCCTTGAGGACGTTGGCGTCCATCTCGGTGTTGGTGATGTCCTTCAGGGTGACGTTCTGCTGGATGTTGTACGCCGCGTCGGAAATCGCCTGGGTGGTCTGGCGCTCCCGCTCGTAGTTGAGCTTTTTGATGTCCGCGTCCTTTTTGGCCTCGGCCACGCGGGCCTCCGCCTCCAGGCGGGCCTGCTCGCCCGCGCGCTTGGCCTCGGAGGTCTTGATCATGCTCTCCTTGATCGCCTCGGCCTGCGCGATCTCCGCGTCCCGCTTGACCGCCGCGATCTGCGGCTTGCTCAGCGCCTCGAAGTACCCGTTCTGGTCCCCGATGCCCTTGATCGTGAAGGACTTGAGCTCCAGCCCCAGCTCCTTGAGCTGCTCCTCCGCGACCTCCTTGACCCGTTCGGAAAAGGTCTTGCGGTCCTTGTAGAGCTGCTCCGCGGTCATGTCCGCGATGATCTCACGCAGGCGGCCCTCACAGACGTCGCGCGCGGTCTCCACGATGTGCTGGCGGGTCTCCGCTTCGCGCCCGCAGTTGAACTGCTCGACGGCCGAGCGGATCATCGTCTCGTCGTTCTTTATTTTCACGACCACCGTGCCGTTTGCCTCGATCGGGACGGCGTCGGCGGTCAGGGTGCCCTGCATGTTCACGTCGAAGCTCATGTTCTCCAGCGTC
Source organism: uncultured Anaerotruncus sp. (assembly GCF_902490045.1). Lineage (GTDB taxonomy): Bacteria > Bacillota > Clostridia > Oscillospirales > Ruminococcaceae > Anaerotruncus. Next base: position 2,439 of record NZ_CABUCJ010000002.1, read on the forward strand.
ACATAGTCGATCCGCTGCATGACGGGAATCACGATGACGCCGCCTCCGGTGATGACCTTGGCCCTGCCAAGGCCGGTGACGATCGCCGCCTTGTCCGCCGGGACCTTCTTCCAGGTCGACAGGATGCAGATCAGGATCAGGATGACAGCCGCAGCCACGATGCCAATGGTAATCAGATACTCCATACACGTTACCTCCCCTATGACTCTTGTTTATCTTCCAGTGGAGCCGCGATACACACCATCTTGTCCGGATCGACCTCCACAACGGCAACCGTCTGTCCCACGGGAATCCGCGCGATCCCCGCCGCCGGGCGCGCGTCGTAGGAGACCACGCTCCCCGACGCGCTGCGCACCCGGATCGTTCCCACGAAATCGTCCCGCAGCTCGAGCGTCACGACGCCCTCCTGTCCCTTTATCTCCCGGATGCCCGCCGCGCAGGCGCGGTTGCGCTTGAGCGGGAGGATGACGAAGCGGCCGAGCAGCCAGCCCGCCAAAAGCCCCGAGGCCGCGGCCGCCAGAAGCCCGGAGACGGGCGGCAGCCTGGTCAGGCAGAGCCTGCCCACCGCGCCGAACACCACCGCCGTGAGGGAGAGGGTCATCAGGTTGATGATGACGGGCGCGTGGGTTCGCCCCGCGGACAGATGCGCGCCCTCCGCTCCCGCGTCCGCTTCGGCGGAGAGGTCCGCGTCGAGGTCCATGTCCGCGTCAAGATCCATATCCGCGTCGAGGTCCACGTCGAGGTCCACGTCGAGGTCCGCGTCGAAATCCGCGTCCGCGCCGATCCCGGCGTCCAGGTCCATCGAAGCGTCGGCGCCGACGTCCGCGTCCGCGCCCAGGTCGAGCGCGCCGCCGACCGCCCCCGCCAGCACATCCAGCACGGGCACCACGAAACCGCCCGCGATAAAACAGTTGTAGACGACCCGCATCCGTTCCAGATCCATACCGCCGCCCCCTCGTTACTTCCTATTTTACCGCATCGTCCCGTCAAAGGCAACACAAATCCCCCGCGCCCCATTTCTTTCCGCTGCTTATAAAACCCGCCCGGGGCGTCCGCCGGGACACTCCGGGCGGGTTTTTTCGCGCCGCGCGGTTCCGGCCGCCGGGACGGTCATAAAAAGAAATGCTTTGAAATAAATTTCAATGATGATAGAATGTACAATCGAAGGAAAATGCAGTTGTGTATCCTGTCGGATTTGAAAGTAATTTCCGTGAAAACACGCCTGAAAAGTATTTACATTGCATAAAAACGGTGATACGATGCAGGTGAACTCAATTTCACGATTGGAACAGATGTTCAAGCGAGGTGCGGTTATGGCGATCACTGACAACCTGCGCATGATGGTAAAGGTCTGCCGCCTCTATTACGAGGAGAACCTCAGCCAGAAGGAGATCTCCGCCCAAATGGGGATTTCCCGCCCGCAGATCAGCCGGATGCTGACCTTCGCGCGGTCGAAAAACATCGTCTCGATCAAGATCAACAACCCCTTCGAGGACGAGACCAACCTGGGCCGCGCGCTGGCCGAGCGGTACCGGCTGAAGGACGCGCTCGTGCTCGACACGCGGGACGGCAGCCCCGAGACCTTCGGGCGGATGGCGGCGGAATACCTCGACGCGTACATTTCCGACGGGGACTGCGTCGGCGTCATGAGCGGGCAGACGATCAGCCGCGTGGTCTGGTCGATCGGCAGGCTCGAGCGCCGCGGGCTGGAATGCGTTCCCCTCGTGGGCGGCATCGGGTCGGGCAGCGTCAACTGGCACGCCAACGCCATCGCCCAGCGGCTGGCTGAATGTTCCGGCGGCAGCTGCTATATCCTCAACGCGCCGGTCATCGTGCAGAGCCGGGAGTCGCGGGATATGCTCGTAAGGGAACCGGACATCGCCGCGGTCCTCGAAAAGGGCGCGAAATGCGACGCGGCGATCGTCGGGATCGGCCAGATCGACCTGCGTTCCACCACCGCCCAGAGCGGCGCGCTGAGCGCCCGGGACATCGAACGGCTGAAGGCGGAGGGCGCGGTCGCGTCGGTCTGCACCTCCTACCTCGACCGGCAGGGGCGGGCGCTCGACCTCGAGCTGTGCGAACGCTCGATCGGCCAGTCCCTCCGGCAGCTCGCCCGCTGCCGGACGATCGCGCTGGCCATCGGGCGAAGCAAGGTGGCCTCCATCCGAGCGGCACTTTCGAGCGGTTACATCGACGTGTTCATCACCGATTTGGAAACCGCCCGTGCAACCATAGAAGAAAAACCTGAAGATGAATCAGTACAGGAGGAAACGAAATGAAAAAATTACTGGCAGTAATCATGGCAGGCATCCTGGCGCTCTCCCTGGCGGCATGCGGCGGCTCCGCCGAGCCGTCCTCCACCCCCGCGCCCGAGTCCCAGGCCGCGCCCGCGGAAGGCAGTGATTCCGCAGAGCCCGCCGCGGCCGGCGCCGCCGGCAAGAAAATCTCCATCCTCACCGCCAACCTCAGCTCGGTGACCACCAACCAGATGTGCGAGATGATGAAGGCCGGCATGGAGAAGGAGGGCATGGAGGTCACCCTCGTCGACACCAAGGGCGACTTCGGTCAGCTGGCCAGCCGCATCGAGGACAGCGTCTCCGCCAAGGCGGACGCGATCGTCATCGTGAGCTGCGACCCCGGACAGATCGCCCCGCAGCTCCAGACCGCCTTTGACGCGGGCGTGCCCGTCTTCGGCTGCGACAGCGGCTACCTGGAGGGCATGATGATCAACGCCACCAGCGACAACTACGCGATGGGCGAGCTGATCACCAAATACCTCTTCGAGGACCTGATGGGCGGCAAGGGCACCGTCATCGCGCTGACCCACCGTCCGCATCCGGGCGTTGTGAAACGCTGCGAGGCGTTCGACGACATGATCAAGGACTATCCCGACATCACCCTGATCACCGAGCAGCACGTGGAGGTCCCCGGCCCGATCGAGAACTCCCGCAAGATTATGGAAAACCTTATCCTCTCCAACTCCGCCAAGGACTCCGTCACCGCGGTGTGGTGCGGATGGGATGAGCCGGCCATCGGCGCCACCCAGGCGCTTATGGACGCGGGCCGCGACGAGGTCATCGTCACCGGCGTGGACGGCAACAGCCAGGCGGTCGAGCTCATCAACGAGGGCAGCAACCTCAAGGCGACGGTCGAGCAGAACTTCGAGGGCATGTCCCAGATCGTCGTGGACGAACTGGTGAAGCTCTTTAACGGCGAAGAGATCGAAAAGGGCGACCGCTACGCTCCCGCGACCCTGATCACCAAGGAATAAGGCCCCTAAATCGTTTCGCCGGGAGTGAACGGAATGCTTTTGCAGACAAGGAAACTTTGTAAACAGTTCGGCGGCATGTATGCGCTGAAGGATATCGACTTTGAAATCGCCGAGGGGGAGATCCACGGCCTCGTGGGGGAGAACGGCGCGGGCAAATCCACGCTGATCAAAATCCTCACGGGCGTCTACAGCCTCGACAGCGGCGAGGTGTGGTGGAACGGCAGCCCGGTGCGGATCGAAAACCCGCGCCAGAGCCGGGACATCGGCATCAACGTCATCCACCAGGACCGCAACCTCATCCCCGCCTTCAGCGGGGTGGAGAACGTCTACCTGGGGATGGACTATGAGAAAAAAGCAGGCTTTGCCGTCGACTGGGCAAAGATGAAGGCGCGGGTGGAGGCGGTCATGCGGGAGCTGAAGGTCGAGATCGACCTCAGCCTCCCGGCCTCCGCGCTCTCCCCGCCCCAGCGCACCCTGCTGGAGATCGTCCGCGCCATGATGACCGAGTGCCGGCTGCTCATCCTCGACGAGCCCACCGCCTCCCTCACCGACAAGGAGGCGGAGATGCTCTTCGAGACGATCGGCAAGCTCAAGGCGCGGGGCACCGCCATCCTCTACGTCACCCACCGGATGGACGAAATCTTCCGCCTCACCGACCGGATCACCGTCTTCAAAAACGGCCAGACGGCAGGGACGGTCAAAACGGCGGACGTGGACAAGGACGCCATCATCTCGATGATGACCGACAACTGGGTGAGCGAAAAGCTTACCGTCTCCCGGAAGTTCGGGGAGGTCCTGCTGGACGCGGAGCACATCGCCTCCCGCGACGGGATCGTCAAGGACGCGAGCCTCACGGTGCGCGCCGGCGAAATCCTCGGGGTGTTCGGCCTCGGCGGCAGCGGCCGCACCGAGCTGCTCGAATGTATCTACGGCTACCGCCCGGCGGAAAAGGGCAGCGTGACCCTCTGCGGCAGGCAGGTCACGCGCCCCTCCCCCGGCGGCTCGATCAAAAACGGCATGGTCCTCATCTGCGAGGACCGGCGCGGCAAGGCGCTGGTTGGGTCTTTGAGCGTCAAGCAGAACACCGTGCTCTCCACCATCGACAGCTACGCGCATTTCGGCGTGGTGAACGAGCAAAAGGAGCTCTCCGACACGCAGGAGAAGATCGCGGCCCTCTCGATCAAGACGGAGGGCCCCAACCAGACGGTCCTGCAGCTTTCGGGCGGCAACCAGCAGAAGGTGGTCTTCGCCAAGGCGCTGATGTCCCACCCCAGGGTGCTGCTCTGCGACGAGCCCACCCAGGCGGTGGACGTCAAGACCCGCGCCGAAATCCACAAGCTCCTGCGCCAGCTCGCGGACGCGGGCAGCGCGGTCGTCTTTGTCTCCTCCGACCTCAAGGAGGTGCTGGAGGCGACGGACAACGTGCAGGTCATGGCGGGCGGCAGGACGAAGGAACGCTTCGTCAACGACGGCCTGACGGCCGAGCAGGTGCTCGCATGCTGCTATGCAAACTAAGCAGGGAGGAATCAATATGAAACAGAAAGCAGGCGTTTCAGAACTGCTCAGGGCGTATGGCACGATCTTTGCGGGCATTCTGATTGTCATTGTATTCAGCGTCATGCGCCCGGACGCCTTCTTCACGATGGGCAACCTCGTCAACATCACCCGGCAGATCTCGCTGCTGGTCATCATCGCGCTGGGCGCCACCCTCGTGATGTCGGTCGAGGAGTTCGACCTCTCGGTCGGCGCCCTGGCGAGCCTCGGCGGCGTCATCGGCGCCAGGATGGCGGTGGCGGGCGCGCCGATCTTCCTCTGCTTCATCGCGCCGGTGGCCATCTGCTTTGTCATCGGCTTCGTGAACGGCTGGATCGTCACCAAGTTCCGGGTGCTCTCCTTCATCACCACCCTTGCGATGAGCACCATCCTGGGCGGCTTCACCTTCTGGTTCACCGGGGGCGCCACCGTCTTTCAGGACATCCCCAAGAGCTTCACCTACGTCGGCACCAAGACGGTGCTCGGCGCGCCCATCCTTTCGATCATCATGCTCCTGCTTACGGTGGTCTTCTGGTTTGTGATGCGCCACACCGCCTTCGGCCGCAAGCTCTACGCCATCGGCGGCAACGAGGCGGCCTCCCAGGTGTCCGGCATCAACGTCAAGAAGTATAAGAACCTCGCCTTCGCCCTCTGCGCCTCGCTGGCCGCCCTCACCGGCGTGCTGATGGCCTCCCGGCTGGGCTCGGCGCACCCGACCGGCGGGGACGGGCTCTTCCTGCAGTCCTACGCCGCCGCCTTCCTCGGGCGCACCGTCTTCCGCGAGGGCGTGCCCAACATCTGGGGCACCTTCGTGGGCGCCGCGATCCTCGGCGTGCTCGCCAACGGCCTGACCATCCTCCAGGTCCCCACCTTCATGCAGGACCTGCTGACCGGCTGCATCATCATCCTGGCGGTCGTGGTACAGAAGATTGGGCGCGGTGATGCCAAGTGAGGGAAATCGTCAATCCGCGCAACCTCGCGGCGGTGGACCGCCCCGGCCTGCTGGTGGGCTACCTGCTGGCCGGCTATCCCGGACGGGAAGGGTTTTTGGCGGCCGCCGAAGGATGTGAAAAGGCGGGGCTCGACATCCTCGAGGTCGGGTTTCCCGCCGCCGACCCCAGCTCGGACGGGGAGGTCATCCAGCACGCGCACACCCTCGCGGACCATTCGATCTGCCGCGATCCCTCCTACTGGCAGGCGCTGCGCCGCTCCGTGGACTGCCCCATCTGGGTGATGGGGTACCGCGACGACCTCGTCCCGTCGGGAATCTGCCGCGCCATGGCGGAGGCCGACGCGGCGGACGCCTTCGTCATCCCCGACATGACGGTGGAGGAGCGGGACAGACTCGCGGAGGAGCTGGCGCCGCTCGGAGCCGACGTGCTCGGCTTCACCAACCCCGAGATGTCCGCGCGGGAGCTGGAGGATTGCTTCGACCGGTTCTCGCTGATCTACCAGCAGCTCTACGCGGGCCGCACCGGCATGCCGGTGCTGGCGGAGGATTTCGGCGGGCCCCTTTCCCGGGCCCACACCCATCCCCATGTCCGGGCGTTCGCCGGATTCGGCATCAGCACCCCCCAGCGGGTCGCGGAGCTCCTGTCGGCAGGCTTCGACGGGGCCATCGTCGGCACCGCCCTGATGAAAAAACTCAACGAGTCGCCCGAGGCGCTTTACGCCTTCGTGAAGGAGCTCAAGGCGGCGGCAAGTTCGGGAGGAATTCGATGCGGTATATCGCAACCTTCGACATCGGCACCACGGCGGTAAAGGGGGTCCTCCTCTCGGAGGACAACGCCTGCGCCTGCGAAAAGAGCGTGGAGATCGAGACCTTCTCCGACGGGGGGCGGCGGGAACAGGATCCCCTCTCCTGGTACGCGGCGGTGTGCGACATCTCCCGCGCCTTCTTCGCGGGGGGGATTTCCCCCGCGGCGGTGCGCGGGATCGTCATGAGCGGGCAGATGCAGGATCTCATCCCCGTGGACGGCAGCCTGCGCCCCACCTGCAACGCGATTCTCTATTCCGACGGGCGCGCCGGGGCGGAGGCCGAACGGCTCGCCGGACTGATCGGCCGGAAGGAGCTCGTCAGAAGCACCGGCAACCAGTTCGACGGCTCCCTCCCCTTCCCCAAGCTGCTCTGGCTCAAGGAACGGAATCCCGACGCCTACCGGGCGGCCGAAAAGGTGCTCATCAGCTCCAAGGACTACTGCATCGCGCGGCTGACGGGCGAATTCGTCGGCGACGTGACCGCGTCGGCCACCGCGGGGCTCATGGACATCCATGAAAAGCGCTGGAACACCGCCTGGATGGAGGCGGCGGGCCTGGACGCGGGAAAGCTGCCGCGGCTGCGCTACGCCCACGAACAGGCGGGCGCGGTGACGGCCGGGGCGGCGCGGGAGACGGGGTACCTGCCCGGGACGCCGGTCTACACCGGCACCGGCGACGCGGGCGCCACGACGCTCGCCAGCGGCATCTCCGCCGACGGCGAATTCAACATCAACCTCGGCACCTCCGGCTGGGTCGCCTGCGTCTCGGGCGACATCCTGCCGAAAAACGACGTCTTCAACCTCGCGGCCATGCCGGAGGGCGTCTATATCAACGTGGTCCCCTTCTTCAACGCGGGCAACGTCCACAAGTGGGTCAGCCGGGCCCTCGCGCCCAGCGAGCAGGGGAAATACGACTATGTGGATCAGTTATTGGAAGAGAGTGAGGCGGGCAGCCACGGGACGATGTTCCTGCCCTACCTCGTGGGGGAGCGGTTCCCCGTCGTGGACACCCGGGTCCGGGGCGGCTATGTGGGCATCACCCCCGAAACCACCCGGCAGGACCTCGCGCGCAGCGCGCTGGAGGGGGTCGCCTTCTCCATCCGGCAGGGGATCGAGAGCATCGGGCGGGTCCCCCGCAAGATCTCCCTGATCGGCGGCGGCGCCCGCACCCCCGTGTGGTGCCGGATTCTCGCCGACGTGCTGGGGCATCCCGTGCACGTCTACCGGAACTCCGACTACCTGCCCGCGGTCGCCATCGCGGCGTCGGTGCTGGTCGCGCAGGGGGAGATCCGGGACTACGCCGAGTTCACCGACACCCTGCAGGGCTCGGACAACTGCGTGCGCTACGACCCGTCGCCCGCGCATGTCGAGCGGTACAACGAGATCTATCCCCGCTACCTGCGGGTCTACCCCGCGCTGAAAAACCTCTATGGGGACTGACGAACAGCCAAAGCTGCCGGGCCGGCGGGATGATCCCCGCCGGCCCGGCCTTTTCGCGCCGAAGGGCGCGCCCGGATTGACAAACGGAATCCCCCAGTGCTATACTGGCATCAATTCAATAGCGGAGACAGGTTATGGAAGCTGGGTGCGATTCCCACGCAAGGCCGTTGCTGTGTTTCACCGCCGGGCCGGCGGACGCCACTGGAAGGGATTCCGGGAAGGCGCCGGCCCCTGCGTCCGGACCGGACGCGGGTGATCAGTCAGAATACTTGCCTGTCCCCCTGCCGCGCGGACCGCGCGGCGTGTGCGGCCCCGCGGACTACCGGGGTTCTGGACAGGATGATCGAGGCATGCCGGCCGCTTTCGCTCCGGGATATGTCTTGTCTTTGTGCTGAAAAGAGCGTCCGCGGACCGACCGCGGACGCTTTCTTTTTTTGGCCCGTTTTTCCCGGGGAGCGCTCCGGGTTCGGCCGAACCGGAAAACCGCAATGAAAAGGAGAAATGAAAATGAACATCCATGCGAAAAGAATTCTGGCTTTGATCCTGAGTCTGTCGCTCGGCCTGCTCGCGTTCGCGGGCTGCTCCGGCGCCCCGGCGGCCGCTTCCGGCGAGGGCGAGACCCCCGCGGACCCGGCCGGGGAGGCCCCGGAAACCGCTCCCGGCGAGGCCGCCCCGGAAGCCGCTGCCAGCAAGGTCCTGCTCGTGACCAGCTTCGGCACCAGCTATAACGACAACCGCGACCTTTCGATCGGCAGCATCGAACAGAAGCTGCAGGCGGCCTATCCCGACTACGAGGTCCGCCGCGCCTTCACAAGCCAGATCATCATCGACAAGCTCAAGGAGCGCGACGGCCTCGAGATCGACAACGTGACCGAGGCGATGGACCGGCTCGTTTCCGACGGGGTCAGGGAGGTCGTGGTGCAGCCCACCCATGTCATGAGCGGTTTCGAGTACGACGACGTGGCCGCGGAGGTCGCCCCCTACGCGGACAAGTTCGACAGCTTCAAGGTCGGCAGCCCGCTGCTCGTCTCAGACGCGGACTACGACGAGGTGGTCTCGATCATCACCGGCGAGACGAAGGGCTATGATACCGAGGGCGCCGCGATCGTGTTCATGGGCCACGGCACCGAGCACGAGGCGAACGCCGCCTATGCCAAGCTCCAGCAGCACCTGACCGGCGCGGGCTACGCCAACTACTTTGTCGGCACCGTCGAGGCGACCCCCACGCTTGACGACGTCCTCGCGCTCGTCCAGGGTTCCGGCGCGAAAAAGGCGGTCCTGCTGCCGCTCATGATCGTCGCGGGCGACCACGCCAACAACGACATGGCGGGGGACGGGGAGGACTCCTGGAAAACCGCTTTCGAGCGGGCGGGCTTCGAGGTCGAGTGCGTCCTCAGGGGCCTCGGCCAGTACGAGGGGATTCAGGACCTGTTCGTCGAGCATGTGGGCGCGCTGATCGCGCAGTAATCCCCGGGGCCTTTCCGGGGAACCGAAAAAGGAGAATCACCGGATGAAAAAGACTGAAACGCTTCTGTTGGCCGCGCTGGCGGCCTGCATCCTGTTTTCCGGCTGCGCGGCCGGGCCGCCGCGCGCCGAAAGCGCCGCGACCGCGCCGGCCGCGGAGAGCGCGCCCCCCGCCTCGGAAGCGCCTTCCGAAAGCGCGCCGGGCGCCCCCGGAGAGGAACCGCCGGAGCCGGTCTATGGGAATCAGATTCAGGACGGGACCTACCCGATCGAAGTCTCCTCCAGCTCCTCCATGTTCCGGATCGTCGACGCGCAGCTCACCGTGGAAAACGGGGAGATGTCCGCGGTCCTGACGCTTGGCGGCAAGGGCTATGAAAAGCTCTATATGGGCACCGGCGAGCAGGCGCTCGCCGATACCGACGACAACTGCGTCTATTTTTCCGAGGACGCGCAGGGCCGGTACACCTACCGGGTCCCGGTGGCCGCGCTCGACCGGGAAACCGACTGCGCCGCGTGGAGCATCCGCAAGGAGAAGTGGTACGACCGGGTCCTTGTCTTCCATTCCGCGCAGCTCCCCGCCGGGGCGGTCTCGGCGGCTTCCCCGGGGGAGCTTCCCGCCGACGGGCGGTACCTCGTCGACGTGAGCCTTTCGGGCGGCTCGGGCAGGGCCTCGGTGGAGTCCCCGGCGAAGGTCACGGTCGCGGACGGAAGGGCGACGGCGGTCGTCGTTTGGAGCAGCCCCTACTACGAGTCCATGCGGGTGGACGGCGCGGTTTACGCCCCCATCCCGGCCGGAGGAAATTCCGCCTTTGAAATTCCCGTGACGCTGGACGCCGACATGGCGGTCAGCGCGCGGACGATCGCGATGAGCGAGCCCCACGACGTCGACTACATTCTGCGCTTCAATTCCGCGACGGCCGCGCCGTCGGAGCCGCAGTGAAGCGGCGGCTGGCCTGCCTGGCCGCCGCCCTCCTGTTCGCCCTCTTCCCGCTGTCCGGCTGCGCCGAAGGCCCCGCCGCCGGGAGCCCGGGGGCGCTCGGGAACGGCTGGAAACCTGTGCGCAGAATGGAGCTGCAATACGCGGAAAATTTCAGCGTGGATTACTACCCCGGCGATTACGCGCTGATCACCATCTCGGACGGCGGCCGCTTCCTCACCGTCCCGCAGGGACGCAAGGTCCCGGAGGGGATCGATGGGGAGATCACCGTCCTGCGCCAGCCGGTTGAAAACATCTACCTCGTCGCCACCTCGGCGATGTGCCTTTTCGACGCGCTCGACGGCCTCGGCAGCATCCGCCTTTCTGGGACGAAGGCGGACGACTGGTATATCCCGGGCGCGAAGGCGGCGATGGAAGCGGGGGAGATCCTCTACGCGGGAAAATACAACGCGCCCGACTTTGAACGCATCATGTCCAACTCCTGCGGCCTTGCCGTGGAATCCACGATGATCAACCACGTCCCGGAGGTGCGGGAAAAGCTGGAGGAGGTCGGCGTCCCGGTGCTGGTCGACCAGTCCAGCTACGAGCCCCATCCCCTCGGGCGCACCGAGTGGATCAAGCTCTACGGGGCGCTGCTCGGGAAGGAGGCGGAGGCCGAACGGCTCTTCGCGGAGCAGGCCGCCTATCTGGACGCGGCCGCCGGCCAGGAGAACACCGGCAAGACGGTCGCGTTTTTCCACATCAGCTCGTCGGGGTACGCCGTCGCCAGGAAGTCGGGCGACTATGTGACGAAGATGATCGAGCTCGCGGGGGGAAACTACGTCTTCAGCGGCCTCGGGGACCCCGCCAGCGCCACCAGCACGGTGCCTCTTGAGATGGAACGGTTTTACGCGTCGGCCAAGGACGCGGACTACATCATCTACAACAGCACGATCGACGGCGAGCTCTCCTCACTCGACGAGCTCACCGCCAAAAGCGGGCTGCTCGGGGACTTCAAGGCGGTACGGGAGGGCAATGTCTGGTGCACCGAAAAGAACCTCTTCCAGGAGACGACCCAGCTCGGCCTGATGATCTCCGACATCCGCCGGATGCTTACGGAAGAGGACCCGGACGGGCTGCGCTTCCTGTACCGGCTGCAATGACGGCGCGGCGCGCGCCGGGAGGAGGAAGGATAAAAATGAGAGAGGAAACGGCCCGGCGGCGGCTGCGGTACTGCGTCGTGCTCGCGGTTTTCGTCCTCCTCTTCGCCGCGCTGGCGCTGCTGAATATCGGCGTCGGCAGCGTGGCCGTGGGGGGCCGGGAGATCTTCGGCATCCTCTTCCGGGGGGAGGGGAGCGAGACGGCGCGCGGCATCATCTGGAAGGTGCGTCTGCCCCGCGCCGCGGCGGGCGTCCTGCTCGGCGGCGCGCTGGCGCTGTCCGGCTTCCTGCTGCAGACCTTCTTCAACAACCCGATCGCCGGCCCCTATGTGCTGGGGATTTCATCCGGCGCCAAGCTGACGGTCGCCGTCCTCATGGTGCTGGCGCTCAGCCGCAGTCGCTCGGTCGGCTCCGCCGCCATGATCGCCGCCGCCTTCGCGGGCGCGATGCTCTCGATGGGGTTCGTCCTGCTCATGGCGCGGGCGGTCCGGCGGTCGTCGATGCTCATCGTCAGCGGGGTCATGATCGGCTACATCTGCTCGGCGGTCACCGACTTCATCGTCGCCTTCGCCGACGACGCCAGCATCGTCAACCTCCACAACTGGTCCCGCGGCAGCTTTTCCGGCGCCTCGTGGGAGGACGTGCGGGTCATGGCGGTCGTCGTGCTCGCCGCCTCGGCCGCCGTCTTCTTGCTCTCCAAGCCGATCGGCGCCTACCAGCTGGGCGAGAGCTACGCGCAGAACATGGGGGTGAACATCCGGGCGTTCCGCATCGTGCTGGTGCTGCTCTCGAGCGTGCTGAGCGCCTGCGTCACCGCCTTTGCCGGACCGGTCTCCTTCGTGGGGATCGCCGTGCCGCACCTGGTGCGGTCGTTTTTGAAGACCTCGAAGCCCCTGCTCGTCATCCCCGTCTGCTTTTTGGGCGGCGCGGTCTTCTGCCTGGGGTGCGATCTGGCTGCGCGGACCCTCTTCGCGCCGATGGAGCTGAGCATCAGCTCGGTGACCGCCGTGGCCGGCGCGCCCGTCGTGATCGGGATCATGCTGAGGAAGAAGGTGAAAAGCTGATGGCGGAGCCCTTCTTCCGGACCGAACGGCTGACGGTGGGCTACAACGGCGTCCCACTGATCCGGGACATCGAAATCCGGCTGGAGCGGGGCCGGATCCTCACGCTGATCGGGCCGAACGGCTCGGGCAAATCGACCGTCCTGAAGAGCGTCACAAACTACCTGAAGCCCCTCTGCGGAACCGTCTTCCTCGACCGACGCGCGGTCGGCGGCATGAGCAGCGGCGACCTCTCCCGCCTGGTGTCGGTCGTGCTCACCGAAAAGCCCCGGACCGAGCTGATGACCTGCGGGGACGTCGCCGCGACGGGGCGGCATCCCTACACCGGCATGCTGGGCATCCTCTCGGAGGAGGACCGCCGCCTGGTCCGCGAGGCCATGGAGCTGGTGGACGTCTGGGCGCTGCGGGAGCAGGATTTCACCGAGATCAGCGACGGGCAGCGGCAGCGGGTCCTGCTCGCGCGGGCGATCTGCCAGCAGCCCCGGGTCATCGTGCTCGACGAGCCGACCGCCTTCCTCGACGTGCGCTACAAGCTCGAGCTCCTCGGCATCCTGCAAAAGCTGGCGAAGGAGCGGCAGATCACCGTGATCATGTCGCTCCACGAGCTCGACCTCGCGCAGAAGGTTTCCGACCTGGTCATGTGCGTCAGGGGGGAGACGGTCACGCACATCGGCCCCCCGCAGGAGATCTTCCGGCGGGAGCTGATCGCCGAGCTGTACGGACTCGGAAACGGGAGCTACAATCCCCTCTTCGGCAGCTTCGAGATGCCCCGCCCGGCGGGCGAGCCGGAAATCTTCATCATCGCGGGCGGCGGAACGGGCATCCCCGTCTACCGCGCGCTGCAAAAAAAGGGCGTCCCCTTTGCCACAGGCGTCCTGCATGAAAACGATGCCGACTGCCTGCTCGCCCGCGACCTCGCGTCCGAGGTGATCGCGGAGCGGACCTTCGAACCGATCGGCGCGGACGCCTACGGCCGCGCGCTGCGGCGGATGGAGGCCTGCGGCAGGGTGGTCAACTGCCTCGCCGGCTACGGCGAAACGAACCGGAAGAACCGGGAGCTGTACGAGCGGGCCCTCGCGATGGGCCTTGAGGAAGTAAAAAGCGCGGACATCCTCTGAGGGAGCCGCGCAAAACGGCTGGCATGCTTACGCATGCCAGCCGTTTTTTTCCGGAAAAGCCCCGGCCCGGTTTCCCGTCCCGCCGGGCGCACCCGCTGCCGCTCAGAAGCAGCCGGGGCCGGGGTAGCGGGCGGCGGCGCCCAGCTCCTCCTCGATGCGCAGCAGGCGGTTGTATTTCGCCACGCGTTCGGAACGGCTGGGCGCGCCCGTCTTGATCTGGCCCGCGTTCAGCGCGACCGCGAGGTCGGCGATCGTGGTGTCCTCCGTCTCGCCCGAGCGGTGGGAGACGATCGCGGTGTAGCCGGCCCGCCCGGCCAGCTTGATGGCGTCGATCGTCTCGGTGAGGGAGCCGATCTGGTTGAGCTTGATGAGGATCGAGTTGGCGCAGCGGTGGTCGATCCCCTTTTGGAGGCGCTCGGTGTTGGTGACGAAGAAGTCGTCCCCCACCAGCTGCACCCGGTCTCCCAGTTCGGCGGTGAGCTTCCGCCAGCCCTCCCAGTCCTCCTCGTCGAGCGCGTCCTCGATCGAGCGGATGGGATATTTCTCAACGAGGGACTTCCAGTGGGCGATCAGCTCGTCGGTGGTGAACCGCTTTTTGCTCTTGGGGAGGAAGTAGCCGTTTTCGTCCTTCCACTCGCTCGACGCGGCGTCCATGGCGAGGACGAAGTCGCCGCCCGGGCGGTACCCGGCCTCTTCAATCGCGCGGAGCAGGTAGCGGATCGCCTCCTCGTCGCTCTCGAGGTTGGGGGCGTAGCCGCCCTCGTCTCCCACCGCGGTGGAGTGGCCCTCCGCCTTCAGGATGGCGGCGAGCTTGTGGAAGACCTCGGTGCACCAGCGCAGCCCCTCCCGGAAATCCGGCGCGCCGACCGGCATGATCATGAACTCCTGCACGTCGATGCTGTTGGCCGCGTGGGCGCCGCCGTTCAGGATGTTCATCATCGGGACAGGAAGCGTGTCGGCGGCGACGCCGCCCAAAAACCGGTAGAGCGGCAGCCCGAGGCTGTTGGCGGCGGCGTGCGCGCAGGCCAGCGAAACGGCCAGGACGGCGTTCGCGCCGAGGCGGGATTTCTCCCTGGTGCCGTCGAGCGCCAGCATGGCCGCGTCGATTTCGGCGGTGCGGGCGGCGTCCATGCCGATGAGCGCCGCGCGGATTTCGGTGTTGATGCTGCCGACGGCCTTTTGCACGCCCTTGCCGCCGAAGCGGGAAGCGTCCCCGTCGCGCAGCTCAAGCGCCTCGAACTGCCCGGTGGAGGCGCCGCTGGGGACCGCGGCGGCGCCCGCGCTGCCGTCCTCCAGCGTCACGACCGCCTCCACGGTGGGGTTTCCGCGCGAGTCGATGATCTCCCGCCCGTGAATATCGCAGATGATCGAACCGATGGTTTTCATAAGAAGACTCCTCTCACATTTCGGGTGCATGGTGAAAAAACAAGCGGCCGCGCTTTTTCTCACATCGTTAGCTCTCGCTAACTTTTCCGTCTAAATTATACTTCTTTGGTGGATAATTGTCAAGCACGCGGACCCGCGGCCGAAAAGGCTTCCCGCGCCCCGTCCCCGCGCGCGGCCCGGCCGACCCCCAGATTGTTCCCGCTTCCCTGCCTGATTATTCCTTCCCCCGGGCGCGGGGACGGGACGAAAAAAACGGGGCGGGTTTCCGGTGGAAACCCGCCCCGCGGCGTCTGTCAGACTTTTGCCTCGCTGTCCTCGTTCGACAGCTTCGTCATCTGCTCGATGACCTTCGCACCCTGCTTTTTCACTTCCTCGATGTCCTGTTCGTTGTTGTCGACGGTGCAGAGGTAGAGCGTCTCCAAAACCGTCTGCTCCGCAATGCGGCGGGAGATGATGTCCCCGGCGGTGGTGTCGTCGACCGTGCCGGTCAGCAGCGCGTAGGAGCAGTGCTTCAGCAGGGGGGATTTCGCCGCGGCCGTGACGCCGATGGTGATGGCGCCGCGTTCGCGGGCGATGCGCATGGCCTCCACGACCGACTTTGACCGGCCGGTGTGCGAAACCGCGAGCGCGACGTCGCCGAAACGCATCGAGGAGGCGCAGAACACCTGCATGTCCTGGTCGTTGAGCACCACGCAGGCCTTGCCGATCTTCATGAGCTTCAGGCTGATCAGCTGGCAGGGGATGATCGCGTCGCCGTTGCCGAACATGATGATGATGTTCGCCTTCCGCAGGGCGTACGCCGCCGGCTCATACTGGTCGGAGATCAGCGCGAGGGTGTTGAGCATCGTCTCGTTGTTCTTGTCGATCACCGAGCGCATCAGCTCCCGCGCGGAGACCTGCTCCACCGAGGAGGCGCCGTCCGGATTGTCCGGCTGCCGCTCGGCCATCCGGACGCTGTTGCGGAAATCCAGAAAGCCCTTGTAGCCCATGTGCTTGCACAGGCGGATGATCGTGGCGCTGCTCGCGTCGATTTCAGCGGAAATCGTGTTCAGATTCAGCGACCCGATGCGGTGCAGGTTTTCGATCAGATAGGTGGCTGCGGCCTTTTCACTTCGGGGAAGCGAGGGAAGGATCAACTGCAGCTTTGTTTTCAAGATGCCGAAACTATCCATCTCTTGCGGCATTCCCAACCGGTCCCCCTTTCCCGCGGATCAGGCGCGGCGCACGGTTTTGCCCGCGCCTCAACCCGACAGGCAATTCTACCATTATTATACTTCTTTTTATAATACGGTCAACAAAAAACTCACATTTCCGTCCCGGGAACCGCTCCGCGCCTTACAGGGCCTTTGCGGCACGCCGCGCGGGACGGGTCAATCGACGCCGTTTTCGTAGTCGCAGATGCGCCGCACCTTGGGCGCGGACCGGGACTGCGGGTCGAACTCCTCCCGGAGATAGGCCGCCACGAGGCATTTCGCCAACTCCACGCCGGTGACCTGCGCGCCCAGCGTGATGATGTTCGCGTGGTTGCTCAGCTCCGCGCGCTGCGCCTGGTAGACGTTGTTCACCAGCGCCGCGTAGGCGCCCTTCACCTTGTTGGCGGCGATGCTCACGCCGATGCCGGTCCCGCAGATCAGCACCCCGCGGTCGCACTCCCCGGCCGCCACCGCCCTCGCCAGGCGGACGGCGGTGTTGGCGTAGATGGGGTCGTCCCCGCCGAAATCCACGCACTCGTGCCCCAGGCCCGTGATAAAGGCCTTCAATTCCTGCTTCATTTCAGCCGCGTTCGGGTCGCAGCCAATCGCGATTTTCATCCTGTCCTTCCTCTTCCTTTCAGGCGGCCTCCAGGACCGCGCACATGATGGCCGCGAACCGCTCCGCGTCCCACGCGCTGCGGCCGATGAACAGGCCGTCGATCTCTTCGCAGCGGCTGAGCGCCACGGCGTTCTCCGGGTTGACGCTTCCGCCGTAGAGCAGCGGGACGCGGCTTCCCGCCTCCCCGAAGAGCTCCTCCAGCGTCCCGCGCAGCATGCGGTGCTTTTCCCCCGCGTACCCCTCGTCCGCCGGAATCCCGTTCAGGCCGATGGCCCAGACCGGCTCGTAGGCGACCCACACCCGGTCCGCCTCCTCCGGTCGGACCCCATGGAGCCCGACCTTCAGCTGGATGCGCAGCACCTCGTCGCCGGTGCCGTACTGCCGGTCCTCCAGCTGTTCCCCCACACACAGAAGAACGCGAAAGCCGTGGTCCAGCGCGCAGCGGACCTTCTTTTCCTCCTCCGCGTCCGTCTCGCGGAAGGTGTGCCGCCGTTCGGAGTGCCCGGCCATCACCAGCCGCGCGCCCGCCTCCCGCAGCATGAGCGGGGAGATTTCTCCGGTGTACTGCCCGCGCTCCTCCCAGCCCATGTTCTGGGCGCCGAGCAGGATCCCCGAGCCCGCGCGGTCCAGCTCGGTCCGCGCCGGCCCAAGCGAGGTGTAGGAGGGGATCACGAAGCGCTCCGCGCGCTCCCGCGGGATGCCGCAGGTGAGCTCCTCGAGGCGGCGCAGGTAGTCCACCGTCTCCGCCGCGGTCTTGAACATTTTGGTGTTGGTGCCGAAGTAGAACCTGTCCTGCATGGGGACGACTCCTTTCAAAACGCGGCCGTATACGTCCTCCGCCCCGGCGGGAGGACGGGTCCCGCCGGGGCGGACGCGTCAGCGGTCGATGACCAGCCTGACGCCGTAGAAGCCACAGATATATTCCAGCTCCTTGGAAAAATCGCCGTAGACGATCGCGTAGTGGTGCCCGGTGGCGTTGCGCAGGAAGGAGTCCGGGTCCTCGAGCCTGATGCCGCAGCCCGGCCAGCGGGTGCCGCCCGCGAAGCTGTTGTTGGGGTCCTCCTCGTCGTTGTTCACACGCAGGCTGGTCTTGGCGACGGCCGCGTGGAAGCGCAGGGTGTCGTCGTTTCCGCCGAGGCGCAGCAGGGTGACGGTGCGGTCGCCCTCGAACTCGAATTCGATGCACGCGCCGCCCGAATCTCCGTTCAGGTAGGGCTTGGCGACCGCCTCGTCGGGGACGAGCGGCGGAATGGGCCACAGCCGGTAGCCCTGGCTGTTCGCCATGGACACGGGGCCGGAGCCGCAGTTGAAGAAGTTCATCACGCCGTTTTGCTCGTTGAGGCGGGAGATGTCCGCGAACATCACCGGGGCGTGGGCCAGCTTCTTGAGGATGTACATCGAGACGCCGGCGGGCACGTCCCCCTCGCAGGCCGCGATCGTGGACTCCTCCTCGTTGAGCAGGGCGGTGGCCAAGCAGGCGCCGTAGCTGTAGCCGTAACACTTGTTCACCAGCTCGGGCATGCACTTGGTGGCGAACATGTCCACGTCGTAGAGCTCCTGGAAGCGCTTATAGGCGAGATACAGGCGCATCTGGGAAAGGATGGCGTCCTCGTTGATCTTTTCGCCGTTCTCCAGCTTCCAGTTGACCCCGGCGCAGTTGTCGATGAACTGCCGCGCGAGCCGCTCGGCCTCCGCCTCGTCAATGTTTTCCAGCTCCTTGAAGATCTCGACGTGGTCGTATTGGGGGAAGTCGATGCCGAACACCTTTTTCCAGTTGAACTCGTTCACCTGCGTCTGGTACATCATCATGCACTTGCCGCCGATGAGCGCGATGTTCCTGCCCGCCATGTCGTTCTTGGTCCACGCGGCGCGCAGCGCCTTTTTGATGTCCGCGGCGCGCTGTGCGTCGTCGATTTTGCCGTACATGTAGACAAAGGGGAGCTTCATCTCCTCCATCACGTAGCGCAGCTGCACCGAAACGCCCAGGGAACCGTTGGCGATCTCGTCACAGAGCCCGTACATGACGCAGGGCTTGCCGCCCAGCGAGTTGACCGCGGTGGTCACCAGGGAGGTGTACATCCAGGAGCCGATGACGAAGAGGAACATGTCGCAGTTGGCCTTCTCCATCGCGGTGCAGGCCTTCATGATCTCGTCCATGTCGAAGAGCGGCTCGTCGGGAATCATGATTTCGATCTCCGGGTCCGCGCCGAAGGTGCGCCGGGCGACCTCGATGTAGTTCCGGATGTTCCCCTGGTACTGGTTTGTCTTTGCGATGGGCAGGATTCCCATCCTGGGCTTTGCGTTGCGGTTGAATTTACTCATACGGTGCCTCCTGGAATTTTGATGTGGTTAAATTCCTTCAATGAATCGTAGAGGTGCGTGTACTTCCGGTAGGCGGCTTCATAGGCCCCGGTCCACGCGGGATCCGGCCGGTAGACGCGGTCCACCTTCACGCAGGCGCGCACGGCCTGCTCGCAGGAGGAGTACGCCCCCATGCCGCACATGGCGAGCATCGCCGCGCCGAGGCAGGCGGCATCCTTTTCCCGCAGCGTGGAGACCGGGCGGTTCAGGATGTCCGCCTTGAGCTGCATCCACCGCGGCGACTTGGACGCGCCGCCCACCACCCGGATATCCTGGAAGCGAAAGCCCATATCCTCGTAGTAGAGCATGTTGATCTTGAACTCGTAGGTGAGCGAATCCATGATGGCCTTCACGACGTCGTGTCGGGTGCTGTCGATCGTGAGCCCCACGATCGCGCCCCGCGAATCGAGGTCGTTCCAGGGCGGCCCGCTGCCGATGAAATGCGGCAGCACCATCACATTGCTGGGGCCCTCGGGCGCGTGCGCGGTCATCACGTCGTAGACGTTCCGGCCGGTCCGCTGCGCCTCCTGCTCCTCGGCGAGGGAAAAATTGTTCTTGAACCATTTGAGCAGGAGCCCGCCCACCTGGGAGGAGGACATGAGGAAATAGCTTCCGGGGATGGTGTAGGTGTAGCAGGAAATGCTCGCCGCGAGCGCCCGCTCGTCGGTGATCTTTTTCCTGGACATCACGCCGATTCCCTCGATGGTGCCGTGTGAGTCCATGGCAATGCTCTCGTCGATGAGCCCGGCGCCCAGCGCGGCGCAGGTCTGGTCCTGCCCGCCCGCCACCAGCGCCACCGCCTCGGTAAGCCCCAGCTCCGCGGCGGCCTCCCGCGACAGATGCCCGACGACCCCGCCGGGCGCGGCGGTTTCACAGAGGAGGCTCCGGTCCAGCCCCGCCGCCCGCAGCAGCTCGTCCGACCAGCATTTTTTCTCGATGTCGAACGCCATGGTGCGGCCGGCCTGCGGGTGGTCGACCACCCCCTCCTCCGCGCCGAGGCGTTTCATGACGTACTCGGTGAAGGTGACGTATTTGTACGTCCGGGGGATCAGCTCCGGCTCGTGGCGGCGCATCCACAGGATCGTGGGCAGCGAGCCCATCGGGTGCGGCGGGAAGCCGGTGATGTCGTAGATCCGCTGCGCCGGGACCGCCCCGGTCAACATCTCCGTCTCCTCGGCGGCGCGGTAGTCCATGCCGAGGATCGCGTCCCGGAGGGGGCGGTAGTCCCCGTCCACCGGCATGACCTCCTCCCCCAGCACCGAGGTGCTGAGCGCGCGGACCTCCTCCGCCCGCATGCCCGCCGCCTTTGCCTGCGCGACCGATTCCTTCAGGACGCGCGTGACGGCCCGCCACATGACCGCGGGGCTCTGCTCCGCCCAGCCGGGGGCGCGGCAGATGATGTCAAATTCCTCGTAGCACCTGCCGAAGCAGGCGCCCGCCTCGTCGAATACGGCGGCCTTGCAGCCGGTCGTGCCGATATCCAAGCCGATATAATACATGGTGTTCCCCCCAAAACGGCGGTCGTTATTTCTTTGCCAGGATCGCCCGCACGCCCTCGATTTCCCGCGGGGTCATCTGGTAGGCGCCGCCCAGCGCGTCAGTCACGAGGATCGCCTGCCCGACGGCCTCGAGGCACTCGAGCTTGTAGCAGGCGTCCATCACGTCCACCGAGGAGAGGCAGAGCACGCCGTGGCCCTTGAGGATCAGCGCGCGCACGTCCGGGTTCTTCTTGATGCACTTGTGCACCACCTGGGGAACCTCGATCGTCGTGGGCACCGCAAAATCCGTGACCTCGATCCCGCCGATGTCCAGCATCGCCTCGGGCATGCAGAAGTCCTCGAAGGTGTAGTTGGACATGGCGAAGCCCGTCATGATGGGCGGGTGGCTGTGCACGATCGCGCGGATCTCCGGCATCGAGCGGTAGACCTCCAGATGCATCCGGATATCGGCGGCGGGCTTGAGGCCCTCCAGGAGGTTGCCCTCCATATCCACCAGGCTGATCTGCTCCTCGCTGATTTCGGATTTGCAGAAGCCCGAGGCGGTGAGCAGGATCCGGTCCTCCCCGATGCGCACGCTGTAGTTTCCGCCCTTTCCGACGAGGAGCCCCTTTTCGGCGAGGCGGGTGCCCACCTTGAGCATATCCTGCTTGGTCTGGCGCACGGCCTGCTGGTACATGAATTCTTCAAACATCGATATCACACCCTATTCCATATCTTTGATCGCTTCAAAAATCAGGGCCCCGACGACGGAGCCCCCGTCCAGGACGCCCAGGCTCTTTTCCCCGTAATAGGCGGCGCGGCCCCATACGGCCTTCATCTCCCGGGTTCCCTCGCTGCCGGCCCGCGCGGCCTGCGCGGCCTTTGCGAAAGCGGCCCGCGCGCCCTCCCCGGCATGGGCAGCCAGCGCCTCGACGCCGGGAGTCAGGGAGTCGAGGATGGTCTTTTCCCCCGGCTTGGAGCCGGCCTTGGCCATCACGTTTTCCAGCCCCGCGCGCATCGCTTCGGCGAGCCGCGCGGCGTCGCACGCCTCCATGCCCCGGAGGTTCCTCGCCATGCCCTTGAAAAAGAAGGCGAGGATGGTCCCCAGCGAGCTGGGCGCCGCCTCGTTGAAGTGGTCGCCGCACCGGTTGAGGCATTTTCCCAAATCCGTCTCCTGTGAATCGTGCAGGAAATCCGACACGGCGCGGAACCCGCCGCTCATCGAGATGCCGAGGTCGCCGTCGCCGTTCTGTTGGTCCAGGCTCACCAGGGCGTCCCTGTTTTCATCGATCCGCGCGGAGATCGCGTCGATCGCCCTGCAAAGGTCTTTCGTCGTCATAACGCCCTCCATCATTTGTTGGCATTGGTGTAAAAGGGGGTGGAAGCGGGCGCGCGGAGCAGCTCCTTGAGCTCCCCATCCAGCTTAAAGAGGGTGACGGAAAGCCCCGCCATCTCCATGGAGGTCGCGAACTCGCCCACATGGGGCATAAAAATTTTGACGCCCCGCTCCTCCAGGATCCGCGCCACCCGGCGGTAGACGATGAACAGCTCCTCCGCGGGCGTCCCGCCCAGGCCGTTCACCAGAACGGAGACCTCGTCCCCCGCCTCCAGCGGCAGGTCCGCGAGCAGCTTCTCCATGAGGATTTCGGAAATCCGGTCGGCGGTCATCATCTTTTCCACAGTGATGCCCTTCTCGCCGTGGATTCCCATGCCGATCTCGATCTCGTCGTCCGCGATCGCAAAGGTGGGACGGCCCGCCTCCGGCACGATGCAGGGGGTGAGCGCCACGCCCATCGTGCGGGTGTTGGCGACCGCCTTTTCGGCGACCGCCGCGACCTCGTCAAGGCTGCACATCCGGTCGGCCGCGGCGCCGGCGCATTTGTAGGCGTAAACGATCCCCGCCACGCCGCGCCGCTTTTCGGCGGTCTCCTTCGGGCTGGAGGCCACGTCGTCGCACGCCAGCACGCTGCGGCAGCGGATGTCGTCAAACTCGCAGTCCTCGATCGCCTGCTGGAAATTCATCTTGTCGCCGCCGTAGTTGCCGTAGAGGCAGAGGACGCCCGCGCCGGAGTCGACGGCGCGGATGGCGCTCGCCATCTTGGTATAGGCGGGCGAGGCGAAGACGTTGCCGACGGCGCAGGCGTCCACCATGCCGCTGCCCACATAGCCCAGGAAGAGCGGCAGGTGGCCCGCCGTCACAATCCCGACCTTCCCCTTTTTGGAGGGGTATCCGGAGACCAGCACCCGGCGGTCCCCGTCCAGGAAATGCACCCGGTCGCCGTAGGCGGCGACGATGCCCTCCATCGTCTCATCCACAAAATCAGCGGGTTGGTTGATGACTTTTTTCATAGGTATCTCCCTCCGAAACGAGTGGTCAATGGGTTTCGTCAAAGCGCTTGAGCGCCTGGAAAATTCCCTTCGACGCGGGATAGATCTGCGTGTAGATCGCGAACAGGTCGTCGTAGACCGCCTTTTTCGATGTGTCGGGCTCGAACGTGCGGTCGCTTCCGAAGGCGGCGAACCGCCCGGGCAGCGACGCGGGGTCCTCCCCGTGGCGGGAGGCCAGCACGGCCGCGCCCAGCGCGCCGCAGGAGGAATATTCCGGCACCCGGTGAACCGGGGTCTGGAAGAGGTCCGCGAAGATCTGGCACCAGAGGGTGTTGACCGCTCCGCCGCCGGAAATCCGGATGCATTTCATCGGCGCGCCCAGCTCGCGGAGCTGGAGGTACACCTCCCGCATCCCGAACGCCAGCCCCTCCAGCAGGGCCCGATAGAGGTGCCCCCGGGTGTGCGCCGGGGTGAGGCCCACTGTCACGCCCTTCGCGTAGGGATCGTCCACCGGGTTGCGCTGGCCGAGCAGCGAGGGGAAGAAGAGCAGCCCGTCGCACCCGGGACGCACCCGCGCGGCCTCCTCGTCCATCCGCCGGAACCCCTCTTCCGCGCCCTGCGCGGATTCGGCCGCATAGAGGCTTTCGCGCATCCAGTTGACCGAGGTGCCCACGCTCATAAGGCCGGTATAGGCCACCCACTGGTCCCGGATGGCGCTGGAATAGACCTGCAGCCGCGCGCCCTCATTGCGGGCGCAGACGCCCAGCGAGGTGGAGATGAGCCCTCCGGAGCCGAGAACGACGCTGTACACGCCCTCCTCCACGGCGCCGGAACCCACCGTCTGCATGATCGCGTCCCCCGCGCCGGCCACAACCACCGTGTCCGGACCCAGACCCAGCTCTGCGGCGATCTCCGGGAGGACGGCGCCGACCGCCTGGTCGGCGTGGAAGACCGGCGGAAGCACCTCCTCGGGCAGGCCGATCAGGTTGAGCAGCTCCCGGTTCCAGCGGTGGTTTTTCACGTCGTAGACGCCGAAGCCGCTGGCATCCGATTCGTCGGTCGCCGGAACGCCGGTCAACACGGTGCGCACGTAGTCCTTGGGATTCACAACCACCCGCGTCCTCGAAAAGAGCTCGGGCTCGTTCTCCCGCATCCAGAGGATTTTCCCCGCCGTGCAGGAGGGGACCATTTTGTTGTTGGTATAGGGCAGCAGGCCCTCCTTGCCGCCCACCTTGGCGTAGATTTCGTCGTTCTGCTTTTCGTTGCGGAAATCGACGCAGCTGAGGATGGGACGGAGCGGCTCCAGACGCTCATCCAGCGCCACGAGTCCGTGCATCTGCCCGGTGAGACCGATGGCCGCCGTATGGCAGTCCGGCCCGAGCGCCCGCACGAGCGCGCGGATGCAGTCCAGCCCGGCGTCGCGCAGCACCCGGGCGGACTGCTCGTAGCAGCCCAGCCCCGTGCAGACCAGGGTGTTGTCATACCGCACCGACCGGACGCCGAGCGTTTTCCCCTCCCCGTCGACCGCGATGGCCTTGCAGCCGGAGGAGCCGATGTCGACGCCGATATACGCCTCTTTCATATGCGCACCTCCGCTCCTGTTTCCGGGTCAGAAGCCCAGCGTGTCATGCGCGTAGGCCATGCTCTGCTTCACACATTCCTCTTCGTAGGCGACGGTCTCGGCATGGGTGTCGCGGCGGTTGATGTAGAGCTCGAGGAAGATGTTCCCGTCGTAGCCGTTCTGCTTCAGGATGTCCAGCATGAGCGGGAAATCCACGTAGCCCTGTCCGAGGGGGACGCCGGTGATCACGTCGCCGCGCGGGTCGAGGGAGACCACGTAGTCCTTGAAGTGGACGGTCTTCGCGTAGGGGGCGAGGGTGCGCACCGCCGTCTCGGTCGGGGTCGTGAAGCAGGTGGAGTTGCAGGTGTCGAGCGCGCAGCCGAAGAAGGGATCGTTCACGCCCTCGATGATCTTCTTGACCTCCTGGATGTCATTGAGCTTGCCGTTTTCGATCGCGACATGCACGCCGTACTCATGCGCCGTGGGCATCAGCGCACCGATCGTCTCGATGCCCTTTTGCACCTGCCGCTCCAGCCCGGCCGCGTCGGTATCCCGGTCCATGTCCCAGCCGATGCGCAGCACCTTGGAGCCGAGGAACCTGGAGACCTCGAGCATCCGCTTGAAATAGTTGAAATCCGTGCCGCGCGAGCCGGTCTCGATCGTCATGCCCTCCTTCACGATCCTGTCGCGGATGGCGGTGAGCTGTTCCTCGGTGAACTCGTGCAGGGAGATGTTGTTGCAGAGCAGGACCGCCTTCACGCCGTACGCGACGCAGCGGTCGATGAGCTGGTCCACCGTCATGGGGTTCTCCGGGCGGTAGTAGGGGCGGCCGACCGACCACCTGTATGCGAACGAGCCGATTCCGAATTTCATTGTTGATTACTCCTTTACCTTCTTAATAGCTTTTTGCGCTTATACTCTAAAACGCTTTCTCTCGATATAGCCGAGGAGCGTCATTGTAAACACGATTACGATTCCGTAGGCGAGCTGCTGGGTGGGCAGGCCGAAGCCCAGGAAGGTCATGGCGCTCATCAGGCACATGATGAACAGGATTCCGAACCCGGCCTGCACCATGTTGCCGTAGCCGCCGGACTGACTGATTCCGCCGATCGTGACCGCCGCCACCATCGGCATCAGCAGGTTTGCGCCGACATCGGGGTTTACGCCGCCGATGCACATGGGGATGAACATCGCCGCGATCCCGGCGAAGATGCCGGAGAGCAGGTAGACGATGATATAGATCCGGGAGACCGAAATGCCCGCGTGTTCGGCGCTTTTGGGGTTGCTGCCGGTCAGGATGACCTGCCTGCCGAACGTGGTCTTGCTCAGCACCACCGCCATCAGGATGAAGATGACGATGGGGATGATCGCCGCCATGGGGATGATGGTCTTCCCGATGTGGATACCCGTGAGGGTGGAGAGCCGGGAAAGCTCCCGGGGGCCGCCGGAGACGGTGTAGCCGTTTGTGAACACATAGCAGAGGCCCATTGCCAAAAGCTGGCTGGCCAGCGTGATGATAAAGGGCGCGATGTGGAATTTTGCCACCGCGATGCCGTTCAGAAGGCCGAACAGCGCGCCGATCGAGCAGGAGACCAGAAGGCCGAGCAGGATGATGAGCCAGGGGTTCATATCCGGGTTCGCGTCGGAGAGCAGGGACATGGTTTTGGTGGAGACCACCGCGGAAAAACCCGTCACATATCCGATGCTCAGGTCAATTCCCGAGTTGCCGGAAAGGAACACGAATACCAGGCCGATGGCGC
This sequence comes from uncultured Anaerotruncus sp., assembly GCF_902490045.1. Classification (GTDB taxonomy): domain Bacteria; phylum Bacillota; class Clostridia; order Oscillospirales; family Ruminococcaceae; genus Anaerotruncus. The sequence continues at coordinate 28,845 of NZ_CABUCJ010000002.1, forward strand.
CGATGATGTAGTAGGAATACGAGGTGAGCATGGAGATGATGTTCGCCACCGAGAAAAAATTGCGATTCAGGAAGCCCATCACAACGCAGACCACGATCAGCATGTACACAACCGGCAAATCCAAGGAAAACTTCTTGAAGCCGTTCCAGAACCGATTCTTATTTCCCAATGTCGAATTGCTTTTGAACTTTGTATCCATATGATTGACCTCTCATCGAAGCGTTCTTGGGTTGTGCGAGCTTCCCTCGGGGGGCGGCGGGCCTGCCGCGGACAAGCCGGCGGCAAACCCGCCGCGCCTTTGGGCGGAAGGTTTACGGGGTTGTGCGTTTTGCGGACACGGGGAGCTTATCCCAGCATGTCGGCATACTTGACGGTCCAGATTTCGTCGGACTTCGCCTCGAGCTCGTCGGGGCCGACGCCGAAGGTGGGCATATAGAAGGTGTCGCTCTCGAGGGTCTCGCCGTTGGCGAGCTTGACGGCCGCGTCGTAGATCGCGCCGCCGGCGGTGTCGGCCGGGATGACAAAGATCTTGTCGGTAAAGCCCTCTTCCATGTAGGCGACTGCGGGAGGCTCGCCGGAGAGCGAGGTGTAGTAGACATGGCCTTCCTCGCCGCGTTTAATCTTGAGGCCGGCCTCTTCCAGCGCCTGGTAGCAGGAGCCGTCCATGTGCGCGGAGACGTTGGCTACCGCCCAGGGGGAATAGACCTGCAGCGCGTTCTGCATGTTGGTGAGCGCCTTGTCGACGTCCCAGTCGGTCATGATCTCAACAACCTTGAGGTTGGTGTGGCCGGAGGCGGCGATCGTCTCCTGGAAGCCCTCGCGGCGGGCAATGCCGTTGGGGTCCGCGAGGGAGCCGACCGTCAGGAAGATCGTGTGCTCCTCGCCGTCGTCCACGGAGATGAGGTATTCCGCCAGCTGCTTGGCGTCGCTGTAGGAATCGTACATCGCGGTGAAGAAGACGTTCTCGTGCTCCACCTTGCGGTCGTAGTTGATAACTGGGACGCCCGCCGCCTGCGCGTAGTCATAAGCGGTGAGGATGGCGTCCTGGTCGATGGCGCAGCAGACGATGACGTCGACGCCCTGGTCGATCAGGGATTTGAACTGGGTGTACTGGGTGGTGGTGTCGTCATCGGCGCACAGCTCGATGATCTCCACGTTGCCGGCGGCCTCTGCCGCGCTGTAAAGACCCATCAGCTCCACCTTGCGGAAAACGGTGGTGGCGGTGTCGGTGGAAACGCCGATCTTGATGGTTTTGCCCGCGTCCTCGCTGGGGGCGGGAGCGGCGTCGTCCGCCGCGCCGGGGGCGGTGCTTTCGGGAGCCGGGGTGTTCGCGGGCGCCTCGGGCGCGGAGCTGCCGCAGGCGGCGAGCGCGAGGGTCATTGCGAGCGCCAGGAACAGTGCGATTGCCTTTCTCATTACTTGTCCTCCTAGATTTTTGTTATTTTCTGCACGGCAGAGCCGTGCCGGGTACCAATGCTATTGGATCTGCAGGAAGCGTGCGCGCCGTTCCCTGACGACGCTTGCGTTGTTGCGCATCGTGGTCGCGGTGTCGATCGCGATGGCGCAGAGCATCATCACCGCGCGCGCGAAGACCTGGTAGTAGCTGGAGATGTCCAGCATCGTCATGGCGTTTTCGATCAGGTAGAGGAAGACGCATCCGAGTGCGGACCCCACGATGGAGGATTTTCCGCCGCTCATCTTGGTGCCGCCCAGAACGACGGCGGTGATGACGGTGAACTCGTAGCCCATGCAGGAGTTGGGAGCGATCGACCCGATGCGCCCGGCGTAGACGATGCCGCCCAGCGCGGCGCAGACGCCGCAGATGACATAGGCGCCGATCCGGATGCGGGTGACGTTCAGGCCGGAGAAGACGGCCGAGTTCTTGCTGCCGCCGACCGCCAGCACATACCGGCCGAACCGCGTGAAGCGCAGCGCGAGGATGCCGATGACGGTCATGATGATCATCAGGACCGTGGGGGTGGGGACCATCTGGAACAGCTTGGAGTTCCCGATCACCCGCAGCGGTGCGTCCACGAACTTCTGGGAGTTGTCGAGCAGCAGGTAGGCCGCGCCCCGCAGGATGGACATGGTCGCCAGCGTGGCGATCATGTCGGGGAAGTTGAGCACGCTCGCCATAAAGCCGTTGAGCAGGCCGATCAGGCACCCGACGACCAGCACGATCAAAAAGATCGTCCACACGGGGAAGATGCCGTAGGAATTCAGCCGGTACATCAGCGCCATGGTAAACAGCGCGTTCATGCCCACTGAAATGTCGATACCGCCGGTGGAGATGACGAAGGTCATGCCGATGGCCATGATCCCGAAGAGGCTGCACTGGCAGAGGATGTTCATGATGTTGGTCGCCTGCAGGAAGGCCGGCTGCGACACGGCCAGGATCAAAAAGAGCAGGATGTTGCCGATCAGAGCGGCCGCCCACTGCTCGCTCATAAATCTTTTCAGCGGGCTGTTATGCGTTTTCACCATGATTACCCCCTACCGACGATTCGTCTTCCTGTTGCGAGGACGCGATCGACAGAATCCGGCGCACGTCGAAATCCTCGCGCATCAGTTCGGAGACCATCCGGCCGCGCCGCATCACGATGATCCTGTGCGCCATGGAGACCAGCTCGTTCAGGTCGGAAGAGACCAGGATCACGGCCGTGCCCGTTTTGGCAAGCTCCACGATGTATTCGCCGATCTCCGCCCTCGAGCCCACGTCCACGCCCCGGGTGGGGTCGTCGAACATGCAGACCTTCGGGGAATGGCTCAGCCACCGGCCGACGATGATCTTCTGCTGGTTGCCGCCGCTGAGCTCGGTGATGTATGCCTCAATGCCGGGACAGGCGATGCGGAAGCGGTCGATGACCTTCTGCGCGTTCTCCTTTTCCTTGCGGAAGCCGAAAAACTTCACCCTGCGGCTGACAAAATGGCCGATCTGGGCGGCGGTGATGTTCTCCTTCAGGTCGCGCCGCGGGAAGATGCCGCAGTTTTTGCGGTCCTCCGGGATCATCACCATGCCCTTTTTAATCAGTTCCTGCGTGTTCCATTTGTTGAAGGTCTCGCCCATGAACTCGATCGTGCCCCCGCATTTGCGCAGGCCGAAGATCGATTCCATCAGTTCGGTGCGCCCCGCGCCGATGAGCCCCGCCACGCCGAGAATCTCGCCCTTATGTACCTCGAAATGGATGTCCGTGAAGCTCTCCGACTCGAGCCCGCTCACGCGCAGCGCGACCTCCGGGCCCGGCTCCCCGAGGTGGAAGGCGGTCCCCTCCAGCGAATGGCCCACCATGTGTTCCTCGATCTCGTGCTTAGTGACCTCCGTCACCGGCGCGTCGCAGACCTTTTCGGAGTTGCGCAGCACCACGACCTTGTCGCAGACGGCGAACACCTCGTCCAGGAAATGCGTGATGAAGATCATGCCGATGCGCTGTTTTTTCAGCGTTCGCATCACTTCGAACAGCCGTTCGCGCTCTGGCGCCGTCAGGGACGCGGTGGGCTCGTCGAGAATCAACACGCGGGGATTGAGCCGGATCGCCTTGGCGATCTCGATCAGCTGCTGCTCGCCGGGGCCCAGGGTCCCGACGATCGCGTCCGGGTCGAGCTGGATATTCATGATGCCCATGTACTTGAGCGCTTCCTCGCGGCACTTCTTCCAGTTGACCAAAGACTTCTTTCCGGGGAAGTCCTCGATGCAGATGTTTTCGGCGACGGTGAGGTTCAAAAACAGGCTCAGCTCCTGATGCACCGCGGCGATCGGCAGCTTGCCCATCTTGATCTCCTTCATCTCCCTGCCGTCGAAGGTGATGGATCCCTCCGTGGGCTCCAGCAGGCCGACCAGCATGTTTTTAAAGGTGGATTTGCCCGCGCCGTTTTCCCCCAGCAGGGCGGTGATTTCGCCTTCGCAGACAACAAAGTCAACCCCGGAAACGACCTTTTTGTTCGCGAACGCCTTTGTGAGATTTTTTGTTTCCAAAATCACAGTGCTCATAAGATACCTCACCTGTTTATTGTTATAAAGCTGCCGTAACCCCGCGGCAGCAACCGTTACCTCCCGGGCGTCCGCGGCGCTGCGTTGTGCGGCCGTCGTCAATCTTTTTCGGCAAAAATACGTTTTTAATAAGGCAAAATATAATTCATAATATTTTATATATTTGTGAAATAAATTTTGATCGGTCTATCGGCGTATTATCTGAAAAATTACGTGGTTTACACGAAAACTTCACACAATTCGCGTTGTTTTCTTTGTAAAATTGCAAATATGAACAGAGTCAAGCGGTTCTTTTCAAAAATTTATTTAATAATTTTTCTTTAAATTATGTAATCTTTTACTTGATTATTATACTTTTTATCAACAATGTCAATACCAAAAATGAATATTTCTTTTAATTCGTTTCAGCTCACCAAATCTGTCGGCGTTTCTTTGTAAAATGTGACACACTTTTTCCCCCGGCCGCTCATATTCGCGCATCCGGCCTCCCCCGCCGCAGACAGAAAGGCCCCGGGCCTTTTCCCCTGATTTCGCTCGATCTTTTTTAGCTTCTGCCGCTCCAGCTCTTCAATGATTTTTCGGCCTGTTGGGCGAAGAGTTGTTTAAGGCGGGGGCTTCCTACGCGCGGGACCGCCCCGCCGTCCTCCCGGGGAAGAATTTCTCCAAGGTCTCTTCCGAGGTCCCGGGCGTCAGCAGCGTCACGGCGATCGTCGCCGGTACGGAAACGAGCAGGGCCATCTGAATGTGGTAGATTCCGAAGGGGTTCCCCAGAATATTCCATACGGTAAACACAAAGGCGGAGGTCAGCATCGCGGTGACCGCGCCCGCCTTGTTGAACCGCCTCCAGTAGAGGCCGAGAAAAAACACCCACGAAAAGGAGAGTCCCATCGCGCCCCACGCGGGGTACATCAGCAGCGCCAGATACTGGGGCGGATTGAGCCCCCAGAACACGCAGATCACGCCGATGACCGCCACCGTGGCCCTTGCGATCCGAACGCGGTTTTTCTCGGAGAGCTTCATGCGGAAGGTCTTGTCCAGGATGTCGTTTTCCACGGTGGACGCGCACTGGATCAGCAGGGAATCCACCGTGGACATCACAGCGGCGGAAAGCGCCGCCAGGCAGATCCCCGCCGGGAAGGGGGTGAGCAGCAGCTCGATCATGTAGTATACCACATTGTCGGGCGAATCGATTTCGGGAAAGAGCACCCGCCCATAGAGGCCGAGCAGCACAATGAACACCTCCAGGAAGACCACCACCGAAATGGTGATGGTGAAGCCCCGCCGGAAGGCGCCGCTGTTGCGCATCGAATAGAAGCCGCGGATATAGTTCGGCGCGCCCAGCGCACCGAAAAAGGTCAGCAGCAAAAAAGCGGTCAGCATCATCGGCGTAACCGCGGATTCCGCTACCGGCCACGAGCCGCTTCCAGCGGGATTGAGCTCCATATACCGGGCCGCCGGGGAGCCGCCCACCCTGGCGACGGCGGCGATGAGCAGCGTCACGATCCCGATCACCATCAAAAAGCCCTGCACCACATCGGTATAGATGACCGCCAGATAACCGCCGAAAGCGACATAGAGGAAGACGATCACCCCGAAGCAGATGACCGAGGCCTCATAGGAAAACCCCGTGACGACGTTAAAGAGGATGCCGATCGCCTTGAACTGGGAGACGAGCAGCGGAACAGAGAAGACGATGAGGATCACCGAGGCCAGCAGCCGCGCCGGGCGGCTCTCGAACCGGGCCTCCACGAAATCGGGAATCGTGACCAGGTCCATCTCCCGGGAGCATTTCATCAGCTTCCGCCCGAGCAGCCACCAGCAGAGGAAGGTAGCGACGGTGACGGCGCTGGCCGCATAGATGAAAAAAATCCCCCACTGCCAGGTCTGGGAGGTCCAGCCGACCAGCGCGCCCGCGCTGACCAGGCTGGTCATGTAGACGAGCGCCACAAAGAAGCCGCTTACCCTGCGCCCCGCCACATAGTAATCGGCAATGTCCTTCGTCCTGCGCTCCCCCAGGATTCCCAGCGCAAACATGCCGACGAAATAGATCATAATGACCGCCTGCACGATCCAGTGCATCCGGAGCCCCCCTTCCCTTGCCGGGCGGGCCCGCGCCCGTCCCCGCCCTCTATTCTCCTATCTTTTCCTCCGATTGTCAATTCCGGCCGCGCACACCTCAACGCATGAAATCCCCAGCCTTTCAGATGGGGATTCCATACGTTTTGTTGAGGAGGCAGGCTGCCGAGCAAATGTCAGCCTTCCTTGGCCGCGGGTGGGAAGAAACGCTCCAGCGTTTCCGAAGAGGTGGGTTTTGTGGCGTAGGTCGCGATCAGCGTGACCGCCACCATAAAGATCAGGCCGATCTGGATAGGCTGCAGACCGAGCGGCGCCCAGCCTGTCGCGGAGGCAAGCAGGAAGGAGCCCGCGCCGAAGCCCATGCCGCAGCAGACGCCGGAGGCGTTCAGGCGCTTCCAATAGAGCCCGCCGTAGAAGGCCAGCGCGAAGGAAAGCCCCAGAATGCCCCACGCGGGGTACATCAGCAGCGCCAGCATCTCGGGCGGGTAGAGGCCCCAGACGATCGAGACGACGCCGATGACCAGGACGGTGACCCGCGCGACGGTCATGCGCTGCTTCTCGGTAAGATTTCTTTTGAAGGTATGTACCAAAATGTCGTTTTCCACGGTGGAGGCGCACATGAGCAGCAGGCCGTCCATGGTGGACATCATGGCGGCGGCGAGGGCGGAAAGCACCAGTCCGGCCACGACGGGAGGCAGGAGCGTATCGATCATATGGAAGACGGTTTCGTCGGCCGCCGCCAGATCGGGGAAGAGCACCCTGCCGCACAGGCCGATAACGATGATGCAGACTTCGATCACACAGACAATGCTGATGATGATCGTAAAGCCGCGCTTCTGCTCCCGGCCGCTTTTGAGCGAGTAGAACCCCTTGATATAGTTGGGCGCGCCCAGAGCGCCGAAGAAGTTCTGCATCAGCAGGGCAATGAACGCCGTGGGCGTCAGCGCGGAGGCCATGGTGGGCCAGGAGATGGCGCCGGCGGGATTGGCCGCCGCGTACTGTGCGCCCAGGTTTCCCCCGATGGCGCTCATCGCGGCGACGACCAGCGCGATGATGCCGAAGAGCATCAGGCCGCCCTGGCAGGCGTCGGTATAGACGACGGCGAAGTAGCCGCCGAACGCGACATAGACGAATACGATGACGCCGAAGAGGATGACGGCCGCTTGGTAGCTGATTCCGGTGACCATGTTCAGCAGCAGGCCCGCGGCCTTGAACTGGGAAACCATGAGCGGCACGGTAAAGATGAGCAGGATGAGGCTGGAGATCAGGCGCGCCTTCTTGCTCTCGAAGCGGGCCTCAAGGAAGTCCGGGACCGTCATAAGGTCCAGCTTTTTGGAAAGGCGCATCACCTTCCCGGAGAGCAGGCGCCAGCAGAGGTAGGTGGCCACGGTAACGGCGCACCCCGCAAAGATGAACCATACGCCATAGCTGGAGGCCTGTCCGGTCCAGCCGACCAGCGCGCCCGCGCTCACCAGGCTGGACATGTACACGAGGGCGACGATGATGCCGCCCAGCCCGCGGCCCGCTACATAGTAGTCGGAAACGTTCTTAGTCTTTCTGTTCGCCGCCACGCCGATAATGAACATCGCCGCAAAGTAGGCGATCAGGATCCCCAAAACAGTCCATTTCATGTTACATTACCTCGATCCCTCAATTAGTCGTCGTCGGTGATCTTGTTCCTGCCGATCAGCATCAGCACGAATATGATCGCCTGAATTGCGATTGCGACCCAAAAACCGAATGGCATAAAATGACCTCCTTTGACCGCTGTCTACAATCGGTTCTCTACCCTTTAAAAGTGGGGGACGCCGGCCCTCCCCCCGCTTCAAAAGCCGTTTTGTTTTTCAGTCCCATTATAGTCCCCCTCCGACCGTTTGAAAATGTCCATTCCTGTGTAACATGCTTACAATTCTTTCTGATTTTCAGCGGGCATTGGCGCCTAGGCTGAAAAAATAATCCAATTTAGCCCAATCATAATACAAAACCGACCGATTTGCGTTCGCCCTCCGCCCATCCGCCGGGAAAGGGGACGTTTTATCCGCCTGTGCCGGCATTTTTCCGGTATTTCCCGCATTTTTCGCCCCTTTTGAAATTTGAAAACAAGTAAAGTATAATAGGGCCATGGGGGTGTGGAAACGATGAAGGAGATCGATACCAAAACGCTGGTCCGCAGGATGTCGGTGAAAAATCGCATCACGCTGATGGTCATCCTCATCTCTGTCTTTCCCATCCTGGTCATCAGCGTCTATTCCTACACCAGGGCCTATCTCTCGGTGGAGAGCACCGCGAAGGCATACGCCCCGCAGGCCCTCCGCTCGGCAAGCCGGGACATCTGCGCCGCGGTGCAGGCGGAGGCGCTCTTCCTGCCCGAATTTCTCGCCATGCCGGACGGTCTGCCGCGATTCCCCGAAACGGGCGCGCGTGACGCCGCAGGGGCGGCCGTTTTCCAGCCGGGCGTCCGCCGGTACGTCAAGGCGGTCCGGATCACCTCGGCCGCGGGGGAGCCGCTCTATGAATGGGGCGCCTGCCCTCCCGAATGGGAGGATCCCGCGCGCGGGACGGCGCGCTGGGAACTCCTCCCGGACGGGCAGGGCTCCTCGATCGCGCTGCGCCATCCCCTGACGGGGGCGGACGGAACGCCGGCGGGCTTCGCGCGGATCCTCTTTTCTCCCGAACTGCTCACCGCGCCGCTCCAGCTGTCCCAGAGCGACTCCTACAATCGCTTCGTCCTGATCGACCGGGCGGGCGGGACGCTCATCGGCGACTCCTCCAGGCTTTCGGTCCTCGAGAAGGCCGCCGTGGCCGAAGTCTGTTCCGCTCCCCGCAGCGCGGTCCCCATGTACGTGGAAAAGGGGCGCGGGAACTTCACCTATCACATGCAGGTGCCGTCCATCGACTGGACGCTGGTGCTCACCGCGCCCTACACCGAGATGATGAAGCCGATCCAGGGCATCTTTTTCGCAACCCTGCTCTGCACCATCCTGCTCCTCAACTTCTCCGTAGTGGTCATCGACAGCATCGACCGGCCCATGAACGCGCTGGTGCGCTCCTTCGGCAACGCCGCTAGAATGAATTTCGAGGTGGAATTGCAGGATGAGAGCCTCGACGAGCTGGGAGTTCTGAGCGTCGCCTACAACGACATCTGCCAGCAGATGAAGGAGACGCTGCGCAAGGTGGAAAAGGAACAGAACGACAAGCGCGTTGCGGAGATCCGGATGCTCCAGGCCCAGATCAACCCGCACTTTTTGTTCAACACCCTCGACAGCCTGCGCTTCGCCTCCCTCATGAGCAACGTGCCGACGGTGAGCAACGGGCTGGCGGCCCTCTCCCACATCCTCCGGGGCTCGATCCTGCGGGACGGCTCCTACATCGCCTTTGAACAGGAGGTGCAGAATGTGGAGGACTATCTGACCCTGCAAAAGCTCCGTTCCTGCGAGCTCATCCGGCTGCACCGGGAGATCGAGCCGGAGCTCCTGCGGGCCAGCATCATGAAGCTGCTCCTGCAGCCGATCGTGGAAAACGCCGTCATCCACGGCCTGCGTGAAAACCAGCCGCTCGACATCGTCCTGCGCGCCCGGCTCAGGGAGGGGCGCGTCCATGTGGAAATCTCCGACAACGGCAGGGGGTTCGACCCGGAGCGGGTCCCGAAATCCGAAGACGGCCTTCCCCGAAGCAGCAAGAAATCCGGCATCGGCCTTTCGAACGTGCGGGACCGCCTCTACCTCGCCTACAAGGAAAACCAGTCCTTCGGGATCGAAAGCGCGCCCGGCAGGGGAACGACCGTCCGTATCACAATGCCCTATGCCCTATGGGAGGAACCGTCGGATGTATAAAGTCATGATCCTTGACGACGAAAAGATCGTGCGGCTGGCGCTGAAAACCATGATCCGCTGGGAGGATTTCGGTTTTGAGATCACCGGCTCCTTCGGCAGCGCCCACGCGGCGCTGGAGGCCGCGCGGGCGGACCCGCCAGACCTCATCATAACCGATATCGCCATGCCCGACATGGACGGCCTGCGGTTTATCGGACAGCTCCGCGGCAGCGGGATCGCCTGCCAGATCATCGTGCTGACCAACCACGAAAATTTTTCCTACGCCGTGGACGCGATCCGCCAGGGCGTCATGGACTACGTCATCAAAACGGATATCTCCCCCGAATCCCTCGCCGCCCTGATAAAAACCGCGCGGGACAAAATCGCGGAGCGCCCGCGCACGTCCCCCGACCACCCGGATAAAGGCGGCCGGCGGGAGGAGGACCTCGCGCTGCTGCGCCGGGCGCTGGAGGAGGAGATCCCGGCCCGGGCGCTTTCGGAGCCCTATTCCCTCTGCCTCGCCTTTCTGGACCGCCCCGCAGCGGGACAGGCCGCCGGCATGGAAACCGGCTTTTACAATCTGCTCTGCGAAAACCTCGGCAGGCCGGACGGGACCCTGCTGCCATGCGGCCCGGACCAGACGGCCGTGCTCCTTTCCACGCGGGAGGAAGCGGATTTTTTACCGGACGCCGCGCTGCAGTGCCAGAGGATCCACGCGTTTTCCAAGGCCTATCTCAACGTCCCCTGCGGCTTTCTCCTCTCCGGGAGTTTCGTGGACCCGGCCTCCTTTTTGCGGGAGCTGGAACAATGCCGGCAATCGATCCCCCATGCCGTCTTCAGCGGGCTGGGGCGGCTGACCCGGCTGGCGGATATCCGGCGGCTCTCGGCCGCGCCGCTGCCCGTTTCCGCCCTGTGCGGACAGATTTCGGCCTCCCTGGACGGGGACGATTTCCCGGCCGCCAAGGAGGTCTTCTTTTCCTTCCTCTCCGGGCCGGACCTGCGCGCCGCCGCGCTCGGTCCCGCCCGGGAGGCCGTCCGCGGCGTCTGCCTCTCCGTCCTGCTGGAGCAGTCCCCCTTTTTGGCGCCGGAGGAACGCCGCGCCCTGTGGGAGCAACTGCGCCAATGCCGGACATTGGACGCATTCCGGTCCCACTTCATCGATACGGTCCATCTGACCGCGCAGCGCAGGACCCGGCTGAAGGCCTTTTCCAGCAACGACAGGGTGGCCCCCATCATCTCCTTCATCGACCGAAACATCTCCCGGCATATCTCCCTCTCGATGATCAGCCAGAATATCCACATGACGGAAAATTACATCAGCCGGCTCTTCAAGGCCGAGACCGGCATCAATATCGTCAGCTACATCAACGCGGCAAAAATGGCGCAGGGGCGCCTGCTTCTCGCGGAACCGCAGAGCACCGTGCAGTCGGTTGCCGCCGCGCTCGGCTACTTTGAGACCTCCTATTTTATCCGGCTCTTTAAACGCATCTACGGCGTCGGTCCCAGCGAATACAAAAGGTTCTTGAAAACGCGGGCGGCGGATACGCTGCTCGGCCCGCCGCAGTAGCGGCGCGGCCGCGCGGGAAACGGCAAAGGGCCGGCAGGATTTGCCTTCCTGCGGAAAATGCGGGCGTTGGCCGGGTTGATTCCTCATTTTCGGGGAGGCGGCAAAAACAAACAGAGCGGGTTTGCATCACGCAAACCCGCTCTGTCCGCCATTTTATGGTGCGCCAGAAGGGACTCGAACCCCCGACCTACTGGTTCGTAGCCAGTCACTCTATCCAGCTGAGCTACTGGCGCACACCGACTGTAATCAGCCTTACTATAATACTATGTTTGGAAGGTTTCGTCAAGTCTTTTTTCAAAAATTGTGATCGCGGCCGCACCCGCGGGGGTGCGGCCGCGATCCTTAATCGAGCACGTAGATATCCACGATCTTGCGCCCGTTGAGGGCGCTCTCCGCATAGGTGTCGTAGAAGAGGTCGACGTCGACGATGTCGGCGAGCAGGCCGGTGCCCGTGTCGGCGGCGATCGCACAGCCGTAGATGAACTTGTTGTCGTGCGAGACGATATACAGCCGGGACCCGTAGGGAATCTCGCGCGGGTCGACGGCGACATGCCCCGGCACCGCGTACCGCCCGCTGGCGGTCTTGGCCCCCTGCCGCGCGCTGTAGCCGGTGGCGACCTGGTTGGTCAGCAGCCGGGCGTACTCCACCGGGCGGCCGTCCTCGTCCACATTGAGGTCAAAGTCGAGCGGGGAAACGGGGGTCAGCGATCCGATGAGGATCGTCTCGGTGACGGGCGCGAGGGCGACCTTCTCGCCGAGCAGCTGCACGTCCTCTTCCGCGCCGTCGACCGTCCGCTGGACATAGGTCAGCGTCTTGACGCCGTCCACGCCGGGCTGGATCGTCCGGCTGTTGCCCACCCGCAGGAGCGGGGAGTTCTTCCGCACCGTCTCATAGGGGATCGCCTCGTCGACGGTGTATTTTTCATATTCCACCCGCTGGAGGACGACCTCGTCCCCATTCTCGAGCGATTTCTCGGCGGGCGGGTCCAGCAGGTCGTTGCCGTCATATTCGATCCCGTTGTCATGGAGCAGCTCGCTGACGGTCGTGCCGCTGTCCACCTCGTATTCCTGAGTTTCGCCGTCCGCAGTGAGAGTGACGCGGAAGGATTTCGTCGTGTCCACCTGGACGTAATGCCCCGATATCTCCCCCAGCCCCGGATCGCCGGCCGCCAGGGCGCCCAGGCCGACGCTCTGCAAAATCCGGTCGGGGCGGTTTTCCATCGTATGGCTCACCGTGCGGCCGTCCTCGTCGATGACGTAGACGGTGTTGGTCGTGCTCGTGATCTGGTAGACCACGAGCGCCAGCACGAGAGAGAGCATACTGACTGCAAAGATCCGGCTGCGCAGGAACCTGCCCAGCGCGCGGACCTCGCTCCAAAGTTTTTTCATAACTACTCCTTCTTGCTCGCCGGCCGGGGGAAAACCAAATCGGCCGGTACGCATTGGGTGCACTCCGCTGTCAAAAATCATCTGGTAAATTTACCCTTTTCTTAGTATACCGGAGTAGTTGCAATTATATTCAGATTGCATAGTTTTGTCAAATTCATCTTGTGCAACTTCCTCGTCAAAAATCCATTTTGTCAGTTTTTTTCCGCATTTTTTCGACGAATTGGGACAAAATTGCCCCAAGCCAAAACGCCGCTGACGGGTAAAATTCACAAAAATTTCATATTAATTTCGGCGGATGCCTGTCCCCGGGAATATTTCCGAAAAAACGAAAAACCGCATGGAGCATGGCTCCATGCGGTTTGAAAAAGCCGGAAAAAATCAGCGCTTGGAGAACTGGGGCGCGCGGCGGGCCGCTTTGAGGCCGTATTTTTTGCGCTCCTTCATACGAGGGTCGCGGGTGAGGAACCCGGCCTTCTTGAGGATCGGGCGCATCTCTTCGCCGTTCTGGAGCAGCGCGCGGGAGATGCCGTGGCGGATGGCGCCGGCCTGGCCGGAAACGCCGCCGCCCGCAACCGTGCACACGATGTCGAACTTGCCGAGGGTGTCTGTAAGGTTGAGCGGCTGACGGACAATCAGCTTGAGGGTCTCGAGGCCGAAATAATCGTCGATGTCACGGCCGTTGATGGTGATCGAGCCGGTGCCGGGATAGAGCCTCACGCGGGAAACGGACTGTTTCCTTCTGCCGGTACCGTAAAAATAAGGTCTGCCTTCGTACATAATCGTTAATTCCCCTTCCTTACAGTGTCCACGCCTGCGGCTTCTGCGCGGCATGCGTATGCTCCGCGCCACGGAACACGCGGCATCTGGTGAGCGCTTTACGGCCAATGACCGTGTCGGGGACCATGCCCTTGACGGCGAGCGTCATCGCCAGCTCAGGGCGCTCCTTCATCAGCTTGCTGTACTGGACCTCCTTGAGGCCGCCGATCCAGCCGCTGTGACGGCGATACATCTTCTGATCGAGCTTCTTGCCGGTCAGGACGGCCTTCTCCGCGTTGATGATGATCACATGATCACCGCAGTCGCAGTTGGGCGCGAAGATGGGTTTATGTTTTCCGCGAAGGATCGACGCTGCAACGGCAGCGGTGCGCCCCAGCGGCTTGTCGGCAGCATCGAGGATATACCACTTGCGGGTAATTTCTGCTACCTTCGGCATAGTTGTAGACATACCTTTTCCTCCAATATTCTTCTTCTAAATCCGGTTTGCATTTCGCGACAATTTGTATTATAACCCGCGCCCCGCGCCATGTCAACACTTTTTTGCGGGTTTTTTAATTTACAAATGACACTCTCTGTTTTTCGCCTGTTTTCTCTTTGGTTCTCCCGCATCCTCCGGATGCAAATCACATTTTCCGAAGGCCGGTCGACGCTCACATCACCTCGCTCTGCCTGGGGATGATGATCGCAGCGATGATGTAGGCGATGAGGCCGGGCCCCATCAGGGAGATCAGCACCCACCCCAGGCGGACGAGCGTCGGGTCGATGCCGAAATAGTCCCCCAGCCCGCCGCACACCCCGGCGAGCATGCTGTTGGTTTCCGAACGGTAGAGCTTTTTCATGGCTTCCTCCTTACTTCCCCGGTACGCCGGGGCGGCAGATTCCTTCCGGCGCGGCCGCGCCGTCAGATGATTTGGAAGAGGTAAAACTTCAGATAGTCGGTCTCCGGGACGTTCCAGAGCACGGGGTGGTCGGGCGACTGCTGGCGCGCCTCGATCTGCCGCAGCTGCACCCCCGCGTCGTGCGCGGCGGCGGCCAGCATCCGCCGGAAGCGGCCGTCGATCATGAAGTGGGAGCAGGAGCAGGTCGCGAGGTAGCCGCCGCGCGGCAGCAGCTTCATCGCGCGCAGGTTGATCTCCTTATAGCCGCGCTCCGCGCGGTCCACCGTTTTGCGGCTCTTGGTGAAGGCGGGCGGGTCAAGGATGATGAAGTCGTACTTCTCCGCGCCGCCCTCCAGCGCGGGCAGCAGGTCGAAGACGTTCGCCTCCTTCGTTTCGACGATCCCCTCCAGCCCGTTGCGGCGGGCGTTTTCCGCCGCGAGGGCCACCGCGTCGGCCGAGACGTCCACCGCGCAGACGTGCGCCGCGCCGCCCGCCGCCGCGTTGAGCGCGAAGGAGCCGGTGTGGGTGAAGCAGTCGAGCACCCGGCGGCCGCGCGCGAGCTTCGCCACCGCCCGCCGGTTGTACTTCTGGTCGAGGAAAAAGCCGGTCTTCTGCCCGTTTTCAAAGTCCACGCCGTAGACGATGCCGTTTTCGGTAATCTCGGTGCGGGCCGGGCCGCCGTCGCCGCCGTACCAGCCCTTGCCCTGCGCGAGTCCCTCGAGCTCGCGGATGGCGGCGTCGTTGCGCTCGTAGACGCCGCGGACGGCCTGCCCGTCACGCTCGAGCACCTTTTTGAGCAGCGGGAACAGGACGGGCTTGAGCCGCTCGATTCCCGCCGAGAGCGTCTGCGTCACGAGCACGTCCCCAAAGCGGTCGACCGTGAGTCCGGGGAACTGGTCCGCCTCCCCGAAGATCACCCGGCAGCAGGAGGCGTCCTCCCCCATCACCGTCTTGCGGTAGTCCCACGCCCAGCGGATCCGCCGCTCCCAGAACGCCTCGTCGAATCTGTCGTTGGCGTTGCGGGAGAGGATGCGCACGCGGATTTTGGATTTTTCGCTCACAAAGCCCGTCCCGAGGTAGGCTCCCCTGTCGCTCACCACATCGACCAGGCCGCCGTTTTCATAGCCGCCCTCGATGCCGGTGATCTCGGTGTCGTAGACCCACGGATGGCCTTCCTCGATCGATTTCTGCGCCTTGCGCGTGACCGCCGCCCGGGCATATTCCCTGTTTTGCTTCATCATTTACTCCAATCAGTATATTCTATATATTTATTCTCTGTATGTAATAGCTTTCATCCGGGTCTCCGTAGTGCAGCATAACGGTATGGCAGTCCTCCGGCACCGCGAAAAAGAGCTGCCCCGAAGTCACCGTCCGGTCGGTATCGCGCATCCCGTCCACGTCGAGCAGGGCAAACGGGGCGGGCAGATCCGTGCCGTAGGGCCACAGCGAACGCCCGCCGTCCTGCCCCACCCGCACGAAGGGGGGCTGGAAGAACTCCCGCCCGAACGCGTCCGCGTCGGTGACCTCGGCGGTAAAGTCGATAAAGACCGCCTTTTCGCCCGGCATCAGCAGATTTTCCAGCCCGGCGGAACCGGCCGGACCGGCAAAATTGACCGTCAGCGTCACGCCCTTCGACGCGCCGAGCTCCGTCCCATAGGCAAAGCTCGCAAGCGCCGAAAGGTCCGCCGCGGGCGCGGCGGAGGGCTCCGGGCCGGGCTCTTCCCACACGCCGGGGACAGACGCTTCATCCCCAGGCATCCCGTCCGCCGAGGACGGATCGGGCGTTTCCCAGCCGTCCCACCCGTCCGGCGCTTCAAACGGGGCGGCCGCCTCCCGTTCCGCGCGCGCCGCGAGCGAGGCCGCGGTCGAGGCGGCCATCCCGCCGTGCTCCGCCGGCCACGCCGCCGATCACCATAAACAACAGCAGCGCGCCGATTCCCGCCGCGATCTTCCAGCGGCCGGAACGCCTCTCCTCCGGGCTGGAGGGCGCCGTGTAGGTCGTCCATCCGGGCGGCGGCGTTCCCGGGGCCCTCTCCGGCTGGCGGTAGGTCTGCCAGCCCCGCCGGAGCTGCGGGTCCGCCGCCCCGGCATGCCGCGCGGGAGTCCCGTCCGCCGCCCGGGGAGGCTGGTTGTGGGCCCCGCATCTGGGGCAGAGCTCCTCCCTGTCGTAGTCATAGGCCTTTCCGCAGGAACCGCAGGTTATTTTCATCGGGCTTCCTCCGTCCGCGCGCCCACCGGCGCGCTGAAAATTGAATCCGCTTCCTTACCGATTATAACACACGCGGGGAAAATAGAAAAAGAACAGAAAGGGGACGGATTTCTCCGTCCCCCGCGGCTTTATTCCGCCTCTTCGCGCGCGGTCACCGCGATCGACAGCTCCCGCAGGCTCTTCTCGTCCACCTCGGCGGGGCACTGGGTCATCAGCTCGCTCGCGTTCTGCACCTTCGGGAAGGCCATCACGTCGCGGATGGAGGGTTTCCCGAGCATCAGCATCACCAGCCGGTCGAGGCCGTAGGCCATGCCGCCGTGGGGCGGCGCGCCGTATTTAAAGGCGTCGATCAGGTAGCCGAACTTGGCGCGGGCGCTCTCCTCCGAGAAGCCGAGCGCCTCGAACATCCGCTCCTGCAGCTCGGGGGTGTTGATCCGGATCGAGCCGCCGCCCACCTCGCAGCCGTTGAGCACCATGTCATAGGCGCGCGCGTGGCAGGCGCCCGGGTCGCTCTCGAGCTTGTCGATGTCCTCGAACGCCGGATGGGTGAAGGGATGGTGCTTGGCTACATACCGGCCCTCCTCCTCGCTGTATTCAAAGAGCGGGAATTCGGTCACCCACAGGAAGTTGAATTTCCCCTCGGGGATGAGGCCGAGGCGGTTTGCCAGCTCGACGCGCAGCGCGCCGAGGCTGTCGAACACCGTCTGGTTATTGCCGTCCGCCACGATGAGCAGGACGTCCCCCTTCTCCGCGCCGAGCCGTCCGCGGATCGCCTCTTTTTCGGCGTCGGTGAGGAATTTCTCATAGGAGGAGGTCTCCGCGTCGTGGGTCAGGCGGGTGTAGGCGAGGCCCCCCGCGCGGTAGGCCTTCACAAAGTCGACGAGCTTGTCGATCTCCTTGCGGGAGAGGCGGTCGGCCGCGCCCTTGACGTTGAGGGCGCGCACGCTGCCGCCCGCCTCGAGCGCGCCCTTGAACACCTTGAATTCACAGCCGGCGAGCAGGTCGGAGAGGTTGCAGAGCTCCATGCCGAAGCGGGTGTCCGGCTTATCCGAGCCGAACCGCTCCATCGCCTCGTCGTAGGGCATCCGCAGGAAGGGGGTGGGGATTTCGACGCCGAGCACCTCCTTGAAGACATGGGCCATGAAGCCCTCGTTGACCGTCATGACGTCCTCCTCGTCGACGAAGGACATCTCCAGGTCGATCTGGGTGAACTCGGGCTGGCGGTCGGCGCGCAGGTCCTCGTCGCGGAAGCAGCGCGCGATCTGCATGTAGCGGTCGCAGCCCGCCAGCATGAGCAGCTGCTTATACTGCTGGGGAGACTGGGGCAGCGCATAAAAGCAGCCCGGGTGCACCCGGCTGGGCACGAGGTAATCGCGCGCGCCCTCGGGGGTGGATTTGATGAGGGCGGGCGTCTCGATCTCGAGGAAGCCGTTGCGGTCGTAGTAGTCGTGCGCCGCCTTGACGATCCTGTGGCGCATCAGAATCGCGTGCTGCATCTCGCTGCGGCGCAGGTCGAGGTAGCGGTATTTGAGCCGCAGCTCCTCCTTGACGTTCGTCCTGTCGGTGATCTCGAAGGGCGGGGTCTGCGCCTTCGCGAGGATGCGCAGGTCGCTGACGTAGAGCTCGACCTCGCCGGTGGGCAGGTCGGGGTTGACCGACTCGCGGCGGCGGACGGTGCCCTTCGCCATCAGCACGAATTCCGACCGCACCGTCTGCGCCCTGGCGCGCAGCGCCGCGTCGGTCCGGTCGTCGAAGGCGAGCTGCACGATCCCCGTGCGGTCCCGCAGGTCGATGAAGACGAGCATCCCCTTGTCGCGCGCGCGCTGCACCCAGCCGCAGGCGACCGCTTCCTTCCCGATGTCTTCCGCGGTGAATTCTCCGCAGTATTTGGTGCGTTTCAGTCCCTGCATGGTATCCATCATTGATCCCTCGTTCCTCATTATTCCGGCATGCCGTCCGGCGCGGCGTCGATCACCGCGTCGAGCATGTTGTGGTAGACGTATTTGAGAAGGCCCTCCGCGTCGAGCGGCACCTCGGCCGCCTCGCCGGTGTCCATCCGCTTGACGCGGGCCCTGCCCTCCGCCAGTTCGTTGTCCCCGATGATGCAGCTCAGCTTCGCGCCGAGCTTGTCCGCGTATTTCATCTGCGCCTTGACGCTGCGCCCCACGGTGTCGCACTCGGCCCAGAACCCCTCGGCGCGCAGGCCGGCGGCGAGCTCCACCGCCTTGAGGGAGGCCGCCTCCCCCATGCTGCCGATGTAGATCGTGCAGTTCCGCTCGGGCGGGAATTCGCAGCCCTGCTGCTCCATGACGAGCAGCAGCCGCTCGAGTCCCATCGCAAAGCCGACCGACGGGGTGGGCGCGCCGCCCAGCAGCTCGATCAGCCCGTCGTACCGCCCGCCGCCGCAGACGGTGCCCTGCGCGCCGATGCCGGTCGCGACGAACTCGAAGACGGTGCGGGTGTAGTAGTCGAGCCCGCGCACGATCGTCGGGTTGACGGTATATGCGATGCCCATCGCGTCGAGATCCTTCTTGAGGCCCTCGAAGTGGGCGCGGCAGTCGTCACAGATGTAGTCGAGCACCCTGGGCGCGTCCTTTGCGATCTCCGCGCAGACGGGGCTCTTGCAGTCGAGGATGCGCATCGGGTTGCGTTCGAGCCGGCCGCGGCAGGTCTCGCACAGCTCGCCGATGTGGGCGGCGAAGTAGGCCTTCAGCGCCTCGTGGTATCTGGCGCGGCACTCCGGGCAGCCGATCGAGTTGAGCTCCAGCCGCAGCCCGGTGACGCCGAGCGCGTCGAAGACCGCCTTCGCCACGCCGATCACCTGCGCGTCCGCCACATGGGAGGCCGCGCCCGCCATCTCGACGCCGAACTGGTGGAATTCCCGCAGGCGGCCCGCCTGCGGCTTCTCGTACCGGAAGCAGTTCACGAGATAGCAGAGCTTGAGCGGCAGCGCGCCGCCGAGCATCCCGTTTTGCAGGATCGCCCGCATGACCCCCGCGGTCCCCTCGGGGCGCAGGGTGATCGAACGGCCCGCCTTGTCGTTGAAGGTGTACATCTCTTTCTGCACCACGTCGGTGGTGTCCCCCACCGAGCGGCTGAACAGCTCGGTGTGCTCGAAGGTGGGGATGCGGATCTCCCCAAAGCCCCACAGCGCCGCGACGTCCCGCGCCGTCTCCTCAAGATACTGCCACTTGCCGCTCGCGGCCGGCAGCACGTCCTGTGTGCCGCGCGGCGCGCTCGTCAGATATGCCATTGCGTTTCCTCCTCAGATAGACGTCCTTTTATCCAGATCATTGCCCGCATCCGGGCGGCTGAATCCGTCGAAACCTCCGTAACATCATAATACGCCCCGGCGCGGCCTGTCAAGCAAAATCCGCGCCCCGCGCGCATTTACTTCCGCTTTCGGCCGGACAGGAAAAAGATAGCGAAGGCGACGAGCCCCGCCACCAGAAAGTAGAGGGCGCAGTGCAGCGCCAGCGGCGGCCAGGTATCGTTATAGAGCTGCGGCGCCGCCAGCCTGGGCAGCAGCGCGCCGCCCAGCATGATGCCGGTGCCGATTCCGAGCGCCCCCCTGAGCGCATGCCTAATCCGTCGGTCCATCCGGAAGCCTCCCCTTCAAAAATGAAAAACCCCGTCCCGGCTGCACGGCGATGCCGTACAAAGGGACGAGGTTGTGCCGCGCGGTGCCACCCTTGTTGGGCGCGAAAGCGCCCCGCTCAAACCCCTTTAACGCAGGGGGACACGCGCCTTGCGGCGGGCTCCGCGGGCGTCTTCTCCGCGGATTTCCGACGTGGGCGCCTCTCACCGGCCGCGCCCTCTCTGTCCGTCCGTCCGCGGGTACTCCTCCCGCATCAGCGCCTGTTCTGGTATGGCGGCTCCTACCGCTTGGGGGGATTTACGATATTGCGCCAGTCGAGGTCGCCGCGCTCGAGCGCGTGGATGAGCGCCTCAGCGGTCGCGATGTTGGTCGCAACGGGGATATTGTGCACGTCGCACAGGCGCAGAAGCCCCGCCTCGTCGGGCTCGCTGGGCTTCGCGCGGATCGGGTCGCGGAAAAAGAGCAGCAGGTCGATCTCGTTGCAGGCGATGCGCGCCGCGATCTGCTGGTCGCCGCCCTGCGCCCCGCCCAGGAAGCGGGATACCTCCAGCCCGGTCGCCTCGGCGACGAGCTTGCCGGTCGTACCGGTCGCGCAGATGTTGTGGCGGCTGAAGACGCCGCAGTAGGCGATGCAGAACTGGACCATCAGTTCCTTTTTGGAGTCGTGTGCGATCAATGCAATGTTCATTGGCGTTCCTCCAAGCCCCTCGTCAGTTTATTTCTCTCTTCTCTGTAAACGGGCCGCCCTTCTTTCTCTCTGTATGGCCGGGCGAAATCCAAATTCTGACAGTCTAAACCATCAAGATACATTATACCACCTATTGGACCAGTAAATCAATATAGTTCCCTAAAATCCTTTGTGCAAAATTATCAAATATTATTTTGGATACATTCGACAAATTGATATTTTCACCGATTGACACGGGGGTGACAAGCCCCTCGTCAAACGGGATCACCGCGATAAGCTGCGCGCAGACCTGGTCGATCAGCCAGTCGAGGTCGGGGATGGGGCGCAGCTTCAGGAAGTCGCGCGCGAGCAGGTTGACGCACAGCCGGATATCCTCGACGCCCGCCGCGTCGAGCGAGTCGGACACCATCCGTCCCGCGCGCGCGGACACCGCGTCCGCGGCCGAGACAATCACCGCCCGGTCGGCGCTGGCCGCGAAGGCCGCCAGCCGCACCCGGTCGCCGCCGTCCGCCTCGATCAGGATGAAATCGAAATGCTCCTCCAGCGCCGCCCGCAGCTCCCGGCAGGCCGCGCCGTCGACGATCGGCTGCAAATCCAGCGGCGCGCAGAGCAGCCGGACGCCGCAGGCGTCCACCATCGCTTCCCCGAGCTCGCACCGCCGTTCGAGCGCGTCGGCCAGGTCGAAGACCACCCGGTCCTGCGCGCCGAGCAGCACGTCGAGGGAGCGGTGGGACCCCTCGATCAGCAGAACCTTTTTCCCGCAGGCGGCCAGCGCCGTCCCCAGATAGGCGCACACGGTCGATTTGCCCGCGCCGCCGCGCCCCGAGGTCACCAGAATCACCTGTGCCATGCCGGTTCCTCCCTTTTGTCAGGGGAGCAGCTCCCCGTAATTGTCCGACGACCCGCCGGCCCGCGAAAAGAAATACGCGTCGAAGACGTCGCGCGCGATCGGCGCGATCTGGTAGCCCTCCCAGCCCTTTTCGACGACCACCGCGACCGCGATCTCAGGGTCCTCGGCGGGCGCGTAGGCGATGAACACCGAGTTGTAGAGCCCGTCGCCCCGCTCGGGGGTGCCCGTCTTGGAGGCGACGGTGATCGGGTAGTTGGCGAAGGTCGCCCAGGCCGTGCCCGTCCGGGAGGCCGCCACCATGCCCTCGCGCACCGTCTGGAACGCCTCGGGCGCGTCGATCTCGTCCACGACCTTCGGCTCGTGCTCGTAGACCGTCTCGTCGAAGGTGTAGGATTTGACCGATTTGAGCACCGTCACCTCCATGCGCCTGCCGTTGTTGCCGAGGGTGGCGGTGTAGTTTGCGAGCTGGAGCGGCGAAAGCAGCGTCGACTGCTGGCCGATGCCCGCCTGGATCACGTCGCCCGGACGCCACTGGGGATCGTCCGCGTAGGCGGGGGAGGCGGCCTTGACTTCCGGCGAGGCCACCTGCCCGATGTTCTCGGGCAGCTCGATGCCGGTCGGCACCCCCAGCCCGAGCCGCGCGGCGTACTCGTCGAGCGTCTCGATGCCCATGTAGTAGGCCGCCTCGTAGAAGAAGATGTTGCACGACCCGCGGATCGCGTTCACCACGTCCACGTTTCCGTGGGCGGATTCGCAGTGGGGGGTATATTCCGGCGCGAACCGGTTGTAGACGTAGGTGCAGTCGTAGAGGGTGCGCGGGGTGATCGTCCCCGACGCGAGCGCGCCGAGCGCCACCGCCGGCTTAAAGGAGGAGCCGGGGGTATAGGCCGCGTCGAGCGCGCGGTTGAAGAGGGGCTGGTTCTCCCCCGCCGCGATCTGGTCGTAGTCCCGCTGGTAGGCGGACAGGTCGTAGGAGGGGTAGGTCGCCAGCGCGAGGGCCTCCCCCGTCTTGCACTGGACCACGGCGACCGCGCCCGCGCTCGCCTCCCTGCCCTTGCGCTCCTCCTTGGTCTCCTGGAGGCGCTGGATGTTGCTCGCAAGCGAGTCCTGCGCGACCTTCTGGAGCTGGGAGTCGAGCGTGAGCACGACGGTTTTGCCCGGCACCTGCTCCTTCTCCTCCACCACGTCGATCACGTCTCCCGACGAGTTCATCGTGATCCGCCGGGACCCGTCGACCCCCTTGAGCTGCGATTCAAAGGCGAGCTCCGCGCCCGACTTGCCGATCACGTCGTCCATCTTGTAGGCGCGATCGCCGATCTGGGCGGACACCGAGCCATCGGGGTTCTGGACCTTGCCGGCCGCGTCCCACTGCTCCTTGTAGAGCGGCCCGGTCTGGCCGATGATGTGGGGAGCCACCGTCCCGCTCACATATTGGCGGATGGTGCTCTCCACCACGTCCACCCCCGGCAGCTCGAAGCTGCGCTCCTTGATCTTGGGGACCGTCTCGATCTTGATGTCGGTCGCGAAGGTGTAGGGCACCGACATCGAGAACCCGCGCCGGTCCATCTCGTAGCGCACCCCCGCGATCTTGCGGAACTCCTCGTCGGTGTAGGGGATGGGGTTCTCCCCGTCCCCGTGCTCGAAGAGGCCGTATTTCTCCTTGAGGCGGTAGACCACGTCGTCCGCCGTCGCGTACTGGGCCACCCCCAGCGCGTTTTTGAGCCGGGCGATGTCCGCCGCGTAGGCGTCCTCCGGCTTGAAGCGGAAGGGGGCCTCCGCCGTGACCGGCAGGTTGTCGATCCAGTCCTCGTCCGCCGACTCCATGATGCGGATCAGCCGCAGGAGCACCTCGTTGGTGGTCCCCTTCTCCAGGAAGGCCATGTTGATCACCACGTCGCGGCCGATCGT
This sequence comes from uncultured Anaerotruncus sp., assembly GCF_902490045.1. GTDB lineage: Bacteria > Bacillota > Clostridia > Oscillospirales > Ruminococcaceae > Anaerotruncus. The sequence continues at coordinate 52,585 of NZ_CABUCJ010000002.1, forward strand.
GTTGACGGCAAACGGCCGCCCGTTGCGGTCGAGGATCTCCCCGCGCGCCGCCTTGATCACCTGCTCGGTCGTGCGGACCCGCTCCATCTGGGCGGCGAGCGCCTCCCCCTCGACCACCTGGAGCTGCATGAGGCGCAGCGAATAGAGCAGCAGCACCACAATCAGCACCACCGTCATGATAACCATCCGGTTTTTTGCGGTTGTTTTCATCCGATTCTCCCTTGGGACGCGGGGTCAGGCCTCCATACGCCCTTCAAACCAGGCGTGGACCGCGGCGTAGAGGTAATAGACCAGCGGCGACACGGCCACGGTGTAAATGACACCGGGCAGGATGTCGTAGACGAACACCATCCACACATGGTCGTAGCCCCACATGACATAGTTGAGCAGAAAGTCCAGCAGGCCGCGCGCGAGCAGCACGGCGGAGAGCAGCAGGACAAAGTTGATGACGCCGGGGCGCAGCAGATAGATGATCAGCAGCCCCACGGCCGTGCAGGCGGCCAGCAGGATCATGGCGTTGAAGCCGGCGAGCGCGTAGCCGCCCAGATCGCAGAGGACCCCCGCCAGCGCGCCGTAGAGCGCCCCGGTGAACTCCCCCTCGTACATGGCGATGCAAACCGCCGCAGGAATGACAAAGTTCGGCTTTACGCCGAACACCGTCAGAAAGCCGGGGGTGGTCTGCAGGATGTAGAGCAGCGCCATCACCACGATATAGGTAAGGAATTTGGCCGTGCGGAACCACTTTTTATTGTTCATCCCGCGCGCCTCCCTGCCCCTTGAACGACTTGATGACCATCACGTCGGTCAGGCGGCGGACGTCGGCGAACGGCTCGATCTCCGCGATGAGGGAGATGTCTCCCGGCGCGTTGTCGATGCGGGTGATCTTGCCGATCAGCAGCCCCTGCGGGTAGATGCTGTCCCCGATGCCGGAGGTGACGACGATATCCCCCGGCGCGGCCCCGCTCTCGCGGGGCAGGTAGTTGAGGCGGCACTTCCCGTCCGCCGCGAGGTCGATCGAGCCGGTGACGATGCCGATGTCCCGGGTGCGCACGTCGCGCGCGCCCACGTCGATCCACACGTCGAGGACGGTGACCACCTTGGAGTAGTTGACCCCCACCTCGCGCACCACGCCGACCAGCCCGTCGGCGGTGATCACCGGGTCGAGCGGCTCGATGCCGCTGAGGGACCCCCGGTCGATCGTGAAGGAGTAGAAGCGGTCGTCCGGGTCGCGCGCGACCACCGACGCCAGCTCGACCTCAAAGTCGGGATGCTCCTCCCGGAACTCGACGCCGAGATATTTGCGCAGCTCCTCGTTCTCGTGCCTGTATTCCTCGTAGTTGACCGCCTGGCGGCGCAGCTCGTCGATTTCGGCGCGCAGCGCCTCGTTTTCGGCGGCGATCTCGTCGGCGCGGACATACCGCCGGAAATAGCCGCTCACCGCGCCGGAAATGCTGGAGGAGAGCTTCTGCAGGGGCGTGACGACAACCCCGGCCGCCTGTGAGAGGGCCGGGGAGAATCCGCCCGTCCAGGCCGCCTGCAGCATGAACGCCAGCAGCAGTACCAGCACGACGAGCAATATCTTGAACCGCTTGCTTTTGAAGAAGTCTCCCAATGCAGATTCCTTTCCCTGCCGCGCTTAGTAGGATTTCGCGTCGTCCGCGAGCAGGTCGCGCAGCCTGTCGATGTCGTCGAGCACGCGCCCGGTGCCCATCGCCACGCAGTCGAGCGGGCTCTCCGCGATATGCACCGGCATGCCCGTCTCCTTTTCGATCAGCCGGTCGAGCCCGCGCAGCAGCGCGCCGCCGCCCGTCAGGGTGATGCCGTGGTCGATGATGTCGGCCGACAGCTCGGGCGGGGTCTTCTCCAGCGTGGTGCGGATCGCGTCGAGCACCATCGACAGCGGATCGGCCAGCGCCTCGCGGATCTCCTCCGAGGTGACCTGGATGTTCTTGGGCAGGCCGTCCATCAGGTCGCGGCCCTTGATGTCCATCGTGGCCTCCTCCTCGAGCGGGAAGGCCGAACCGATGTTGATCTTGATATCCTCGGCGGTGCGCTCACCGATGAGGAGGTTGTATTTGCGCTTGATGTACTGGATGATCGAGTTGTCCAGCTCGTCGCCGCCGACGCGGACCGAACGGGACGCGACGATGCCGCCCAGCGAGATCACCGCGACCTCGCTGGTGCCGCCGCCGATATCGACGACCATGCTGCCGGTCGCCTCGGCGACGGGCAGGCCCGCGCCGATGGCCGCGGCCATCGGCTCCTCGATGATCGAAACATGCTTGGCGCCCGCCTTGAAGGCCGCCTCGCGCACCGCGCGGCGCTCGACCTCGGTGACGCCGGACGGGATGCAGATGATGATGCGGGGACGCGCGAGCACCGAGTTGTTGCACACCTTGCGGATGAAGATCTGGAGCATGGACGCGGTGATGTCGAAGTCGGCGATGACCCCGTCCTTGAGCGGGCGCACCGCGACAATGCTGCCGGGGGTGCGTCCGATGACCTCTTTGGCATCCTGCCCGACGTAGCGGACGGTGTCGTTGCGGGTGTCGACCGCCACAACCGACGGTTCGCGCATGATGATGCCCTTGCCCTTCATAAAGATGAGGGTGTTGGCGGTGCCCAGGTCAATGCCGATGTCCTTTGAAAACATATGGATACGTCCCCCTTGTATTGTTGCGGAAAACCCGCACGATCAATCGAAATGTGTCGCAAAAGCGCGTTTTAACAGGTTCTATTATACCTTGCGGGACCGGGTTGCACAACAGCTAGTTTGTTAATAATTCGGTAATTTTGCGCCGAATGATTTGTAAAACCTGCCAATCCTTGTATAGATCCCATGAAGCGGCAGGCCCATCACGGTGAAGTAATCCCCCGAGATCCGCTCGATAAACCGCGCGCCGTAGCCCTGGATGCCGTAGGAGCCCGCCTTGTCAAACGGCTCCCCCGTCGAAAGGTACCATGCGATCTCCCCGTCGGAGAGCGGTGCGAAGGTCACATCGGTGCGCTCATGGAAGCGCTCCTCCAGCCCGCCGCCGAGCAGCGCGACCCCCGTGTAGACCTGGTGCGTCCGCCCCGACAGCCGCCTGAGCATCCCCGCCGCGTCCGCCGCGTCGCGCGGCTTGCCGAGGATAAGCCCGTCAACCGCCACGACGGTGTCCGCGCCGATCACAAGCGCGCCGGGCGCGTCCTTCGCCACCGCGCGCGCCTTGCACAGCGCGAGCGATTCGACCGCCTCGGCGGGCGAAATGTCCGGCGGGAGCGTCTCGTCCGCCTCGGACACCCGCACCGTAAAACGCGGGAAGAGAAATCCCAGCAGCTCCCGCCGCCGCGGGGACTGGGAGGCGAGGACGATTTCAGCGCCCGGATTCTCCGGGAAACCCGTCCCCGCCGCGTTTTCCATGCCGATCATGCCCTTGTTGTCCGTCATTGAGATGCATCCTTTTCACTGTGTATTTGTAGCCGAAGAGCGCGCCGATAAAGCAGAGGATGTGCGCGACCGTCACACCGATTTCAAACCCGAAGGCGATCCGGATCACCGACAGGTCGAGCACCATCGGGTTTTCGACCGGCAGCCCGATGCTCCTGCCAAAGGCCAGCCAGGACAAAAAGGGAATCCGCTCGGTCGCCGCCGCGATCAGCGCGCCGACCACCAGCGCCGCCACCAGCCAGAACGCGCCAAGGACTGTCTTTTTCATGCTGTCACTCCCTTGATTGGCCGCTCGGGGAGCGGCGCAGCTTTCGCGGGGTTTGCCGCCCGCCGGCGGCAGGAATTACTTGCGCGTTCCGCCGCGCTCAGGTTTTAGATTTTCCGCCCTGCTGGCGGGGGGGGCTTGCCGGTAGTCGGCCGGCGGCGATTTTTAGATGTTCCGCCCAGAGGTCGGGGGGCTTGTCGGTAGTCGACCGACAGCGAGTTCCTTTCTTGTTCGCCCAAGAAAGGAACCAAAGAAGGGCGCCTAAGAACCCTCCGCCGGGTTCTTAGGAATCTCCGGGAGTACCTTGCCAAGACCCGCAGACT
>NZ_CABUCJ010000003.1 GCF_902490045.1 uncultured Anaerotruncus sp.
ATGTGGCGCGCGTCATCACCGGCGAGGACGCGCGCCACATCGCGCTCTCCCTGCGCATGAGGCCGGGCGAGCCGCTCACCGTCTGCGACAGCGCCGGGCACGACTACCAGTGCGTCATCGAGGCGGTCGCCCCCGGGCGGGTGGACCTGCGGGTAGAGGCGGTCGCCCCCTCGGCCGGGGAGCCGGGAGTGGAGATCACCCTCTACCAGGCGCTGCCCAAGGGGGACAAGCTCGAATTGATCGTGCAGAAGGCGGTCGAGCTCGGTGTCGGGCGGATTGTGCCCGTGCTGACCCGCCGGTGCGTCTCCCGCCCCGACGAAAAATCGATGGGAAAGAAGCTCGAACGCCTCAACCGCATCGCGCTCGAGGCAGCCAAGCAGTGCGGACGCGGCAGGGTGCCGCCCGTCGAACCGCTCATCGGCTTTGAGGAGGCGGTCGCGCGCATGAAGGAAGCGCCGCTGGGCATCTTTTTTTATGAGAACGCCGACAAGAGCCTGAAAAGCGCGCTCTCCCGCCGGCTCGGCAGAGAGGCCGCCGTCATGGTCGGCAGCGAGGGCGGCTTCGAGCCGTCCGAGGCGGCGTATGCCGCCGAAAACGGCCTGCTCACCCTTTCGCTCGGCAGCCGCATCCTGCGCTGCGAAACCGCGCCGCTCGCCGCCATCACCGCGATTCTCTATGAGGCTGGGGATATTTGAGACGGACGCGGCAGATACTACCAGGGGAAACTTTTGAAAAAGTTTCCCCTGGGCCCCTTCAAAACTTTAAGTTCAGGCGGGCCGCGGATGTCCGATGCAGGCGCGCCCCGTGCGGTGCGGCGGGATATGGGCGGGGGGAGCTTTTGAAAAAGTTTCCCCCGGACCCCTTCAAAACTTTGGGTTCAGGCGGGCCGCGGATGCCTGTCACAGGCGCGCCCCGTGCGGTGCGGCGGGATACGGGCGGGAGGAGCTTTTGAAAAAGTTCCCCCCGGACCCCTTCAAAGCCTTAGGGTCAGGCGGGGCGCGGACGCGCCGTGAGGCGGCGCCGGAACATACGAACAGGCATGGGAGGCATAGAATGAAACGATTATGGAAAGCCGGGACGGCGCTTTTGCTGGCGGCGCTGCTGATTCTGGGCGGCTGCACCGCGCGCGGTCCCGCGCCTGAAGAGAGCGTTTCATCCGCTCCGGAAGAGGAGGGCGCTATGCCGGAACCCGCGATGATCCCCCGCGAAGAGGTGGGCGAACTGGAAAACCTGCTGCTTGTGAACGCGGAAAATCCCGTCCCGGACGGCTACACGCCCGAGCTCTACCCGGTGAGCGGCGCTTACCAGATGGACGCGGACGCGGCGGGCTCGATGCTGTGGATGCTCTACGACGCGGCCGCGCAGGGGGTCGACCTGATGGTCGTCTCCGCCTACCGCGGGACCGAGCGCCAGCGGCAGAATTTCAACAACAAGGTGCAGGAGTACATCTCACTGGGCCTGAGCGAAGAGGAGGCGGTCGAGGTGACCTCCCAATGGATCGCGCCTCCCGGCACAAGCGAGCATGAGACGGGTCTGGCGGCTGACATCGTGACCCCCGGCTACCAGATGCTCAACCACGGCTTTGCCGAAACGCAGGCCGCAGGGTGGCTCGCTGGGCACGCGCCCGAGTACGGGTTCATCCTGCGCTATCCGGAGGACAAGACGGAGATCACCGGGATCACCTATGAGCCTTGGCATTTCCGGTATGTGGGAAGGCGCGCGGCCCGGGAGATCACCGAACGCGGCGTCTCGCTGGAGGAATATCTCGGAGTGGCGGGGGAGACGTATGCTGAGTAAAGAGAAGGTCGTGCACAGGCTTTCCCGCGTGCTGGGCGGCGGGCGGAGCCGTGCCGCGGCGGCGGTGGTGGCTGTCGCTGCGCTGGCGGCCGTCGTGGCCGCCGGGATGCTGCTCGCCTCCCGCGCGGCGGATGTGCGCGGGGAGCTCATGCGCAGCAGCCTGGTCGCGGCAATCGCAGCGCCAGGCGAGGAGGGGCGGCTTTCGCAGATTTTGGGCGACCCGGAGAAATCCGAGCTGCTCATGAAGTATATCAACTCGATGGCGGGGGTCGTGACCAACATGGAGGTCTCCCCGCGCTGGCACCTCTCCCAGTTTTCCGCGCTGCTCGACGCGGCGGAGGGCGCGGGCGTGGCGATCGTGGATTTCGACTGCGACGCGGGCGGGCGGGTGCTGACCGTCTCCTGCACGGCCCCGGACGAGAAATCCGCCGGGGCGTTCGCGCAGGCGCTGCGGGAAAACGGATCCTTTTCGCGGGTGGAGCTCAAGGGGCTGTCGGGGGAGAAGGAAAAAAACTTCCTAACGGATTGCTATTATGCGTAGCGAAATTGTGCAAAACGACAGAAATGTTGAAAGTTTACAAAATTTTCACACCTTCAACAGACAGTTTTGGCGCGATATGATAAAATTTTGATTGCAATGGAAGTAAACTGATGAATGGAAAAAGACTGGACGCTTCCTTTTCTCCCTCACGCGGGCAGATTCGCTGGTTTTTGACCGTGCTGGTGGTGTTCGCGGCGCTGGCGCGGCTGATGATCGCCTATATCACCGTGCACTATTTTGACCTGAGCTTCTATGTGGACTGGTCGACCGGAGTGGCAAACGACTTCTTCGGCGCTTATAACAATATAGGGAACCTAGACTATCCGCCCCTCTTCCTCTTCCCCCTCTTCCTGACGGGGAAGCTGCTCGGGATCGGCGCGGTGCGCGCCTTCGACCCCTATATGATGCTCGCCCTCAAGGGCTGGCAGGTGCTGTTCGACCTCGCGGGCATCCCGCTCATCTACCGCGTGCTGCGGCGGGAGGGACCGCTCGCGGGCCTGGCCGGCGCGGCGATCTGGGCGGTCAACCCCGCCGGGATCCTCAACTCCTCCTACTGGGGACAGACCGACAGCATCATGATTTTTTTGGTGGTGCTCGCCTTTCTGCTGCTCGAGGAGGGTAGGCCCGTCTGGTCGGGCGTCGTCATGGCGCTTGCCTGCCTGATGAAGTTCCAGTCCCTCTACTTCGCGCCCGTCTACGCGGTCGCGCTGCTCACCTCCTATCCGCCCAGGCGGATTTTGCAGACCGTTTCGGCGGGAGCGGGCGCCGTGTTCGCAGTGTTTTTGCCCTTCATGGCGCGTTCGGGCTGGGCGCTGCCGCTGGAAATCTATTTCGGCGGCTTCGGCCAGTACCAGGGAGCCAGCCTCAACGCCTTCAACTTTTACGCGTCGGCGGGGCTCAACTACAAGCATTTCAGCGCGAAAATCCTCGGCCTTATCCAGGCGGACCACTTTTCGACCCTGCTTTTGCTCGCGGCCCTGGCGCTGCTCGCGGCCGTGTGGTTCACGGCCACCGAAAAGAGCGTCTGGCTGATGGGGTTCCTCTTCATGCAGACCGTCTTCATGTTCACGACCCGCATGCACGAGCGCTACCAGATCCCCGTGCTCGCGATGGCGCTCATTGCGGCGGCGCGGCACCGCAGCCGCGGGATGTTCGCCGCGTTCGGCGCGCTGGCGGTCATGGTGTTCCTCAACCAGTTCCTGGTATTGCAGCAGATCTTCGCGGCTGACAAGCAGGCCGGGTGGATCGCCCGCTACGACACGGTTGTCGCCGCGCTCTCCTATGTGAACCTGCTGCTCTACTTCGCGACGGCCTGGATTGCGCTGCGCATCTGTTACAGACGCGGCCATTACGGCTTCGCGCGCTCCTTCCGGGCGATGCTGCCCGAGCGGTGGCGCGGGTCGCCGCCAGGACCAAACCCGCAGCGCGGCGCGCCTTGACGCCCGGCAGAGAAAGGGCCCCCGGGCCCAATAACCAGAAAGCGGTGTTTCCAATGAACCTATTTTCGCACATCACGATGGGCAGGTACCTCTACACCTACTTCACCGAAAACCTCGGGGTTGAGCTCGACAAGGGGAGCTTTGTGAGGTGGAACGTCCTGCCCGATCTTGCGCCGAGCCTGCTGAAGCTCTCGCATTTTAAAAAGGACATCTACGATCTTGTGATGGCGCGCGCGGAACACCTGGCAAAGGAAGGCGACGACATGTCGGTGGAGGAATACAGCAAGCAGCTGGGCATCCTCTGCCACTTCATGTCCGACTTCTTCTGCTATGCCCATTCCGAACAGTTCGACGGCAGCAAGGCCGGCCACTTCAAATATGAGGTCCTCATGCAGTTCTACGGCTACCGACGCCGCGGCATGCTGCACGCGGTCGACCTCATCTCCAACGCGGCGGAAATCGACCACAGCACCGCGCTTTACGAGCAGATCAACGAGCTGCACGAGCAGTACTCCCGGCTCGCCCCCTCCTACGGCGTGGATTTTGTCTTTTCGCTGACCGCCTGCGTGGACCTGCTGATGGGGATGCTCGGCGCGAAAATGCCGGCGATTGCCGCGGCGTGAGCCCGGCGCAGCAATAACGTGATGAAAGGGCCCCGGTGCGCAAGCACCGGGGCCCTTTTTGCAGCTTTTTTCCGGGAGGTCCTCAGCCGGCGACGTGGACGCCGCCCTTGAAGACATGCGCGCGGGGCTTGCCCATGACGGAGATGTCCTCGTCCGGGTTGCCATCGACGACCACGAGGTCGGCATATTTGCCCGCCTTGACCGAACCGGTCATGTCGGCGGCGCCGATGATCTCGGCGCTGTTGATCGTGGCCTGGCGCAGCAGGTCGATGTTGGAGATGCCGATCAGGTCGCGGCGGACCAGGAATTCCTGCGCGGGGTTTTCCACGTAGGAGCCCATGTCCAGGTCGGTGCCCCAGCCGAACTTGAGCCCCGCCTTGTAGGCGGCCCGCAGGCTCTGCTGAAGCAGGGGGAGGTAGGTTTTGGCCTTGACGGCGCGCCAGTCGTTCGAGTCGGCTTTGCTCAGGTCGATGAGGAACTGGAAGATGCCGATCGTCGGGACGAGGAAGGTGTCCTTCGATCCGGCGAGCATTCCCACGCCCTCCTCGTCGATGAGGGTGGCGTGCTCGATCGTGTGCACGCCCGCGCGGACGCTCATTTTGATGCCCTCGGTGCCGTGGCAGTGGACGGCCACGTATTTGTCGCGGGCCGCCGCGGTGTCGACCACCGCGCGCAGCTCCTCCTCCGTCGTGATCAGGTTGCCCGGCACGCTGCCCTCGTTGAGGAAGGCGCCCGACACCATGTATTTGACGAAGTCGCACCCGTGCGCGATCTCCTCGCGCACCGCGCCGATGACCGCCTCACGCCCGTCCGCCTCGTTGTACATGAGGCTGAAGGCGTCGTTGCCCGCGTCCTTGGGGGAGATCATCAGCCCCGCGCTGTAGATGCGCGGACCGGTGATCTGGCCCTTCTGCACCGCGTTGCGCACTGCGATGGCGCAGCGGCTGTTGCTGCCCATGTCGCGCACGGTGGTATAGCCGAGCTTGAGATAGGTGTTGGCGTATTCGCAGGTGTCGAAGCAGGAGGTGCCGAAGTCCTTGAGCTGGTTCTCCATCAGGTTGCCCGAGAGGGAGTGCAGATGGGTGTGCAGGTCAAAAAGGCCGGGCAGGACGGTTTTGCCCGCCATGTCGAGGACGGGGACGTCCTCGTAGCTCCCGCCCGCCGGGCGGATGTCCGCGATGAGTTCCCCGTCTAGGACGAGATCGGCGGAGGGCAGGTCGAAGCCTTCGGTGAGCGCCGGGATCAGACGGCAGTTTTTCAGTACCAGCATGAATATCCTTCTTTCTGTTTTGTCGCGCACCGGCGGGGAAAAGAAAAAAGCCCAAACGGAATACGCATCGGCCGTGCGGCCCATGCGGAGGATTCCTGTCCGGCTTTGTTGTTCGGCTGCCCCAAGGGGGCTTATTGATGTCCATTATAGGAATCCCGGGCGCAAAAGTCAAGGTGGGGCGCGAATTTTGCGGAAAAACACGGCGGGCTCTTGACAAATCGCTTTAAATTCGCTATGATTTAACTCGTTAAAGCAAAACAAACTATAGTCTGTACTAGTAGCGGGGAATGGTTTGGTTTTGCTGTTCGGCAATCAAAAGGAGGCGGTGAACCGGCGGCCGGTCACGGTAAAAACGGCTGCCAGAGGTGTTTTTGCGGATCAAAAGAATTGAGGAGCGGTAAAAATGAGCGATTATCTGTCGATAGCAAACAGCCCGATCATGTGGTTTTCCTGCTTCCCGCTGGTGCTGCTGGTGCTCTGCCAGGCGGTCCTGTATACCCGCCGCGCGTTTGCCACCGCCATCAAGATGGGAATTCCCAAAAGCGACTGCATCAAAGCCTTCCGCAGCGGAATGATCTCGGCCATCGGGCCGTCCGTCGCGGTCTTCATCATGATGGTGGGACTCATGTCCGCCGTCGGGTCGCCCGTCTCGTGGATGCGGCTGTCCGTGATGGGCGCCGCCGCGGGCGAAATGATCAATGCCGGCCTCGGCGCGCAGGCCGTCGGCAGCGCGCTGGGCGCCGCCGACTTCGGCGTCCGCGCCTATGCCGCCGCCCTGTGGGGGATGAGCCTCTTCTCGGTGGCGTGGATCGTCGTGCTGGTCTTCATCCCGCAGATGAACAAGGTGCAGGTCAAGGTTGAAAAATACGACAAAAACCTCATGACCCTCATCAGCACGGCCAGCATGCTGGGCATCATGTCCTACATGACGATGGAAAACTGCCTGACCGGGCTGCCGATGATCGTCGCCTGCGTGAGCGCGTCGCTCTGTATGGTGGGGCTCTCCAGGACGGTGAAAAAGCTGCCCTGGCTGCGGGAGTACCACATGGGCATCGCCATGATCGTGGGAATTGTCTGCGCGCCGGTATGCGCCTGGCTGATTGGAGGTTGAGGAGATGAAAAGTGCAGTGACTGAATCGAATTTCAAGGGCATGTCGGACGACCAGTTCACGAGGGAGTTCGGAAAGCCCTCCATCCGCATCGGGAGCGTCACGCTGATCATCGGCTTCGTGCTGGCGTTCGTGCCCGCGTTCACCCTCTGGCTGGTGTACGGCGTCGTGCCTACCCCCGCCGAGATCGCGATTATCTTTACGCTCGTCGTCTCCTCCGGGTTCGCCTGGATGGTGGTCGAGCCGATCTCCTACTACGGCGTGCTCGGCGCGGCGGGCAGCTACATGGCCTTTTTGAGCGGAAACATCAGCAACATGCGCCTGCCCTGCGCGATGGTCGCGCAGGAGGTCACCGGCGTGAAGCCGGGCACCAAGGAGGGCGAACTCATGGCGACGATCGGCATTGCGGGTTCGATCGTCACCAACCTGATCTTCGTCACCCTCGGCGCGATCGGCGGCACCCTGCTGCTCGGCGCGCTGCCCGCGCCGGTCAAGGACGCGTTCAAGTATGTGCCCGCCTCGATCTTCGCGATCATGTTCACCAACTTCATGCTCAAGCGCCCCGACCTGGGCGCCTTCGGCGTCATCTCCGCGCTGCTCATCCTGACGGTGGGGTCGATGTTCATCCCGCTGCCGCTGCAGATGCTGCTGAACGTCGTGCTGGTGGTCGCCGTCGGCATCCTGATCTACAGGAAGAAGAAAAAGATCTGAACCTCCCGCGCGTACCAGAACTTCCGGAGAGAGGGAGGCTGACAACATCAATATCACGGTAAAATCCATGTCCAAGCTGCTTGTGGGACTGCTGCTCTACGCGGTGGGCATCGTCGTGTTCGCGCAGTCGGGCATCGGCATGGCCCCGTGGGACGTCCTGAGCGACGGCATCTCCCACACGCTGGGCGTCTCGCTGGGGGCCGCGGTGCTGGGCGTCTCGGTCGTGCTGCTGGCGGTCAACTGGCGGATGGGCATCCGCATTGGGCTGGGAAACATCCTCGACCTGGTCATCACCGGCCCGATCGTCGACGTCATTCAGGCGTACCATCTGATCCCCGCGGCCCGGAACCTCCCGCAGAAGCTGCTGATGGTGGCCTGCGGGCTGATGGTGCTCAACGTCGCCACCTACTTCTATGTGGGGGCGGGGCTGGGGGCGGGCCCGCGCGAGGGACTCATGATCGGCATCGTCCGCCGGACGGGCTGGTCGGTGCGGTTTACCAAGAGCGGACTCGAGCTCGCCGCCATTTTGGCGGGAACCCTGCTCGGCGGGCGGTTCGGAGCCGCCACCGTCATCGTGGCGCTCGTCACCGGGCCGCTCATGAACCTCACCTTCGACCTCGTCCACTTCGACATCAAGTCGGTGCCGCAGGTCTATCTCGACGACCAGCTGCGCATCCTGCGGGAACGCAGGGCCTGCCGCAGAAAATAGCGATCCGCCGCGCGCCCCCCGCGAAGGGGGCGCGCGTCTTTTCAGCCGCGGGGTTTCCCCCCTTGCGCGCGGGGAGCGGTTGGTATAAAATAAAACCAGACGGGGAGGGAAGGCCGATGGCAAAGACGGGAGTCCGGGAACGCATCGCGGAGGCAGCGTGGCGGCTCTTCGACGAGAAGGGCTATGAAAACGTGTCGGTCGACGAGATCATCGCCGCGACCGGCACCTCCAAGGGCGCGTTCTACCACTATTTTTCCGCGAAGGATGAGCTGCTTTCGGCGCTGCCCGACAAGTTCGACAACGACTATGACGCGTGGGCGGCCCAGTGCCCGCCCGACATGCCGCGCGCCGACCGGATCGTGGCGCTCTGCCGGTTCGTCTGCAAGAACATGGAGCTCAAGCTCAGCCGTCAGATCATCACCGAGATCTATTCGACCCAGCTCGTGACGCGGGGACCGAAGTTCCTGACGAGCGAAAGCCGCCGGTATGTCAAGCTGCTCAACCAGTATGTCCACGAGGGGCAGGAGCGGAGGGAGATCACCGGCGCGATCGCCTGCACCGAGCTTTCCCAGATGCTCGACATCCAGCTGCGCGGGCTCATCTACGACTGGTGCCTGCGGGACGGCGCCTACAGCATGGAGGCGATGTGCGACAAGCTCATCGGCGCATTCATGAGGGCGATGCGCCCCGGGGAATAGCGGGAAAAACAAGAAGGGCCGGTACCCGTTGGGTACCGGTCCCGTTCTTTTTTCTTGGGAAAAGAACCAAACAAAGCACTTCTCAGGATAGAGACGCCGCCTTTGAAAAGGCGGGCAAAACTTTTGGAGAGGGGCGAGAACTACAATACCTTATTGAGGAAATCGATCGTGCGCTGCTCGCGCGGATGGCCGAAAATCTCCTCGGGGGTGCCCTGCTCGACGATCACGCCGCCGTCCATGAAGATCACCCGGTCGGCGACCTCGCGGGCAAAGCCCATCTCGTGGGTGACGACCACCATCGTCATGCCCGCGTCGGCCAGCTGGCGCATGACCGCCAGCACCTCGCCGACCATCTCGGGGTCGAGCGCGGAGGTCGGCTCGTCGAAGAGCATGATGTCCGGGTCCATCGCCAACGCGCGGGCGATCGCCACCCGCTGCTGCTGCCCGCCCGAAAGCTGCGCCGGGTAGACGTCCGCCTTGTCCGCGAGGCCCACCCGCTCGAGCAGCTCGCGCGCCTTCTTTTCCGCGGCGGGCCTGTCGAGCTTTTTGCGGTCGAGCGGGGCCATCGTGATGTTCCCGGTCACCGTCAGGTGGGGGAAGAGGTTGAACTGCTGGAACACCATGCCGATGTTCTCGCGGATTTTGTTGAGGTCTGCCTTGCCGTCGGTGAGAAGGAAGCCGTCCACCTCGACCTCGCCGCCCGTGGGCACCTCTAGGAAGTTGAGGCAGCGCAGGAAGGTCGATTTGCCCGAGCCGGACGGCCCGATCATGCAGACGACCTCGCCCTCGCGCACTTCGAGGTCGATGCCCCGGAGCACCTCCAGCGGCCCGAAATTCTTGCGGAGGCCCTTAACCCTTACCTTTGCCATTGCGGAGCCTCCTTTCAATCTGCTTGGAAATCTTGGACAGGATGAAGATGATGATGAAATAGACCACCGCCACGGTCGCCCACACCTCGAAGGAGCGGAAGGTCCGCGCCACGATCAGGCTGCCGCTCTGCATCAGCTCGGGCAGGCCGATCGCATAGAGGATCGAGGTGTCCTTGAGGGTGATGATGAACTGGTTGACCATCGAGGGGATGACGATCCGCACCGCCTGGGGCAGGATGACCTTGCGCATCGCGCGCCCGTAGGGGAGCCCGAGGCTTCGCGCGGCCTCCATCTGGCCGACGTTCACCGCCTGGATGCCGCCGCGGAAGATTTCCGACAGGTAGGCGCCCGCGTTGAGGGAGAGGGTGATGACGCCCGCCTGCACGGCGGTGAGCCGTATGCCAAAGCCGTTTGGCACGCCGAAGTAGATGAAGAAGGAGAGCACCATGACCGGCACGCCCCGCATGACGTCGATATAAATCTGGGAAATCCACTGGAGCGGCTTTTTGCCGGAGATCTGCAGGAGGCAGCAGACAAGGCCGAGCAGGGTGGCGATCAGCAGGGAGATGACCGTCACCTGTACGGTGCCGCCCAGCCCCTTGACCAGCATGGGGAACGACTCTTCCAACAGTTTCAGATAGCGCACGGCGATCGTCCTTTCATGGCAAGTGTGGACACGGCGTTTCGGCTCATCCTCCGCGCCGCGGGAGATCAGCCGGACCGCCGGGAAAACGCGGCTGTGCGGCGGGGCAAGCCCTGCCCCGCCGCACGGATGCGCGCCAAAAGGTTACTTTTTGATATAGGTGTCGAGGATCTCCTGGTATTTGCCGCTGTCGCGCAGGTTCTGGAGGCCCGCGTTGAACATCTCGACCAGCTCGGGGTTCTGGCCCTTGTTGACCGCGAAGCCGTAGGAATTGCCGCGCTCCATCTCCGTGACGATTTTGAGCCCGATCTCCTGCGAAATCGCGTAGCCGAGGACCGGGTAGTCCTCAAAGCAGGCGGCCGAGTTGCCCGCCTTGACGTCCTCGTACATGTTGGAGGAGTCGGCGAAGTAGGTCACGGTGAAGCCGTATTCATCCATGATGCTCTCGGCGAAGGCCGCGCCCTCGGTGCCCTTTTTGATGGCGACGTTTTTGCCCGCCAGGTCGGCGTAGTCCTTGATCTCCTCGTTGTCCGCCTTGATGCCCATCACGACGCCCGAATCAAAATAGGGGTCGGAGAAGTCGAAGACCTCCCTGCGGGCGTCGGTGATGCTCATGCCGGCGATCATGCCGTCCGACTGGCCCGACTGCACCGACTGGAGCGACGCGTCGAAGCCGAGCACCTGGATTTCATACTGGAAGCCCTGGTCCTCCGCAATGGCCTTCAGCAGGTCCATATCGATGCCGACGAAGTTGCCCTGCGCGTCCTGAAACTCGAACGGCGCGAAGGTCGTGTCGGTGGCGATGAGGTAGGTCTTGCCCGGGGCGGCCGGCGCCTCGGCGGCGCTTCCGGCGGGGGCCGCGCTGTCCGAGGGGGCCTCGGCGGGAGCCGGGCTGCCGCCGCAGGCGGCGAGGGCGGCCGTCATCGCGAGGGCGAGGACGAGGGCGAGCAGTTTCTTTATCGATTTCATTTCTTGCTTCCTCCCAATTCAGATGTGTATCGGACAAAGCGGCGCGGATTGCAGGAAAATTTGATGGCTCCTGCATCCGGCGGCGGGCGCCGGGCGGCGCGCGGCATTTTCCGCTTCGTTCAATATCCTCTATTTTATCAGCCCGCATGGGGGGATGTCAATCCCCGGAAGGGTTTGCTATAGGAAAAATGACACAAAGGAGCCAAAATTATTTTGTCGAATCTGTGCAGGACCGGAAAAACAGATGTGCAATTTCCAGCTAATCCAGTTTCACGGGAAGGACGCCGCGCGGTTCAAACCCGCCCGCGAGCAGGGAGACGGCGCTTTCGGTGGAGAGCGCGGTGTATTCGTAGCCGCAGACGGCGGAGACCTCCGGCGGGAGCAGGCCGGCCAGGTAGGGGCTTCCGAGCAGCAGCACGACGGTTTCGGGGTTGGCGTCCGCGACCGCCTGCACGAGCCCGGCCTGTTCCGCGCGGGTCATCGCGATCACGACTCTGTCCGCTTTTGCCGCCGCGTCGGCGCAGGCCGCGGCCTGCGCTTCGTCGGGGACGGAATCGATGAGCAGCGGCTGGCCGGAAAACCGGGCCGCCGCGAGGGAGGCGAAGGAGGCGGCCTCTGGGTCGGTCCCGGCGGGGGCCGCAGAGAGGGGGAGGGGCGGGGAGACGGCGAGGAGGCCTTCTCCCTCCCGGGGCTCGAGCGGGAGCAGGCCGCGCGGGTCGCGCAGCAGCGTCATGCTCTTATCGCTGACCTCCCGCGCGAAGCGGGCGTGCTCCTCCTCGTGGGTGTGGAAGGCGTCCAGCGGCAGCCCGCCGTCGAAGAGCCCGTACAATTCCTTATAGAACAGGACGCGTCCCGCCCGGTCGTCGAGCGTCTCGCGGGTGATCGTGCCGTTTTTGACGGCGGCAAGCACCTCGTTATAGGCGGCGCGCTGGATTTGCAGCCCCGCCGCGTCGTCCCCGCCCGTCCCGGTCGTGAGGACGTCGGCGCCCGCATTGACCGCCAGCACGCACGCGTTTCCGACGCCGTACTGCGAGGTGATCGCGCCCATGCGCACCGAGTCGGTGAAGATAAGCCCGTCGAAGCCGTTCGGAAGCCCCTCCCCATTGCGCAGCATATCGGTGAGCACTGCCCGGGAGAGGGTCGCGGGCCGCCCGTCCGGGTCGATCCGCGGATAGAGGATGTGCGCGGCCATCACGCCCGCCACGCCCGCCCTGCCCGCGGTCAAAAAGGGCGTCAGCTCGGCCATGGCAAGCTCGTCCCGCGTCCTGTCCGAGACGGGCAGGCCGTAGTGGGAGTCGACCGACGTGTCTCCGTGGCCGGGGTAGTGCTTGGCGACCGACAGCACCCCGCGGCTCTGAAGCCCGAGCGCGTAGGCCGCGGCGGCGCCCGCCACGCGGCCGGGGTCGTCGCCGTAGGAGCGCACGCCGATGACGGGGTTCAGCGGATTGGTATTCACATCCGCGACGGGCGCGAGATTGCAGTTGATCCCGAGCGCCCGCAGCTCCTCCCCGACGAACTCGCCCTCGATCCGCAGGGCGTTCGCCTCGGGCACGGGGTCGAGGGCGGTGGGCTCCCCGCCTGACGCGGAGAAGGCCATCGCGCCGGGGTAGACGGTCGCGCCGTCGGTAATGCGGGTGACCGCCCCGCCCTCCTGGTCAACCGCGATGAGGGCGGGCGCGCCGGTCGCTTCGGTTACGGCGCGCTGGATGGATTCCGTCAGGGCGGAGATCTGCGCTCCGCTTTCGCAGTTATTGCCGAAGAGGATGATGTTCCCGATCTTCGCCTCGGTGAGGAAGGAAAGGGAGGCCGCGTCGAGGGCGGTCCCGGGGAGCGAGACGAGGAAGAGCTGGCCGACCTTTTCCTCGTCGGTCATCTCCGCGAGCAGCGCCCGCGCCCGCTCGCCCGCCTGCGGGGAGGCGGGCGCGGCGGACGGCGCGGGGGCTGCGTCCTCCCGCGCGGAGGAAACGGGCGATGGTGCCTCAGGCTCCTCGAGCGGTGCGGGGGCGGCGGGCGCGCAGCCGGCGAGCGTCAGCGCGCAGAAAAGCGCGCACAGGGTCGGTTTATGAAGCATATTGAAATTTCCTCCGATGGATTTCTATGGTTGACAGCAGGTCTTTCTTATTCTATCATATTTAGATGGGGCCGCCAACCGGGGGAATGAACGCCGCAGGAATACGGATGTGTTTTGCGGGCGGAATTTCTTCAAAAACGCGCCCGAATCCTTGTGAAATTTTCCGACGCCCCTGATCGATTTGTCAAAAATCGAGGCATGTTTTTTGGGATTTAAAACAAATACCAAAAATTCAACGAAAATTTTATGAATAATCCTAAAAGAAATCGTGTTTGTCTTTTGAGGATTGGCGAAAAAGACTATGGATTTTACAGGGTATTTGCAATATACTTGAAAAAAGTAATCTGTTACTTTAAAGCGGTAGCGGCCGACACCGGCCGCGGCCCCTTTACCAATTGAATTGGGAGGAAAGAAAATGAAAAAGTTACTGGCATTGACCTTAGCGGTCATGATGGTGCTCTCGCTGGCCGCCTGCGGCGGCAGCGACACCCCGGCGGCCCCGTCCGCCCCCGCCGACGGAAACGCCGAGGCCCCCGCGGACGATGCGGCGCCCTCCGCTTCCGGCGACACGATCAAGGTCGGCCTGCTGGCCAACACGACCGGCGACAACGCCATGTACGGCAACGCGGTCAAGAACGGCGCGATGCTCTACTTTGACGAGGTCAACGCGGCCGGCGGCGTGAACGGCAAACAGATCGAGGTCATCGCCCTCGACGAAAAGGGCGACGCCACCGAGGCGGTCACCGCTTTCAACCGCCTGCTCGACCAGGGCATCACCGCGCTGGTCGGCTCGGTCCTCACCGGCCCGACGATCGCCGTCGCCGACGAGACCTACCCGGTCAACATGCCGCAGGTCACCGCTTCCGCGACCGCCGCGGGTGTCACGATGATCGATCCCGAGGATCCCGCGAGCGAGATCCGCACCAACGTCTTCCGCTCCTGCTTCATCGACCCGTTCCAGGGCGAGAAGATGGCGCAGTACGCCTCCGAAAAGCTCGGAGCCAAGACTGCGGCCGTCATCTTTGAGACGGGCAGCGACTACTCGGTCGGCCTCAAGGACGCGTTCGTCGAGAAGTGCGGCGAGCTGGGCGTCGAGGTCGTCGCGGCCGAGGGCTACAGCAAGGGCGACGTGGACTTCAAGGCGCAGATGACCAACATTGCGTCCAAAAATCCCAACGTCGTCTTCTCCCCCAACTACTACCAGGATGACGGCATGATCGTCACCCAGGCCCGCGCGGCCGGCGTCACCAGCACCTTCCTCGGCGGAGACGGCTGGGGCAGCGTCAAGGACTACGCCTCCGCGGAGGACCTTGAGGGCTCCGTCTACTGCTCCGGCTACGCGCCCGGTTCCAACGACGCCGTCAAGAAGTTCGAGGCCGACTACGAGGCCAAGTACAGCGAAGCGATCCCCAACATGTTCGCCCCGCTCGGCTACGACGCGGCGCTGCTGCTGGTCGAGGGCCTGAAGGCCGCCGAGGCCGCCGGGCTGGAAGCCGGCTCCGACGACTACAAGCAGGCCGTGATCGACGGCATCAAGGGCATCGACGGGGTCGAGGGCGTCACCGGCTCCTATGCGTTTGACGAGTTCAACAACCCCATCAAGTCCGCCGCGATGATCAAGCTGTCGGGCGGCGAAGAGGTCTTCACCGAACTCTTCTGATCCGCGAACGGAACAACTGCAAGGAACAACTGTGCCGGGGGGAAGAGCATCTCTTCCCCCCAGCATGGTTTCTTCTGCTTCATGGAGGGCGGACGCCCAATGGGCATTCCTACGCGGGCAAGGGCGCTTTGCGTGGAAACGGCCATTGGCTGTTCGCAATTTTTGCTACTATCGGGCCGGCGCACGCCGGGCCCCATCCGCCGAAGAAAGGACGTGGCAAAGCCTATGTCTCTGTTCTCTACCATCGTCAGCCAGCTGGTCAACGGGCTCCAGTCCGGCTCCATCTACGCCCTGGTGGCCCTGGGCTACAGCATGGTGTACGGCATCATCCTGCTCTTAAACTTCGCGCACGGCGACATCATCATGGTGGGCGCCTACGCGGCGTGGATGTGCATGGTGAACTTTCACCTGCACCCGGTCGTCTCCATCCTCATCGCCATCCTGACGAGCACCCTGCTCGGCGTCGTCATTGAGAAGGTGGCCTATACGCCGCTGCGCTCCGCGCCCCGCCTCTCGCTGCTCATCACCGCCATCGGAGTGTCTTTCCTGCTTGAAAACGGCTTCCAGCTCATTTTCGGTGCGGGCGCGAAGGACATGTCCAGCGCCATGACCACAGTCACCGGCGGCCCGAGCATCTCCTTCGGCGGCGCGACCCTCAGCTTCCCCGCCATGCTCACGATCGTCGTCTCGGTCCTTTCGATGGCGGTGCTCACCTTCCTTGTCCAGAAGACCAAGCTCGGCAAGGCGATGCGCGCCGTCAGCGAGGATATGGGGGCGGCCCAGCTCATGGGCATCAGCGTCAACGCGACCGTCTCCTTCACCTTCGCGGTCGGCTCCGCGCTGGCCGGCATCGGCGCGATCCTCTACCTCTGCGCCTACCCGCAGGCCAACCCCACCATGGGATCGATGCTCGGGCTCAAGGCGTTCGTCGCTGCCGTGCTCGGCGGCATCGGCTCGATTCCCGGCGCGATGATCGGCGGCTTCGTCATCGGCATGGCCGAGGCGCTCGTTTCGGCGGTCGGGCTTTCGGTGTGGAAGGACGGCGTCGTCTTTGCCATTCTGATCGTCGTGCTGCTCGTCAAGCCCACCGGCATCCTCGGGCGCAACATCACCGAAAAGGTTTAAGGGGGCGTTGAGATGAATCAGAATCAAAAGCGCATCCCCATGTCCGCGCGCTACGCGATCAACGCCGCGCTGGTTGTTTTGGCGTTCGTGGCGCTCAACCTGCTCACCGGCGCGCTCTCGAGCTACTACACCAAAATCCTCATGCTCGTCGGCATCAATATCATTCTGGCGGTCTCGCTCAATGTGGCGACCGGCTACCTTGGGCAGCTTCCGCTCGGGCACGCCGGCTTTATGGCGGTCGGCGGCTATGCGGCGGGCATCTTCCTTAAGGCGATGCCCATGCCCAACCTCGACAAGCTCCCCGAAGGGGCAAGCGCCGCCGCCGCGCATCTCCAATACAATTTCTACATCCTGCTGGCGCTCCTGCTGGCGGGGCTTGTGGCCGCGGTATTCGGCATTATCATCGGCGTGCCCGCCCTGCGCCTCAAGGGGGACTACCTCGCGATCATCACCCTCGGCTTCGGCGAGATCATCCGCGTCGTGCTCCTCAACATCGACAGCGTGCTCGGCTTCGACTTCACCTACGGCGCCTCCGGCCTCAAGCGCATCCCAAAGGTCGCGACCGTCTCAAACGTCTTTGTCTGCGTGGTGATCACCTGCCTGGTGATCCACATGGTCATGAAGTCCCGCCATGGGCGCGCGATCCTCTCGATCCGAGAAAACGAGATCGCCGCCGAAAGCTGCGGCATCCACACCACCTACTACAAGGTCATGGCGTTCACCCTCTCCGCCTTCTTCGCGGGGGTGGCGGGCGCGCTCTACGCGGCCTACGTCGGCATCCTCCAGCCGAACACCTTCGGCTTCATGAAATCGATCGAAATCCTCGTCATGGTCGTGCTCGGCGGCATGGGATCGATGCTCGGCTCGATCCTCTCCGCCACCGTGCTCACCGCGCTGCCGCAGGTGCTGCTCGCCTTCGACAAGTGGCGGATGGTGCTCTATTCGATCGTGCTCATCCTGGTGATGATCTTCAAGCCCTCCGGCCTGATGGGCACCTACGACTTCTCAATGAGCAGGCTGCTTGAAAAGTTCATGAACCGCTCCGGCGGAAAAAAGAAGGGGGAGGCGGTCCAGCAATGAGCGATTACGAGCTGACCTATAACGACTACGACAGCCGGGAAAAGATCCTCCCCGAACGCGACAAAGCCTACACCCCCGTCATGGAGGCGGTCGGGCTGAGCATCGAATTCGGCGGGCTTCCCGCCGTCGACGATTTCAACCTCACCGTCGGCCGCACCGAGATCTGCGGGCTCATCGGCCCGAACGGGGCGGGCAAGACGACCGTCTTCAACCTGCTCACCAAGGTCTACCAGCCCACCCGCGGCAAAATCCTCATCGACGGGAAGGACACCAGGGGGATGAGCACCATCCAGGTCAACCGGGCGGGCGTGGCGCGCACCTTCCAGAACATCCGGCTCTTTAAGAACCTGTCGGTGATCGACAACGTCCTGATCGGGATGCACAACCACACCCACTACAACATGCTGACCTCGACGCTCCGCCTGCCGGGCTACTGGAAAGCGGAGAAGCAGGCGCGGGAACGCGCGCTCGATCTGCTGTCGATCTTCGGGATGCAGGACCAGGCGGACGCGGAGGCGGGCAGCCTCCCCTACGGCGCGCAGCGGCGGCTGGAGATCGTGCGCGCGCTGGCGACCGGACCCAAGCTGCTGCTCCTCGACGAGCCCGCGGCGGGCATGAACCCCTCGGAGACGTCCGAATTGATGGAGAACATCCACAAAATCCGCGATACCTTCCAGATCGCGATCATGCTGATCGAGCACGACATGAGCCTCGTCATGGGAATCTGCGAGGGGATCGCCGTGCTCAACTACGGCAAAATCATCGCCAAGGGCACGCCGGAGGAAATCCGGCGCAACCCGGTGGTTATCGAGGCGTATCTCGGCAAGAAGAGGGGGGAGAAGCAGGATGCTGAAGGTCAGTGATATCAACGTCTACTACGGCAACATCCATGCGATCAAGGATATCTCCTTCGAGGTCGCCAAAGGGGAGATCGTCTCGCTGATCGGCGCCAACGGCGCGGGAAAAAGCACCATCCTCAAGACGGTCTCCGGACTCCTGCGCACCAAGACCGGCAGCATTACCTTCCTCGACGGCGACATCCGCACGGCGGCCCCCAACCACATCGTCAAGCTGGGGCTTGCCCATGTGCCCGAGGGGCGGCGCATCTTTTTGCAGATGACGGTGCAGGAAAACCTCGAGATGGGCGCCTATACCCAGAAGCCCGCCGCGCTTTCGGCGGACCTCGACAATGTGTACGAGCGGTTCCCCCGCCTCAAGGAGCGCCGCCGGCAGGTGGCGGGCACCCTCTCGGGCGGCGAACAGCAGATGCTGGCGATGGGCCGCGCGCTCATGAGCCATCCGACCCTGCTGATGCTCGATGAGCCGTCGATGGGACTCGCACCCATCCTGGTGGAGCAGATCTTCGACATCATCCAGGAGCTGCACCGCGCCGGGACGACGATCCTGCTGGTCGAGCAGAACGCGCAGATGGCGCTTTCGATCGCGGACCGGGCGTACGTGCTCGAGACGGGACGGATCGTGATGAGCGGCACCGCCAAGGAGATGCGGGAGGACGAGCGGATCCAGAAGGCGTATCTCGGCATGTAAAAAAATTGAGGGGCGCGCCGGAGGGCGCGCCCCTTTTGCGGAGGCGAACAGGATGGCAGAGGCCAAGACGAACGCGATGCGTATGCTCGACCGGGCGAAGATCGCCTACCGGGTGCACGTTTACGAGCACGCGGACGGGAAGATCGACGGGGTGAGCGTGGCGGAAAAGCTCGGACAGGACGCCGGCGCGGTCTACAAGACGCTCGTGACCAGGGGCGCGTCGGGCGGAAACTTTGTGTTTGTGATCCCCGTAGCGAAGGAGCTCGACCTCAAAAAGGCGGCGAAAGCGGTGGGGGAGAAGTCGGTCGCGATGATCCCGGTGGCGGAGATCAATCGGACGACCGGCTACATCCGGGGCGGCTGCTCGCCGGTGGGGATGAAGAAGCTCTTCCCCACGGTGTTCGACGCGGCGGTGGAATCGCTCCCGGCGGTCTGCGTGAGCGGCGGGCGGATCGGCTGCCAGATCGAGGTATCGCCGGCCGACCTGCTGCCGCTTGTCCGGGCGGGGACCGCGCCGATCACGGCGGATTAAAGGTTTTCGCCCGCCTTTTTTGAAAAGGCGGCGGGGCCGCGGGGCAGGGCCCCGCGCCGCGCTTCGCAAAGCGCGGAACGCCCGCTCCTTCAGGCGTATTTTTCGGTTCCTTTTTACAAGAGAAAAAGGAACATCACAAACGATCCGTTTCCCATCCGGGAAACGGACCGTTGTATCTTCTTCGTTCCTTTTGGGCGAAAACTTTGGGATTACTCGCCCAGATAGGTGAAACGCGGGAGGACGCGGCCGTCCTGCTCGACGTCCTCGAGGAACATGTCGAGCGGACGCACCCAGAGCCCGCCCTCCCCGTAGAGGGCGCGGTAGACGACCAGTTCCTCGAGCGTCTCGCTGTGGCGGGCCTTGCCGATCACCTCGTATTCGCCGCCCTTGAAGTGGCGCCAGCGGCCGGTCCTGAGCTCGCGCGGCGCGGGCGGGGCGGACTGTGCCGCCGGCGCGTCCGCGGGCGCGGTTCCGCCGTCCGAAGCGGCGGAGAAGCGTTCCCACTCCTCCTGCGGCACGAGGATGCGGGCCCCGCAGGCGGGCGCCTCCAGCTTGAGGTTGCCGTCGTTCGTCTCAAAGACGGTCCCCGTGAAGAGGTCGACGAGCGGGGAGGCGTCCACGCGGAATTCAAGGTATTCGGGATGCTCGGCGAGGTTGAGCGCCACGTAGACGCTCCGGCCGTTCAGCTCGCGGCGGAAGGCGTACTGCTCGTTTTTGATGAGCGCGTGGTCGTAGCTGCCGTACTGGAGCGCGGGCAGCGCGCGGCGGATGGCGCCGAGCCGCTTGATGTGCTCGCAGAGCTGGTAGTTCGCGTCCCCGACCTTCCCGAGCTCGAGGCAGGGGCGAAGCCCGGCGTCCGAGCCGTTCTGCTTGATTCCCCGGACGCCCCATTCGCTGCCGTAGTAGACCGACGGCGCGCCCGGCATCGTGTAGAGCAGGGTGTAGACGTTTTCGAGATGGCGCTCGTTGCGCAACACCGACGCGAGCCGGTTGACGTCGTGGTTATCGACAAAGTTGTAGAGGCAGAGGTTCTTATAGATGCCGCCCGGGCCGAACTGCCGCGCGAGCGAATGGGCGATCTCGAAGTAGTTGCGGTCGTTGTGGGAGGAGTAGAGCCCCTTGGCGCACTCGTAGTTGGTGACCGAGTCGAGCATGTCGGGGTTGGCCCAGCGGTTGTAGTCGCCGTGGATGATCTCGCCCATCAGCCAGAAGTCGGGCCGCTTGCCCCGGCAGAAGGCCTTGAGGCGGCGGAAGAAGTCGAAGTCCACGCAGTCGGCCGCGTCGAGGCGCAGGCCGTCGATGCCGAATTCGTCCATCCACATGCCCACCGCGCCGAGCAGGTGGTCGACCACCTCGGGATTGCGCAGGTTGAGCTTGACGAGGTTGAAGTGCCCCTGCCAGCCCTCGTACCAGAAGGCGTCGCCCATCGGGCTGCCGCCGCCGAAATTGAGATTGTGGAACCAGCTGCAATAGCGGGAGGACTGCCCGTTTTTCTGCACGTCCTGGAACGCCCAGAAGCCGCGGCCGACGTGGTTGAACACCCCGTCGAGCACGATGCGGATGCCGTTTTCATGCAGTGCGGCGCACACCTTTTTGAAGTCCTCGTTGACGCCCAGCCGCCGGTCGAGGGTGTAGTAGTCGCTCGTGTCGTAGCCGTGCTCGGACGACTCGAACACAGGCCCGAGGTAGAGGGCGTTGACCTGCATGTCCCGCAGGTGCGGAATCCAGCCGAGCAGCTTTTCAATCCGGGGGACGGGTTCGCCGCCCTCGTTCTGCGGCGGCGCGCCGCAGAAGCCCAGCGGATAGATATGATAAAATACCGATTCATTGACCCAGCTCAAAAAAACCATCCTTCCGTGCGGGGGAGTCTCGATTCGCGATGCCCGCACCCGAACAGTATACACGACTTTACAGAAAATAGCAAATGTCCGGGTATGGAAAAAAGCGGACATGACCCGCCGCGCGGGCATGTCCGCTTTTCAGGGCGCCGGGAGGCTATTCGTCGGTCAGGCTGCGCAGGCCCACCACCCGGTTGACCGGCAGGGAAAAGGCCGCGGCGACCCGGTCCTGCCGGGAACCGGCCTTTTCCATGATGGCGCGGATGATGTTTTTTTCGTTCTCCTGCTTTGAGACGATGTAGATCACTTCCTGCTCCGAAGCGATGGACATCCCGAAAAAGGGCATGGCGCTTTTTTCGCCGACCCCCTTGGCGTGGATGATGGTGCCGCCCCCCGCGCCCGCTCCGCGCGCGGCGTCCATGACCAGCTCCGTGTTGCCCTTATGCGCGATGACCACCACGAGGGAAAAACGGTTTTCTTCCATTACAAGCACCCCATTTTGTTCTGTTTTCTGTCCCTGGGTCAGATATTGCAGGCTCGCCGAATTCGCAACGCTTTGCAGCGGGATCGTAAAGGAGATGCCGTTGCCCGGCACGTCGATCTGCATGGCGCGCATCTGCCCCTTCAGCAGGTCCGCCGCCAGCGGGCCGGACACCACGGAGGAGAGCATGATCTTCTCCGTCTTCTCGATCCCCAGCCGGTCGAGGGTCTTCTGCTGCGCGGTGCCCTCGCACAGGGCGGCGGTCAGGGAATGGACGCCGTTTTCGTAGAAGTATTGCAGGTAGGCCTCGCCGTATTCCCGCTTGGTAATGGTAACCAGATAATACAACATACTGCTCCCCTTTTTTAAAACGTGATAATATCGTCGTCGTTCAGGACCACAGGATCCTCCGCGGGTCGTTCGTCCTCCCCGGCGCCCCTGGATTTGTACTTATAATAAACGCCCAGCAGCTGGATGGTGATCAGCGGGGTCATCGCCACCATGGCCACGACGCCGAAGGCGTCCACCACCACGTTGCCGCCCACGCCGCTGCAGGTCCCCATCGCAAGGGGCAGCAGGAAGGTGGCGGTCATGGGGCCGGAGGCCACGCCGCCCGAGTCGAAGGCGATGGCGGTAAAGAGCGGGGGGGAGAAAAAGGTGAGGACTCCGGCGATCAGGTAGCCGGGGACCAGCAGGTACATGATGGGAAGGCCTGTCACGATGCGCAGCATGGCGAGCCCCACCGAAATCGCGACGCCGATCGAAAGGCTGGTGGAGAGGGCCTTCTGCGGGATGGCGCCGGCGGTGATCGTAAGGACCTGCTTGTTCAGCACGTGAACGGCCGGCTCGGCCGCCACGATGAAGTAGCCGATGACGACGCCGATCGGCACGATGATCCAGTTGTGCGCCATGCCGCCGATGATCTGGCCGATGTAGTTGCCGACGGGCATGAAGCCGACGTTGACGCCGGTCAAAAAGAGCACCAGCCCGATATAGGTGTAGCCGAGCCCCACCCCGATCTTGATCAGCTCCCCCTTTTTGAGGCGGAGGGCCGCGATCTGGAAGAGGACGAAAAAGACGAGGATCGGGCAGAGGGCGAGGGCGACCTCCTCGATGTATTTGGGCAGGGAGGACAAAAACAGCCGGGAGAGCTCCCGGGAGTCGGTCAGCTCGGGGATCACCACCGGGACATATTCGCCCGTCCCGGCCCCGTAGACGATGCCGAGGAGCAGCACCGCCAGGATGGGGCCGACGGAGCAGAGGGCGACCAGGCCGAAGCTGTCGTTTTCGGCGTTGCTGTCGCTGCGGATGGCTGTGACGCCCAGGCCGAGGGCCATGATAAACGGCACCGTCATCGGGCCGGTGGTGACGCCGCCGGAATCGAAGGCCACCGAAAGAAATTCCCGGGGCACGAACCGCGCGAGCAGAAAGACGAAGACGTAAATCCCGATCAGCAGGTAGGAGAGCTTGACGCGCAGCAGCATACGCAGCATGGCGACGACCAGGAAAACGCCCACGCCGATCGCCACGGCGACGATCAGGACCATATTGGGGATGCCCGGGACCTGCTCGGCCAGCACCTGGAGATCGGGCTCGGACATGGTGATAAAGATGCCCACGAGCAGGCTCACCAGGATGATCAGCCACACCCTGCGCGATTTGGTGACAGCGGAGCCCACATGGCTGCCGATGGGGGTCATGGCCATGTCGGTGCCCAGGGTGAACAGCCCCATCCCCAAAATCAGCAGGAACGCCCCCAGCACAAAGCCCATCAGCAGGCTGTTGGGGACGGGGGAGATGGAAAAGCAGAGCAGGAAGACGATCCCCGTCACCGGCAGGACGGAGGAGAGGGATTCTTTCAGCTTCTCGGAAAGTATCGTTCGATTTTGTTTCAACAGAGGGAGCTTCGTTTTACCCACATAATCCCCTTTCTGTCGCGGATCGCAACATGGCCGGCGGCATCCGGGCCGGATGGCGGCGCCCACAAATTTTTGATTGATTTATTATAACACATCTCCTCGGCGGATGAAAATGCTTCCTGCCAACAAAACGCAAAACATTTTCCGCAGCTCTGAGATAAAAAAGCCGCCCGGTCGAAGACCGGGCGGAAAATATGGAAGGCGTATTCAAAATTTGGGAGGAATCGGAATCAGTAGTTTTTGCACTGGAGCTGGAAGTACGCCTGCGAATGGTCGCAGACCGGGCAGACCAGCGGGGCCTTCTCGCCCACGTGGATGTGGCCGCAGTTGGAGCACTGCCAGATGACGATGCCGGTTTTCTCAAAGACCTGCTTGGTGTCGACGTTCTTGAGCAGGGCGAGGTAACGCTCCTCATGCTCCTTCTCGATCTTGGCGACCGACTCAAAGAGGAATGCAATCTTGTCGAAGCCCTCTTCCTTGGCTTCCTTGGCAAAGGTGGCGTACATGTCGGTCCACTCGTAGTTCTCGCCCGCGGCGGCGTCCTTCAGGCAGGCGGCCGTGTCGGGGATGCCGTCATGGAGCAGCTTGAACCAGATCTCGGCGTGCTCCTTCTCGTTGGCGGCGGTCTCCAAGAACAGGTTGGAAATCTGGACAAAGCCCTCTTTCTTCGCTTTGGAGGCGTAGTAGGTATACTTGTTGCGCGCCTGGCTTTCGCCCGCAAACGCCGCGGCGAGGTTGGCTTCGGTTTTGGTGCCCTTCAGATCTTTCATGTCACATACCTCTTTCTTGAATTTATTTGTCAGTGCTTTTCGGCACAGTCTTGGCAGATTCCCGTGATATAGACCTGGTAGCCGGTCACGGTAAAGTCGGTGACGCTCCGGATGCGGGATTCGAGGCCGCCCAGGTCGCCGAGCTCGATGTCGTAGAGCCGGCCGCAGCGGTCGCAGAGCAGATGGTGGTGCGTCTCGGTGCGCGCGTCGAAGCGGTCGGACGCGCCGGGCAGGCTGATTTTGAGGAGCTCGCCCTGCTGGGAGAGCTGGTTGAGGTTGCGGTAGACGGTGCCGAGGCTGATGTTCGGTTCCCGCTCGCGCACCATCGCGTAGACGGCATCCGCCGTCGGGTGCACCGGGTGTTCCATCACAGCCTGGCGGATAAGCTCCCGCTGTCTGGAATACTTCATAGGCTCCAATCCTTAACGGTTATTTTTAATAATAATAATGATTACTGAATATTATTATAGCCGCGCCGCGCCGCTTTGTCAACCCCATATCACAAAATTCGGGGCAAAAATGTCGGCGTCCCGCACAGACAAAAAGCCCCCTCCCGCATGGCGGGAGGGGGCTTTCGCGTCCTATTCGGAAATCGGGTTGAGCACGAACTTGTGCGGGGCGGCGACCTTCTCGTCGTAGCAGGAGAAGGTGACGTCAAGGTGCGGCTGCGACAGCTTGGGGGTGACGAGGCTGACGAGTGGCGTGACGACGAGGGAGGCGACGATCGCGATCGCGCCCGCCGAGGTCGGCGCGGTGAAGGGGAAGAAGAAATTCCACACACAGATACCGATGCCGACCGCGAAGCTGACCCACACGCTCGCGGTGGTCGCGCCCCGCCAGAAGAGCCCGAGGATGAAGGGCCCGAGGAAGGCGCCCGCCAGCGCGCCCCACGAGAGGGACATGAGGGAGGTGATGAGGTTGTTGGGGTTGAGGGCGAGCACAACCGACAGCGCGACGAAGAAGACGCAGAGCAGCCGGATCCAGCGCAGCTGGACCTTGTGGGTCATGTCCTTCATGAAGACGCCCTTGAGGAAATCGAGGGTGAAGGTGGAGGAGGAGGTGATGACGAGGGAGGAGAGGGTCGACATCGACGCGGAGAGGACGAGGATCATGACGACGCCGATCAGCAGGTCGGGCAGGGAGGAGGCGAGCATCTGGGGGACGATGTTGTCGAAGACCGGCTTGCCGCCCTCGGGGACGGTGTAGTAGAGCCGCCCAAACGCGCCCATGAAGTAGCTGCCCCCCGCGATGATGAGCGCGAAGAGGGTGGAGATGATCGTCCCGGCGTGGATCGATTTCTCATTTTTGATCGTGTAGAACTTGTGGACCATCTGGGGCAGGCCCATCGTGCCGAGACTCGTCAGGATGACGACCCCGAGCAGGGCGAGCGGGTCGGGCCCGAAGAAGGAGACGAACGCGCCGTTTAAGGAGGGCGCCGTCTCGCTCGGGATGGCGGAGAGCTGGGCGAAGGCGGAGGAGAAGCCGCCCCTGCCGTTCAGGATGAAGACGACGACGAGGCCGATGCCGCCGAGCATGATGACCCCCTGCACGAGATCGTTGAGCGCGGCGGCCATGTACCCGCCGACCACGACATAGATGCCGGTGAGCAGGGCGATGCCGAGCACGCACCAGGTGAAGTCGATGCCGAACGCCATCGAGAAGAGGCCGGAAAGGCCCTTGTAGACAGAGGCGGAGTAGGGCACGAGAAAGACGAAGATGATGACCGACGCGACGGTGCGCAGGGCGGGGCAGCAGTACCGCTTGGCAAAGAAGTCGGGCATGGTGGCCGATTCAAAGTGCTTGGTCATGACGCGGGTGCGCCTCCCGAGCACCACCCAGGCGAGCAGGCTGCCGATGAGGGCGTTGCCGATGCCGATCCAGGTGGAGGCGACGCCGAAGTTCCAGCCGAACTGCCCCGCGTAGCCGACGAACACCACCGACGAAAAATAGGAGGTGCCATAGGCGAACGCCGTGACCCACGGCCCCACGTTGCGCCCGCCGAGCACAAAGTCGCCGACGTTGCCCGCGTGGCGGCGGCAGTAGATGCCGATGCCGACCGTAACGGCAAAAAACAGCGCGATCATCAGGATTTTCTCAAACATAACGATGTCCTCCTCATTGCCGTCCCGGCTTCCAGAGGCCCCAGGGAACAAAAAATCCCGTCCTCCGGAGCTTCCGGAGGACGGGACGTGTTCCCGTGTTACCACCTCGGTTTGCGCCGTCCTCACGGAGGGCGCCTCTGCGGGTGCCCGGCTTCCCGGCCACCCCGCGCGTTAACGGGCGCCCCCGGCGCAGCCTACTGGGTTTCCCGTTCGGTGCGCGGCTCGCGGAGGGTATTCGGCGCGCTCCCTCCCCGCGCCTCTCATCATCCGGCCGCTTTCTGTGGGGGATCGGAAGGACCTACTTGTCTCCGGTCGCTGCCTTTCGCGCATCAACGCATTGGCGCGTTGATGTAAAATGCTGAGTTTTATTTTAGCAGGTAAAATCGCTAAAGTCAAGTGCTTTTGTCGGAAAATTTTTCACGGGCGCAGGCCTCGTAATTCTCCCCGGCGAACTGCCAGTCGACGAGCTTCCACCAGGCGTCGAGGTATTCGGCCCGCAGGTTGAGGTATTTGAGGTAGTAGGCGTGCTCCCACACGTCGACGCAGAGGACCGGCCGCAGCCCGAGAGGGAGGGGGGTATCCTGGTTTCCGGTGGAGAGGACGCGCAGCCGCCCGTCCCCGTCGCAGGCGAGCCACGCCCAGCCCGAGCCGAACCGGGAGAGCGCCGTCTGGGTCATCACGTCGCGCAGCCGCTCGCAGGAGCCGAAGGCGGCGTCCGCCGCCCTGGCGAGCGCGCCGCAGGGACAGGAGGAGGCGGGCTTTCCGGTCATGCAGTCGAAGTAAAATTCGTGCGACCAGACGCCGCCCGCGTTGCGCAGCACGTCGGCGCGGATCCGTTCGGGGAGCCGGTCGCAGCCGAGGATGAGCTGTTCTAGGGACCAGCCGTGGAATTCGGGAAAATCCCGGAGGGTTTCGTTGAGTTTTTTGACATAGCCCGCCTGGTGGCGGTCGTGATGGACCGTCACGGTGCGGCTGTCGATGTACGGTTCGAGCGCGTCGTAGGCGTAGGGGAGGGGGGCGAGTTCAAACGGGTAGTGTTCGTTCATCCTTCTCCTCCGTCAGCGCGGGATGCGGATGTAGCGGGAGTCGGCGTAACCGACGGTGCCCCGGAAGTTGACGACGTACCAGTTGTTCCACTGCCCGTTGACGATGATGGGATCGCCGTTCCAGGCGCGTGCGATCGACTGCGATTCGGTGGAGGGGAACTGGCGGATGTTGAGCCAGCCCGACCGGACGACGACGGTTCCCCGGCGCGGCGCCTGCGGCAGCACGAAGGGGATACCGAAGTAGTCGGTCAGCGAATAGGCGACGTTGGCGGCGATCTCGGCGATGTTGGCCTTGATCCATTCGGCGTCCTCAAGGTTGTCGTGGTAGGCGAATTCGATCAGCACGCCGGGCGCGCGCGTCTTGGAGACCTCGCCCAGCCGGGTGGTCGGGACCGTCTTGACCAGCCAGGGATAGGGGTAGATCTCCTTGAGGTTCTCCGCGATGATGTCGGCCGCCCGTTTCCCGGCGGCGCTCGTCGGGTAGTAGTAGACCTCCGAGCCCTGCCGCATCCCGGCCTCCCCCTCGGGCGCGGCGTTGGAATGCAGCGCGAGGTGCAGGTCGTAGTTGCCGTGGTTGGACTGCGCGATCGACGACGCGGCGGTCATGTCGGGGGTGTTGCGCACCCAGCGGATGCCGGAGGAGAGCAGGTAGGGCTCCATCGCGTCCGCGATGAGGTTCATATAGTATTCCTCGGTGCCGCCGTTGACAAAGTGGTTCCAGTCCTGTGTGGACGGGCTCAGGTAGATGATGGGCATAGAATTCCTCCTGTCGGTGGTTTTGGTGCCGATTTTCCTGTTTCAGACTATGCCCGGCGGGGGAAAAAGGTGCCGGCGGCGTCCGCGGGGAAAAAACATGCATACCCTGGAATTGTCAAGCGGGTTGAGACTTTAAAAAGAATGATTAAAGGTCGCGCCCTTCCCGTTCATCCTGGGGCACGAGTGCTCCGGCTGCGTTGCAGAGCTGGGCGAGGGAGTCTCCTCTCTTAAGGTCGGCGACCGCGTCGCGCTCGAGCCGGGCGTCCCCTGCGGCAAGTGCGCGCTCTGCCGCGAGGGGCTTTACAACCTCTGCCCCGGCGTGCGCTTTATGGCCGCGCCGCCCTTCGACGGCGCGCTGCAAAACTACCTCGTCCACCCGGCCGACCTGTGCTTCCGGCTCCCCGACTCGATGACGATGCAGGAGGGCGCGATGCTCGAGCCGCTCGCCGTCGGGATGCACGCCGCCAAGCGGGGCGGCGTCACGATGGGACAGAGCGTCTGCATCCTCGGCTCGGGCACCATCGGGATCATGACCCTGCTCGCCTGCAAGGCGCTGGGCGCGACGCGGATTATCGTCTCCGACCTCATCGGGAGCCGCCTGGAGAGCGCGAAGGCGTTCGGTGCGGACGCCGTCGTCAATCCCAGGGAGCAGGACCTGGAGGCGGCCGTGATGGAGCTGACGGGCGGCGCGGGCTGCGACGTTGTGTTCGAGACGGCGGGTAGCCCCCACACGATGGTCGACACATGGAAATACGTCAGGCGCGGCGGGGTCATCACGCTGGTGGGCAACATCACGGCGGACGTGCCCTACAGCTTTCTGGAGATCTCCCGCCGCGAGGTGGACATCCGCCCCGTCTTCCGCTACCGCAACCTCTACCCGACGCTGATCGAGGCGGTCGTGGGCGGAAAGATCGACCTCTCGGGCATCCGGCCGCGCGAGTTCCCCTTCGAGGAGAGCGATGCCGCGTTCCAGTACACCGCGAACAACGCGCAGGAGGTCATCAAGACGCTGATCAAGGTGTCGGGATGATTGCGTGAAGAGAGAAGAACCCTCACGAAAGGCCGCGAAGGCGGGGCGGGCGCCCCGCCTTCGCGGCCTTTTTTCGTGCTGTCTTTTCACCCGCTTTGTGCTATAATAGGCGCGGACCCTGCGCGGCCGCTTGAAGGCCGCG
Organism: uncultured Anaerotruncus sp.; assembly: GCF_902490045.1. Lineage (GTDB taxonomy): Bacteria > Bacillota > Clostridia > Oscillospirales > Ruminococcaceae > Anaerotruncus. Next base: position 29,479 of record NZ_CABUCJ010000003.1, read on the forward strand.
GGAATACATAGAATACAAGAGAAAGTTATGAACGAGAAAGAAGTTGCAGAAATCCGCCGCCGGTTCCGTCCCGACAAGTCCAACATCACCCGCGTCCGGGGATGCTACGTCAACGACAAGCGGGAGATCGTCACCGGCATCGACCAGTCGCTCGCGGTGATGCCGCAGGAGGAGTCGGAAAAGCTGCTGACGATCCTCCGCCGCGCCCTCTCGGGGACGGTCGGAAAAAATCTGGTCGACATCCCCTTTACGACCCAGCAGGTCGTCGACAGCGAGGAACACCGGTTGCTGATGGCGCTGCGGGATTCCGCGCTGAAGGACGAGGAGGCCGTGCAGGCCTTCTTCCAGAGGGTGATCCAGTCGCTCACGCTGGAGGGCGGCTACCTGATCCTGCTGGCGGTGGACAAATACGACGTGCCCTGCCGTTCGAAGGATGGGGAACGGCAGGACGACGCCTCCTCGGAGGTGTACTCCTATATCCTGTGCGCCGTCTGTCCGATCAGGGAGACGAAACCCGCGCTGGGCTATTACGTCAACGAGAACGCCTTCCGCAGCTGCCGGACCGACTGGATCGTCGGCGCGCCCGAGCTCGGGTTTCTCTTTCCGGCGTTCGACGACCGCAGCGCCAACATCTACAGCGCGCTCTACTACTCGCGCGACATCGCGGAAAGCCACGGGGAGTTCGTGGACGCGGTCTTCCGCCGCGAGGCGCCGATGCCCGCCGCCGAACAGAAGGAGGCCTTCCGGACGATTCTGGGGGAGACGCTGGCGGACGAATGCAGCTACGGCGTCGTGCAGGCGGTCCACGACCGGCTGTACGAGATGGTCGAGGAGCACAGGGCGAACAAAGCCGAGGCGCCGCTGGTGGTTTCCAGGCAGACGGTCCGGCGGGTTCTGGAATCGTGCGGCGTCGCGGAGCCGCAGGCGGCGGAATTTGAAGAGAAGTTCGACGCCGAATTCGGCGCCGACGCGGACGTCAGCCCGCAGAACCTCGTCGACGTGAAACGGATCGAGGTCCGCACCCCCGACGTGACGATCCATGTAACCCCCGGGCGCAGCGACCTGGTCGAGACGCGGGTGATCGACGGCGCGCGGTACATCCTGATCCGCGCCAACGACGGCGTCGAGGTCAACGGGGTGAATATCAGCAAGTTCTGACGGCGCGTCCCAAGGGGGCGGAACCCCGGACATTTTACCCGGCGCGCCAAAAAAAGGGAAGGCCGCAGGCATCTGCCTGCGGCCTTCCCGCGTAAATGGCGATGGGCGGTCAGCCCCCGACCAGCTCCCGCACGAAGGCGGTGGCGGGATGGCTGCGCAGTTCGGCGGGAGGGCCGTCCTGCACGATGCCGCCGCGGTCCATGACGAGCACGCGGCTTCCCAGCTTGAGCGCCTCGGAGATGTCGTGGGTGATGAAGACGATCGTGACGCCCTGCTCCCGGTGGATGCGCAGGATCTCGTCCTGCAGCGCCTTGCGGGTGATGTCGTCCACCGCGCCGAACGGCTCATCCATCAGCAGGATGTCGGGGGAGGCGGCGAGCGCCCGCGCGATGCCGACCCGCTGCTTCTGCCCGCCCGAGAGCTCGGCGGGGTAACGCCTGGCGAGCTCGGGATCGAGGCGCACGACCTCCATCCACTTTTTCACCGCGCGGCGGGTCTTCTCTCGGTTCTGCCTGTTGAGCAGGGTGGGGACATAGGCGATGTTGTGCCACACGTCCATGTGGGGGAAGAGCCCCACCCCCTGGATCGCGTAGCCGATGTTGCGGCGCAGGACGATCTGGTCGACGGTCGAAACGTCCCGCCCCTCCACGTAGACGGCGCCCGTGTCGGGGGAGAGCAGGCCGTTGATGAGCTTTAAGAGGGTGGTCTTGCCGCAGCCCGAGCTGCCGATCACGGTGACGAACTCGCCGCGCGCGATCGAGAGGCTCAGGTCGGTGAGCACGTCGTTGACGCCGTAGCTCTTGCCGACATGGTCGAAACGGATGATCGGATCACCGCTCATTTGAGCAGCCCCTTGGAGGTCAGGAATTCCTTCGCGACCTCCTTTTCGTCGCGGTTTTCCACCTCGACCTGGTAGTTCATCGCGGCCATCTCGGCGTCGGTGATGAGGCCGTTCATCTTTTCGAGCGCCGGCTCGAGCCCGGGGTGCTTTTCAAGGGTGTCCATCCGCACGACGGTGCCGCAGTAGTAGTTGGTGAAGAGGTGCTTGTCGTCGGTGGGCAGCGTGATGTCCGCGACGCTGAGCTGCGCGTCGGTGGTGAAGGCGTTAGTCACGTCGATGTCGCCGTTTTCAAGCGCCCTGTATTTGAGCCCGATGTCGATGTCGGAGGTGGATTTGAAGTTCATACCGTAGGCCTCGGCGAGGTGGGGGAAGCCGTCCGCCTTCTCGTAGAAGTCGGGGTTCGCGCCGAAGACGAGGTTGGGAGAGGCCGCCGCGATGTCGGAGTAGGTCTCGATGCCGTACTGCTCCGCCGCGTCGCGCCGCACCGCGAGCGCGAAGGTGTTGTTGAAGCCGTAGAGTCCCGTCCATTTGAGGCCGAGCTCCCCGTACGCCTCCTGCAGGCCCGCGTAGAGGGCGTCGTCGTCGGGCACGTCCTCCCGCTTCACGACGAACGCCCACGCGGTCCCGGTGTACTCGGGATAGAGGTCGAAGTCGCCCTTGAGGAGCGCGGGATGGATGTTGGTGGTGCCGCCGCCGATCCCCTTGGTGATCTCGACGGTGAGATCGGTGTCCTGCTCGATGAGCTGCGCGAGCATCTCCGAGAGGATGAACTGCTCGGTCATCGGCTTGGTGGCGATTCTGATGACGCCCGCTTCCTTTTTGCCGCAGCCGGAAAAGACGCCCGCGAAGAGCAGCACGGCCAGTAGGACGCTGAGGGCCTTGCGGATTTGATGTTTCATGGTTCCAGTCTCCATTTCTTTTTGAGATAGTGCTCCAGCCTGCCGAGCAGAAAATCGCACAGCAGCGCCACGGCGGCGATCAGCAGGCTGCCCGCCACGGTGAGGCTGATGTTGTTGGTGGTGATGCCGCGGTAGACCGCGACGCCCAGCCCTCCCGCGCCGATGAAGGCGGCGATGCCCGAGAGGGAGACGGTCATGACGACCATGTTGCGCAGCCCGGCGACGATGACGGTCATCGCCAGCGGCAGCTTGACCCGCGTCATGATCTGGAGGTCGGTGCTGCCCATGCCGCGCGCCGCCTCGATGATCTCGGGGTCGATCGAGGTGATGCCGGTGTAGGTGTTGCGCACCATCGGCAGCAGGGCGTAGACGGTGAGCGCGATGATCGCCGTCGTGTCCCCGATGCCGGAAAACGGGATCAGAAAGCCCAGCAGGGAGATCGACGGGATCGTGTATACGACGTTGGTGACCCCGATGACGAAGGGCGCGGCCCGCCGGTGACCGCTGATATAGACGCCCAGCAGCAGCCCGGCCGCCGCCGCGATGACGATCGCGGTCGCGGAGATGCGCAGGTGCTGCAAAAGCAGCTCGGCGAAGAATTCCCGCCGTTCGCCATAGAGGCGCAGAATCTGTGACATGTGTGTTCCCCTTTATCTGAGTCCTACCGGTGCAGACGGCGAACCGCGCCGACCGGGCAGGTCTCGGAGCAGAGCCCGCACTGCAGGCAGTGCTCCCATGCTATTTTATACGGCGCGCCCTCCGAAATGCATTTCTGCGGGCAGGCTTCGGCGCAGGCGCCGCAGCCGATGCAGCCGCCGGTGATTTCAAAGCCGTTGTGCTCCTCCGGCGCGCCGCCGAAGGAGAAGGTCTCGCGGCGGATGGGGTAGTGGAGCAGGTCGAACCACTCCCCGCTGCCCTCGTAGATGAGGAAGGCGTCAAGCGCGTAGCGGCTCTCGCCCGGATAGACCTCGTTCATGCCGGGGTTCTGTTCGAACACCCGGTCGACCCACTTCTGATCGACCTTCCGCACGCGGCCGCTCAGCTTGAGCGACTGGCAGTCGGGCGCCATCGCCGAGAGGGCGATCTTCCCGGTATCGGCAAGCTGCCGGTAAAACGGCTTCCCCCGCGAGGTCACGATGTAGAGCCCCTCGGGTTCGCAGAGCATCACGTTGATGATGCGGGACTGCGGGTTCCCGTCGGCGTCCACCGTCGCGGCGGAGGCGATCTTCACCGTCCGGAACATGTTCAGATAGGATTGCGCGTCCATATGTCGGCCTGCCTTTCATTCTATTCCCGCGCCGGGAGGCGCGTTCTTTCGACGCTTTCATCATAATACACCGCGCGCGCAAAGTAAAGTAAGCACTTTCCGGTAACGTAGGTACCGGAAAGATACCGTTGCGGCGGAACATGAAAAAGACCGGCCCCCCGCGCAGGGCGGGAGACCGGCTTGACGAGAGTAGGAGAAAGAAATGAACGGGAATTTCGCTTTATTCGTAGACGAGCTCGGAGATCGACGGATCCTGGAGCGCCTCGGCGTTGTACCACTTGGCGCCGGTGTCGACGATCGGGCTCGCGGCGGGTTTGCCGTTGATGGCGTCAACCGCGAGGGCGACGGCCTTGTAGCCGATCTGGTAGGGGTCCTGGGTCACGGCGCCGAGGAACCAGCCGTTCTCGACGGCGACGCGCTGGGTCTTGCCCGCGTCAAAGCCGATGGCGATGATGTCCTTAAACTTGCCGGTATCCTTGTTGAAGTCGTTGCCGTCGTTGGAGGCGGCGAGGATGCCGCCGGCGGCGTTTTCATTGGAACCGTAGATCGCGGCGAGGTTGTCGAGGCCGAGCAGCGCCTCAGCGCCGGTCTTCTGGTCGGCGGCGGAGGTGGTGGCCGGGACGTTGACGTTGACGATCACTTTTGCGGAGGCGGCGTCCTTGGCATACTTGTCGTGGCCGACAACCTTGACGGAATCGGCGCCGACGAGCTCAACGAGCTTGTCGATGAAGCCGGAGGTGCGGGAGATGATCGAGTCGGAGGTCGCGTCCTGGGAGAGGACGGCCACGTTGATCGGCGCCTCGGGAGTGGCGGCGGCGAGCTTCTCCTGGAAGCCGGCGTCGGCGAACAGCTGCTCGGCGGCGATCGCGGCGGCGGCGGAGTTGTCGGTGGAAGCGGTCGCGTAGATGGAGCCCTCGGGAGCGTTCGGAACGCCCGAGTCAAAGCCGACGACGGGGATGCCGTTGTCCTTGCAGGCCTGGAGCTGCTCCTTCACCGACTCGGTGTCGAGCGCGGCGAGGCAGACGGCGGCGGGCTTTTTGTCCATCGCGGATTTGAGCATGTCGACCTGGATGGCGATATCGGACTCGGTCGGCGGCCCGTCAAAGGTGATCTCGACGCCGAGATCGGCGGCGGCCTGGTCGGCGCCCTTCTTGACGACCTGCCAGAACTGGTGCTGGAAGCCCTTGGAGACGACCGCGATGTAGGGCTTTTCGCCGTTGTCGGCGGGAGCGGGCTCGGCCGCGTCAGGGGCGGGCTCCGCGGTGTCGGCGGGGGCTGCCGGGGCCGGGGCGGGTTCCGCGGCCGGCTTGGAGCCGCAGGCGGAAATGGAGATCAGCATCAGGCCCGCGAGCACGATTGCCAGGAATTTTTTCATTTTGTTTTCCTCCTTAACAAATGGTGGCTATTTTGACGCGGGAGTCCTCCCGCGGGAGCGACGGGTTATTTCGCGGCGGAGGCCTTCTTGTTGCGGTAGATGTCGAGCAGCACCGCGAGGATGACCACGAGGCCGGTGAAGAAGGTCTGGAAGTGGCCCTGCAGGCCCATCGACATGAGGCCGGTTTTGAGCACGCTCATGAGCAGCGCGCCGATCAGGGTGCCGGACATGGTGCCGACGCCGCCCGCCATCGAGGTGCCGCCGATGATGACCGCCGCGATGGCGTTCATCTCGAGGCCGTTGCCGGTGCCGGGGATGATGGTGGTGTAGGTGGCCGCGTAGACGATCGCGGAAAGGCCGCAGAAGAAGCCGCAGACGGTGTAGACGAGGGTTTTCCACTTGATGACGTTGACGCCCGACAGCCGGACGGATTCCTCGTTGGAGCCGATCGCGTAGGTGTAGCGGCCGAATCGGGTCTTGTTGAGCAGGAGCATCGCGACGAGGAAGAAGACCAGCATGTAGACGATGCCGGAGGGGAAGCCGCCGGGGGTCTTGTAGAAGACCGCCTTGTAGCCGCCGTCCGCGTCAAAGCCGGAGGGGAAGCGCTGGGTCTGCACCTTGGTGATGATCGAGCCGAAGCCCTGGGTCATCATCATCATGCCGAGGGTGGCGATGAAGGGCGGGAGCTTGAGGCGGGAGATGAGGGTGCCGTTGATGAAGCCCACGAAGGTGGCGATGATCACGATGACCACGAGGCAGAGCCAGATGTTCACGCCCTTGGTGTAGAGGTAGCCTGCGATGAGGGCGGACATCATCATGTTGGTGCCGATCGACAGGTCGATGCCGCCGGTGATGATGACGAAGGTGATGCCGAACGCCATCATCCCGACATAGTAGGTGCTGTCGAGGATGCTGACGAGGGTGCCGGTGGAAAAGAAGTTCTTGCCGAAGAAGCAGAAGAAGATGTACAGGATGACCAGTGCCGCGGGGGCGAGGAGTTTCTGAATGTTGAGCTTTTTAGCTGTGTTCCCCATAACCAACGACCTCCGTTAATTTCTCATAGTGGCGTATTTCATGATGACCTCCTGCGAGGCGTCCTGAATATCCAGGATTTTGGTAAGCCTGCCCTCGCACATGCACACGACCCGGTCGCTCATGCGCAGGACCTCCTGCAGCTCGGAGGAAATCATGATGATCGATTTGCCCTCGCGCGCCAGCTCGTTCATCAGCTTGTAGATTTCGCTCTTGGCGCCGACATCGATGCCGCGCGTGGGTTCGTCGAAGATGAGGATGTCGCAGTTTCGGACCAGCCACTTGGCGATAATGACCTTCTGCTGGTTCCCGCCCGAGAGGTTGCGGATGAGCTGGGAAACGGACGGCGTCTTGATGTTGATCTTCCCGACGTACTCCTGCGTGGCCTCGCGGACCCTGCGGTCGTCGACGAAGCCGGCGCGGGAGAATTCCTCGAGGTCTGCGAGCACGGTGTTGTCCGCTACCGACAGCCCCACCGCGAGCCCGAACCGCTTGCGGTCCTCCGAGAGGTAGCCGATGCCGGCCTTTACCGCGTCCTCGGGGGTTTTGATGTGGAGCTCCCTGCCGTTCTTGCGGATGACGCCCCCGCCGCGGGGGTCGGCCCCGAAGATGAGGCGCGCCGTCTCGGTGCGCCCGGCGCCCATCAGCCCGGCAAAGCCGAGGATTTCGCCCTTATGCAACTGGAAGGAGACGCCCTTGACGTCTTTGGAGACGAGGTTTTCCACATCGAGCACGACCGGCGCGTCGGGAGGAACGTTGCTCACCGTCTTGGGTTCCTCGTAGATGGTGCGCCCGACCATCGCGTTGATGATCTCATCGAGGTTCGTGTCCTTCGTGTTGAGGGTGGTGATGTATTCGCCGTCGCGCATGACGGTGATGCGGTCGGTGATCTCCATGATCTCGTCCATGCGGTGGGAGATGTAGACCATCGTGACCCCGCGGTCCCGCAGGTCGTTCATCGTCTTGAAGAGCTCGGTGATCTCCGCCTCGGTGAGCGCCGCCGACGGCTCATCCAGGATGAGCACCGACGAATCGAAGGAGATCGCCTTGGTGATCTCGACCATCTGCTGTTTGCCGACGGTGAGGGAGCCGACCTTGTCGGTGGGCTTGATCGTCAGCTTGAGGTGGTCGAAGAGCTTCTGGGTGGCGGCGTTGATCTGGTCGTCGTGGAGGAAGAAGCCCTTGCACTCCCGCCCGATGAAGATGTTCTGGGCGGCGGTCAGGTGGTTCATCAGGTTGAGCTCCTGGTGAACGATCGAGATGCCCGCCTCCTGGGCCTCCTTCGGGTTTTTGAACTGGACCTCCCTGCCGTTGTAGAGGATCTTGCCCTCGTCCGCCTTGTAGATGCCGGTGAGCACCTTCATCAGCGTCGACTTACCGGCGCCGTTTTCCCCGACGAGCGCGTGGATCTCCCCGCGCCGCAGCTCCAGGTGGCATTGTTTCAGCGCGTGGACGCCCTGGAAACGCTTGTCGATTCCGACCATCTGAAGGATGACCGGGCTTTCCGGGCTGGTATGTTCACTCACAGCAGAATCACCCCTATTGGTTGTATTTGTCAACATAATACAAAAAATAATAATATTAAAAAAATAAATTATATAATTTGACATATGCTGTCCGCTGATTTTCATTATAGAGGCTTCCCCGGGGGAATCCCATAGAGAATTTTCCATAAATTGTTCAAATTCTTACTTTTCAGGGGAAATTCTCTTGTAAGGCGGTGCGTTTTCCGATAACATGAAAATGAACAGAAATAGACATTTCCAGAAAGGCACAGGCGTCAACATGTACAAAATCATGCTTGCGGAGGATGAACTCGAAGTTTTGGGCGCGATGCTCCGGACGATCCGCTGGGAGGAGCACGGCTTCGACCCGCCGGTCGGCTGCCGCGACGGGCGGGAGGCGATCGAAAAGCTCGAGGGGGGCTTTGTGCCCGACGTGCTGATCACCGACATCTGCATGCCCTTCGTCGACGGGCTCGAGCTCACCCGTTATATCAACGAGCACCTGCCCAACACCGTCGTGGTGATTCTCACCGGCTACGACGATTTCCAGTACGCCCACCGGGCGATCAAGATGCAGGTGTACGACTATGTGCTCAAGCCGGTCACCCCGGCGAGCATCAACGAGCTGACCGACCGGCTGCGGGGGGAGCTCGACGAACGCCGGCTGCGCAATGTCGACGACTCGATGCAGATCGTCGCCAGCTACTTCTTAAACCAGCTCATGACCCGCCGCCTCGACGCGAAGCGGATCGAGGAGAGCTGCCGTGCGCACAAGCTGGACTTCTCGGGGCGCTGCCACATCGCGGCGGTGCTCGACGTGGACCTGCGTGCGCCCGCGACCGAGGACGACGGCGGCAGCCTTGAGCTGATGCGCTACGGGCTGGCGAACATCGCGCAGGAGCTCGCGGAAAACAGCCGCGGGACCCTGGCCTTCCAGGGCAACGACGGCCTGACCAAGCTGATCGTCAGCTCGCAGGAGCCCGACGGCCTCCGCACGGCCACCGTCGGACTCTGCCGGACGATCTCCAAGACGGCGGGAGCCGCGCTGCAGGTGCCCGTTTCGGGCGGCGTCGGAGACCCGGTCGCCTGCCTCGGCGAGCTGCACCTCTCCCACGCGCAGGCGAAGACCGCGCTGGGCTATCGGTTTTTCTATGGCGAGTCGAGCGTCACCTGCGTGGCGGACGTCGACATCCGGGAGACGCGGGAGATCGACTATTTCAGCTGCGAGCGGCAGCTGGAGGCCGCCGTCAAGACCCTCGACCGGGGGCGCCCGCGCCGCCCCGTGCACGGGCTGGTCGGGCAGCTCCGCGCCAGCCACGTCCCCTTCGAGCGGTGCGTGCTTTACAGCCAGAAGCTGATGATGGCCCTTATCGGGCTGACCGACGAGCTGATCGGCGGCGCCGAGGTGGAGTCGCTCGAAAGGACGTGGGAGCAGTTCAACTTCTATTCCGCCCCGACGCTCGGGAGGCTTGAGCGGATGATCGACGAGGTATGCGACAAGGCGTTCAAGATTCTCGCCCTCACCAAGAGCGACACCGCCGCCGCCCAGGTGAGCAAGGCGGAAAAATACATCCGCGAGCACTACAGCGACCCCAGGCTCTCCCTCAATATGATCACCGAGCACCTCGCGATCAGCACGAGCTATTTCAGCGCGATCTTCAAGTCGCGCACCGGCGCGACCTTTGTGGAATACCTGACCCGGGTGCGCATGGAGAGGGCCCAGCAGATCCTGGCCTTCACCGACCGGCGCACCTACGAGGCGGCGGAGGACGTGGGCTTCTCCGACCCGCACTATTTCAGCGTGACCTTCAAGCGGGTGACCGGCATGACGCCCAAGGAATACAGGGAGTTCAGCCGGCGCGGCGACGCCGCGCCGCAGCTCTGAATGGGGAGGGAAGACGTGCGGAAGGTCTGGAAGAAACTGCGGAAGGCGCTCAACCCCTACAGCGTGCGCGGCACGATGATCCTCTCCTTCATGCTGCTCATCTCGATCATCGTGCTGCTCGTTTCGCTCGTCTCCTACTACTACACGATGAACGACATCGAGAGCATCTCGATCAACTACACCGTGCGCCTGCTCGGGGAGATCAACGCGAGCATCGACTCCTACATAGACAACATGAAGAGCATGGCGAAGGTGGTCGTCGAGAACAAGGACGTGCGGGACGTGATGGCCTTCTATAACCGGCACCACGACAAGCGCCTCTCCTACATCGAGGAGAAGGAGCTGGAACGGCTGCGCGCAAACGCGGCCGCGCACATGGACATTGTGGCGAACACCCGCAGCGACATCACCAACATCGCGGTGATCTCCAAGTATAAGGATGTGGTGCTCAGCGACGTCGAAAAGGAGGTCAACGAAAACTCCGAGTTCAACGTCACCGACTGGTATTTGAAGCCGATGTCCTACAAGGACGAGATCGTCGTCTCCCCCTCCCACGTGCAGAATCTCGTGTCGGGGGAGTACAAGTGGGTCATCTCGATCTCCAAGTCGGTGCTCGACCCCGAGACGGGGGAGGTCACGGGCGTCATGGTGATCGACCTCAACTACCGCTCGATCGAGGCGATCTGCGAAAACGCCCAGCTGGGCAAGAACGGCTACATCTATCTGATCGACCGGCATAAGAACATCATCTACCATCCGCAGCAGCAGCTCCTCTACTCGGGCGTCAAGAGCGAACTGGTCGAGGAGATCCTCAAGATGCGGGACGCCTACCTGCGGGACGAGGTGAACAACCGCATCTACACCCGCAACTACTCCGAGCTGACCGGCTGGAGCGCGGTGGGGGTGGTGAACGTGGACGAACTGATCAAGGACAAGAGCAGCATCATCGACTTCTATTTCCGCCTCGCGGGGATTTCCATCCTCTTTGCGATGACCTTCGCGGTGCTCATCTCCACGACGATCACAAACCCGATCAAGATGCTCGAGAACACGATGCACCAGGTCGAGGTGGGGAATTTCGACGTGCGCTCGGAGATCGAGCTCAACAACGAGATCGGCCACCTCAGCAAGACCTTCAACGTCATGATCTCTCGCATTAAGGACCTGATGGAGAAGACAGTGCGGGACGAGGAGGAGAAGCGCAGGAGCGAAATCCGCGCGCTCCAGGCGCAGATCAACCCGCACTTCCTCTACAACACCCTCGACACGATCATCTGGATGTCCGCCGGCGGCAAAAACGACGAGGTTGTGGAGGTCACCTCCGCGCTCGCGCGGCTCTTCCGCACGAGCATCAGCAAGGGGGAAAACCTCGTCACGCTGCTCAACGAGGTGGAGAACATCAAAAGCTACCTCACCATCCAGAAGATGCGCTATGAGGATAAGCTCTCCTGGCGGGTCGACGTGCCGCCCGGTCTGCTCGGGCTGATGACCCCCAAGCTCATCCTCCAGCCGATCGTGGAAAACGCCGTCTACCACGGCGTCAAGATGAGCCAGGCGGGCGGCGAGATCGCCATCTCGGCGCGCGCCGAGGGGGAGCGGCTGACCATCACGATCGCGGACAGCGGCGTGGGCATGACGGCCGAGCAGCTGGAACAGCTCTTCGTCCCGCGCCCCGACACCGACCGGGGAATCGGCGTGATCAACGTCAACAACCGCATCCGGCTCTGCTTCGGGGAGGAATACGGGCTGCACTACTTCTCCGCGCCCGGCGAGGGCACCCGGGTGGAGATCTGGCTGCCGGTGATCGAAGGCGGTGATGAAGATGATGTTTAAACGGCGTTATTTCCTGCTGCTGGCCGCGCTGGTCTGCTGCTTCGGGGCGCTGCTCTTCTTCTTTTTCCACGAGGGCCGCGCGCTGCTCCCCGAGGAGGAGCCGGCCGCGCGCTACAACATCCAGGTGATCTTCAAGGCGCTGGCCAACCCGCCCGACTTCTGGCGGGTGGTCGAGCAGGGGGTGCAGTCGGCCGCCGCGGAATACGGCGTCAACTGCGAGGTGACCGCGCCGCCGATGGAAAAGGACGTCGACCGCCAGATCGAGCTGGTGCGGGAGGCGATCGCCAGGCATCCCGACGCGATCATCCTCGCGGCGAGCGACTATGAGCGGATGGCCCCCGTCTGCCGGGAGGTGACCGACGCGGGCATCCTGCTCGTCACGGTCGACAGCGACGTCCATTACGACGGCAGGCGGTGCTTTGTCGGCACCGACAACGCCGCGATGGGGCGCAAGCTCGCCGAGCTGGTGGACGAGGCGGTCCCGCCCGGGGAGAAGATCGGCGTGATGGGGCATGTCGAGGGGGCGCGCACGGCGGTGGAGCGCCGGGACGGGCTTCTGGAAAACGTCGCGGGCGGGCCGGACCGGGTGGCCGCGCTCGACTACTGCGACGGCTCGGAGATCCTCTCCCGGCAGCGCACCAAGGAGATGCTCCTGGCGCATCCGGAAATCCGCTGCATGGTGGGGCTCAACGAGTCGTCGGCGCTCGGCGTGGCCAACGCGATCCGGGACCTCGGGCTGGAGGGGGAGGTCGGGCTGATCGCCTGCGACAGCTCGGAAAAGCAGATCCAGTTTATGGAGCAGGGGACGATCCAGGCGTTCGTCATCCAGAACCCCTTCAACATGGGGTACCTGAGCGTCTCCAACACGGTTTCGATCCTCCAGGGCGGGACGGTGCCCGAGGTGGTCAACACCGACAGCGTGATCATCAAGAAGGAGGACCTATACAAAAAGGAGAACCAGAAGCTGATGTTCCCGTTCACGAGCGTGGAATAAATCAAGAGGAAAAGGGTGTCATGAGATGAAAAAGAGACTGCTGGCATTTGATTTCGGGGCGTCGAGCGGCCGCGCCATGCTCGGGGAATTCGACGGTGAGCGCATCGCGCTCACCGAGGTCCACCGCTTCGACAACAACCCCGTCACGGTGCGCGGGACCTTCTACTGGGACGTGCTCGCCCTCTTCCACGAGATCAAGCAGGGCATCACCAAGGCCAAGGCGCTGGGCGGATTCGAGAGCATCGGCATCGACACCTGGGGGGTGGACTTCGGCCTGCTCGACCGGAACGGCGACCTGATGCAGAATCCCGTCCACTACCGCGACGCCCGCACCGCCGGGATGATCGAGGAGGTCTGCAAAGTCATCGGCCGCGACGAGCTCTACCGGGCGACCGGCAACCAGTTCATGGAGCTCAACACGATCTTCCAGCTCTACGCCCTCGCGAAAAAGCGCCCCGAGCTGCTTGAACGCGCCAGCCGCGCGCTGCTCATGCCCGACCTGTTCGGCTACCTGCTGACGGGCAGACAGACGGCGGAATATTCGATCGCCTCCACCACCCAGCTCATGAACCCGCGCACCCACCAGTGGGACAGGGAAATCATGCGGCGGCTGGGCATCCCGGAGGACCTCTTCCCCGACATCGTGAAGCCGGGCGCCCCGCTGGGCGTCCTGTCGCAGGAGATTCAGGAGGAGCTGGGCGTCGGACCGGTGAAGGTGGCCTCGGTGACGGGCCACGACACCGCCTGCGCGGTCGTGGCCGCGCCCGCGGCGGAGGAGGACTTCATCTATATCTCCTGCGGCACCTGGTCCCTCTTCGGCACCGAGCTCAGGGAGCCGGTCATCGGAGAGAAGAGCCTGCGTTACAACATCACCAACGAGGGCGGCTACGGGTACACGGTGCGGTTCCTCAAAAACATCATCGGCCTCTGGATGATCCAGGAGACCCGCCGTCAGTACCGCCGCGAGGGGGAGCAGTACAGCTACAACGACCTCGAAAAGCACGCGCTGGCCGCCGAGCCCTTCCGCTTCTTCATCGATCCCGACGCGCCCGAATTCGTCGCGCCGGGCGACATCCCCCGCCGCATCCGCGCCTTCTGCAAGCGCACGGGGCAGGGGGAGCCGCGGACGGTCGGCGAGATCATGCGCTGTATCTACGAGAGCCTCGCGCTCAAATACCGATGCGCCTTCGATCAGATCCGCGACTGCACCGGCAAGGACTACCACAGCATCCACATGGTCGGCGGCGGCACCAAGGACAATCTCCTCTGCCGCATGGCGGCCTCCTCCACCGGCTGCCGGGTGGTGGCCGGACCGATCGAGGCGACCGCACTGGGCAACATCGCGGTGCAGCTGATGGCGCAGGGGGACATCTCCGACGTGTGGGAGGCGCGGAGGATCATCTCCCGCTCGTTCGAGCCGGCCGAATACCTGCCGGAGGACGTTCCGGCGTGGGAGGCGGCCTACGCGCGCTTTAAACAATATCTCCTGCCCGGGGGATGAGACTAAAAAGGGGACGGCTCGCGCCGTCCCTTTTTTCATAGGATTACGACCAATTTCAGGAAAATAACGAATTAACTTTTGCGGGGCGATTGTGTAGAATTGGACACAGGTAATAAAAACATCCGGACGCTCCGTCCGAATTTTGTTCAACAGTCAAAACTGAAGGAGGTTGTTTCATGAGTTATCCGAAAATTGGCATCCGGCCGGTCATCGACGGCAGGTGGGGCGGCGTGCGCGAGAGCCTTGAAAACCAGACGATGGGCATGGCTTACGCGGCGGCGGAGCTGATCTCGAAGAACCTTACATATCCCGACGGCACCCCGGTCCAGTGCGTCCTCGGCTGCACGACGATCGGCGGCGGCGCGGAGGCGGCCAGGGTGGCCGAGCAGTTCTCCACCGAAAACGTCGTCGCGACCCTGTCGGTCACCCCCTGCTGGTGCTACGGCAGCGAGACGATGGATCTCGACCCGCTGACCATCAAGGCGGTCTGGGGCTTCAACGGCACCGAGCGCCCCGGCGCGGTCTATCTCGCGGCGGCCATGTCCGCCCACGCCCAGAGGGGCCTGCCCGTCTTTTCGATCTACGGCCACGACGTGCAGGACGCCGACGACGCCTCGATCCCCGCGGACGTCTCGGAGAAGCTCCTGCGGTTCGCGCGCTGCGCCGTCGCGGTGGGGCTCATGCGGGACAAGGCGTACGTCAACCTCGGCGGCGTCGCGATGGGCATCGCCGGCTCCAACTGCAACGCCGACTTCTTCCAGAAATACCTGGGCATCCGCGCCGAGTGGGTCGACATGACCGAGATCGTCCGCCGCATCACGCTGGAGATCTACGACCATGACGAGTACGACCGGGCGCTCAAATGGGTCAAGGCCAACTGCAGGGAGGGCTTCGACTGCAACGCCGGCAAGAGCCTGCCGGAGGTCATCACGAAATCCAAGGTCGTCCCGGCCGATAAGGACTGGGAGTTCATCGTCAAGCAGACCCTCGTCTGCCGCGACATCATGTACGGCAACCCCAAGCTCGCCGAGATGGGCTGGCACGAGGAGTCGTTCGGCCGCAACGCGATCGCGGGCGGCTTCCAGGGGCAGCGCCAGTGGACCGACTGGCTCCCCAACGGCGACTTCATGGAGGCGATCAACAACAGCACCTTCGACTGGAACGGCAAAAAGTGCCCGACCGTACTCGCTACCGAGAACGACACCTGCAACGGCGTCGCCATGCTCTTTGAGACGCTGCTGACGGGCCGCGCCCCCGTCTTCGCCGACGTGCGCACCTACTGGAGCCCCGAGGCGGTCGAGCGGGTGTGCGGCCGCCGCCCGGGCGGCGTCGCGGCCAACGGCTTCCTGCACCTGATCAACTCGGGCGCCGCGGCGCTCGACGCCACCGGCGTCTCGAAGGACGAGGACGGCAGCGGCTGCATGAAGCGGTGGTTCGACGTCACCGGCGACGACATCAAGGCGATGCTCGATGCGACCGACTGGTGCCGCGCCAACTACGAGTACTTCCGCGGCGGCGGGTTCTCCTCCCACTTCAGGACCCACGCGGAGATGCCGGTCACCCTCGTGCGCTTCAACCTCGTCGACGGGCTTGGCCCCGTGCTCCAGCTCGCCGAGGGCTGGACCGCCCTGCTGCCCGACGACATGCACGAGAAGATCGACCTGCGCACCGACCGCACCTGGCCGACGACCTGGTTCGCCCCCCGCCTGACCGGAAAGGGCGCGTTCAAGGACGTCTACAGCGTCATGGCCAACTGGGGCGCGAACCACGGCGCGTTCGTCTACGGGCACATCGGAGCGGACCTCATCACGCTGGCCTCGATGCTGCGCATCCCCGTCTCGCTCCACAACGTGGAGGACGACGCGGTCTACCGTCCGCACACCTGGGCCTCCTACGGCACCCGGGACCTCGAATCGGCGGACTACCGCGCCTGCGGGCAGTACGGGCCGCTCTACCGCTGAAAAAACAATGAGAGGGGGCGGCGGACCGCCGCCCCCTTACGACAACGGAAAAGCCGTCATATCCGGCAAGCCGAAGGAGGAATTGCGATGTTAAAGGGCATCCCCAGCGTCCTGCCGCCCGAGCTGCTCAAAATCCTGATGGAGATGGGCCACGGCGACACGATCGTGATCGGCGACGGAAATTTCCCGCATGCCGCGATGGCCAAACGCCTCGTGCGCTGCGACGGCAACGGCGTGCCGAAGATCCTCGACGCGATTTTGCGGCTCATGCCGCTCGACTCCTACAGCGACTATCAGGCGGGGCTGATGGAGGTCGTCCCCGGCGATCCCTGCAAGCCGGTCATCTGGGACGAGTACAGGGAGATCATCAGCCGCCACGAGCCGGTGAACAACAAAATCGAGATGATCGAACGCTTCGCCTTCTATGAGCGCGCGAAGGAGGCCTACGCGGTCGTTGCCTCCTCCGAAATGGCGCTCTACGCCAACATCATCCTGCGCAAGGGCGTTGTCACCGGGGAATAACGCATGAAAAAGGGCCTTCCCGCCAGGGAAGGCCCTTTGAAAAACACAAGCCGATATCCACACCGGTAAACCCCATCGGTCCAAAAGGGAGGGGGCGTGTGTGGGGGAACCGCAGGTTCCTGCCGCACGTTGAGCGAGCAGAGCGAGCGGAGAATCCCGCCGAAGCGGGTCCTCGGCTTGCCAAAAAGATTTTTTGCAAGCCGGGGGCCTTCCCGCCAGGGAAGGCCCTTTTTATCGATTCAGTTCGGCCGGTGGAGCTGGGTGTGCTGGTTGCAGAGGTCGTTGGTCTCCTTGCGCTCGGTGATCACCTCGTAGTAGTCGGAGAGGGCGGCGAGCTTGCAGAGGAAGTCGACGTTCATCTTGGAGAGGTCGCAGAGGAGGATCGCCTTTTTGCAGTTGGCGAGGTAGCGGCGCTTGACGGCGGCCTCCTCCTCGCTCGCCTCCGACACCCCCCGCTCGATGCTGAAGCCCCGGCAGGACATGAAGGCGATGTCGGCGTTGAAGCGGTCGATGTAGCCGCAGGCCGTCTCGCCGACGAGGGATTTGGAGTTCTCCCGCAGGGTGCCGCCGGTGCAGAAGACCTTGACGTTTTTGAATTCGGAGAGGAGCAGGGAGGTCTTGAGCCCGTTGGTGATTACCTTGATGTTGGTGAAGCGGTCGAGGGTCCGCGCCAGCGCGAAGACGGTGCTCGACGAATCGAGGAAGAGGGTCATGCCGTCGGAGATGTGCCGGGAGGCCATGTCCGCGATGATCTGCTTTTTCATCGCGTTCTGGTTTTCGCGGAAGGCGAGCGGGTCCTCGCTCGTGCTCCCCTCGACGAGGATCGCCCCGCCGCGCGTGCGCCGGATGAGCTTGCTCTCCTCCAGCTCGCGCAGATCGCGGCGGACGGTGGCGCCGCTGGCAAAGACGGCGGCGCACAGCTGCTCGACGGTGACCACCCGGCCCCGCTCGCGCATATAGTCGAGGATTTGCTGCTTGCGTTCGTAGGCGAGCATCTGGTTTCCTCCTTCTGTCGATCACAGATGATCAAAATGGATTACAGATCAAGTTATAGAGGTAAAATGATCAATATCGCCGCCAAATATAGCTTGTTTTGATTAATCTTGATAAGATGATAGCAGGAATGAACAGGAAATGCAACCACCTTCTGCAAAACAGTGTGAAAAAGGAGACGAAATTTATGGCATCGGCATACGAAATCAAAAAACAGCTCTGTGACATCGGCCGCCGCATCTACCAGAACGGGTTCGTCGCCGCCAACGACGGCAACTTCTCCGTGAAGATCAGCGAGAACGAGTTTTACTGCACCCCCACCGGCGTGTCCAAGGGTTACATGACCCCCGACATGATCCTCAAGGTGGACGGACAGGGCAACATGCTCGAGCCCAACGCCAAGTATAAACCCTCCTCCGAGTTCAAGATGCACCTGCGCGTCTACCAGGAGCGCCCCGACGTGACCGCCGTCGTCCACGCGCACCCGCCGGTCGCGACCGCGCACGCCGTCTGCGGCATGCCGCTCGACAGCATGATCATGCCCGAGGTCATCATCTTCCTCGGCGAGGTGCCGCTGACCAAATACGGCACCCCCTCCACGATGGAAATTCCCGAGGCGATCTCCGACGCGCTCAAGGACCACGACGCGGTGCTGCTGGAAAACCACGGCGCGCTGTCGGTGGGCGTCGATCTGACCCAGGCGTACTTCCGCATGGAGACGCTCGAATACTGGGCGAAGGTGAGCCTCTACGCCAAGCAGCTCGGCGGCGCGCAGGAGCTGACCTGCGAGCAGATCGAGCGGCTCATTGAAATCCGCAAGCAGATGAAGCTGCCCGGACGGCACCCCGGCTGCTCCCGCTGCGCCAACCGCGGCACCGACAAATGCCGCTGCATGACTCCCGAGCAAAAGGCCTCCTGCGCGGCCAAACCGGCCGCCGCCGCGAACCCCGCCTCCAACGAGGCGATGATCCGCGAGATCACACAGAAGGTGCTGGCCTCGCTCGGCAAATAAAAAATTGCGGGGCGTTACATAGCCTCCGGAGAGGGGGATCACCGATGAGTATCTACACAAGGGCGGGGGACACCGGGTTCTCCAGCACGGGAAACCGCCGGATGATCCCCAAAAACGCCCCCGTGTTTTCCCTGCTCGGGGCGCTGGAGGAACTGGACGCGTCGCTCGGGGCGGCCGCCGGGAAGCTCCCGGCGGGGCTTTCCGAGGTCGCGGGGACGCTGCGGCGGGACGTGGCGGCCCTCTCCGCCGAGCTTTCGGGCGGCGAAAGGTTCGCCGACGCCGCCCGTGTGCGGGGGATGGAGGAATCCATCGACCTCATGACGGCCTCGGCCGGGGAGGGCCCCGCCCGACAGACCGCGGGCGGCGCGGCGCTTGGGGTTTCCCGGGCAATCGCGCGGCGCGCGGAGCGGGAGATGGCCGCCGCCAGGCAGACGGGCGGAATCACGCCCGACGCGATGCGCTACCTCAACCGCCTCTCCGACCTGCTCTACGCGATGGCCCGCATGGCCGACGCGCAGGGGCCCGGCCCGGCGGTCCCGCCGGAGGAGTTCGGCGGCGGGTTCCTCGAAAGGGCGCTGGCGCTCTGCCGCCAAGTGCTTGCAGAGGCGCGGCGGGAGAACCTGCGGGTGACCGCCACGGTGTGCGACGAGGGGGGCAATCCCGCGGCGCTTCTCCGGGACGACGGCGCGCTGCTCGCGAGCGTTGAGATCGCCCGGGACAAGGCGTTCACCAGCGTCTCGATGCGGATGAAGACCTCCGAGCTCGCGGAGCTCTGTAAGCCGGGCGGCTCCCTCTACGGCCTCCAGCAGACGCACGGCGGGCGAATCGTCGTCTTCGGCGGAGGCGTCCCGCTGGTGGAGGGCGGCAGGCTGGTCGGCGGCTTCGGCGTCAGCGGGGGCACGGCAAAACAGGACACGAACCTTGCGGACTACGCGCTGGAGATTTTTGGCGCAGGCATAAGGGAGGAATACAGCAGATGAACATCAGCGAAAAGGAGATCGAGGGGATCGTCCGCCAGGTGATCGCGGGCATGGCGGTTTCCGAGGCTCCCTCCGGGATGGTGATCGACGGGAAAACCTATCTCGGCGTGTTCGAAGATATGAACGACGCGATCGACGCCGCCTGGAAGGCGCAGAAAAAGCTCTACGACATGTCGGTGGAGGAGAAGGAGGAGATCATCTCCGCCATCCGCCGGCTGATTCTCGAGGAGGCCGAGACGCTCGCCAGACTGGGCGTGGCGGAGACGGGCATGGGCCGCGTGGAGCATAAAATCCTCAAGCACCGCTATGTGGCCCAGAAGACCCCCGGCACCGAGGACCTCGTGACCGAGGCGATCACGGGGGACAAGGGGCTCACGCTGCTCGAGCTCGCGCCCTTCGGCGTGATCGGCGCGATGACCCCCTCCACCAATCCGAGCGAGACGGTGCTCTGCAACTCGATCGGCATGATCGCGGGCAGCAACACGGTGGTCTTCAACCCCCACCCCGGGGCGCTGATGACCTCGCTCTACGCGGTGGACCTCGTCAACCGGGCGGCCCGCTCGGTGGGCGCGCCGGAGAACCTCGCCGTCGCGGTGCGCAAGCCCACGATGGAGACCTCCGACATCATGATGAAATCCCCCAAGGTGCGCATGATCTGCTGCACCGGCGGCCCGGGCGTCGTGCGCGCGGTGCTCTCGTCGGGCAAAAAGGCGATCGGCGCGGGCGCGGGGAACCCGCCCGTCATCGTCGACGACACGGCCGACATCCAGAAGGCGGGCAAGGACATCATCGACGGCTGCACCTTCGACAACAACCTTCCCTGCATCGCGGAGAAGGAGGTGTTCGCCTTTGAGAACATCACCGACGAGCTGATCTACTACATGTCCCAGAACGGCGCCTGCCTCATCAGCCGCGAGCAGATGCGGCAGCTCGAAGGGGTGGTGCTGGTCGAGGACAAGAAGGGCAGGAAAACGATCAACAAAAACTGGGTCGGCCGCGACGCGAAAAAAATCCTCCACGAGATCGGGATCGAGGCCGGGGATGAAATCCGCTGCGTCATCTGCGAGGCGCAGTTCGACGACCCGTTCGTACAGATCGAGCTCATGATGCCGATTTTGCCGATCGTGCGGGTGCCGGACATCGACACGGCGATCGACCTGGCGGTCAAGGCGGAGCACGGACTCCGGCACACCGCCCACATGCACTCCAAAAACATCGACCACCTCACGAAATTCGCGCGGGCGATCGAGACGACCATCTTCGTCAAGAACGCGCCCTCCTACGCGGGCATCGGCGTGGGCGGGGAGGGGCACTGCACCTTTACCATAGCGGGTCCGACCGGGGAAGGGCTGACCTCGGCCAAGAGCTTCTGCCGGCGCAGGCGCTGCGCCATGGTGGACTCGTTCCGGATCGTCTGACGGCCCAATTGCAGATCGGGAGGTTACATCATTATGGACATCAATGCGAACCAGATTGAAACCATCGTGCGCTCGGTCCTCTCCCAGATGGGGACGTCCGCACCCTCTCCGGGCATGGCGCGGGCCGCGATGCTGACCGCCGCCAAGCATTTCGAGGTGAAGGAGTTCCCCATCCCCCAGCCGGGCGACGACGAAATCCTCGTCAGGGTCGAGGGCTGCGGCGTGTGCGGCACCGACGTGCACGAGTGGAAGGGCGACCCCTTCGGCTATATCCCGCTCGTCCTCGGGCACGAGGGCACCGGCGAGGTCATCGCACTGGGCAGGAACATCAGGCACGACTCGCAGGGCCATCCCATCAAGGTGGGCGACAAGTTGGTGACCTCGGTCATCTCCTGCGGCGAGTGCCGGGGCTGCCTGATGCACCCCGATTCCCCCCAGCTCTGTGAAAACCAGGGGGTCTACGGGCTCATCCCGGACAACGACAAAAACCACCTCTGCGGCTGGTTTTCCACCCACCTGCTGATTACGAAGGGCTCGACCTTCTTTGTGGTCAACGACCTCTCCCTTGACCAGCGGATGCTGCTCGAGCTGGCGGCGGTCACGACCCACGCGCTCGAGCAGGGCAAAAAGACGGGCCGCCTCAACTTCAACAGCAAGGTGCTCGTGCAGGGCTGCGGCCCGGTCGGCCTCATGATGATCGCCACGCTGCATGTGGCGGGCATCGACCGCATCATCGCGGTGGACGGCAACGACAACCGCCTCGCCTTCGCCAAGCGGCTGGGCGCGACCGACACGGTCAAC
This sequence comes from uncultured Anaerotruncus sp., assembly GCF_902490045.1. GTDB lineage: Bacteria > Bacillota > Clostridia > Oscillospirales > Ruminococcaceae > Anaerotruncus. Next base: position 51,456 of record NZ_CABUCJ010000003.1, read on the forward strand.
TTCAAGGAGCTGCCCGCCTTGGACCAGCGGGTCGCGGCGGTCAGGGGGATGAGCGACGGCGCGGGAGCGGACTTCGCCTACCAGTGCACCGGAAATCCGGGCGCGGCGGCGGATGTCTACAAGTACATCCGCCGGGGCGGCGGCCTCTGCGAGATGGGCTTCTTCGTCAACAACGGCGACTGCACCATCAACCCGCATTTCGACCTCTGCAACAAGGAGATCATGCTGGTCGGCTCGTGGACCTACGGCGCGCACGAATATCCCGTCACGATGGCGTTCCTGCGCCGGGCCAAGGGGATGGGCGTGCCGCTCGAGGAGCTGATCACCCACCGCTTCCCGCTCGACAAAATGAACGAGGCGATGGAGACGAACCTCTCACAGCAGGGCATCAAGATCGCGTATGTCGCGCAGTAATTTCCGGCGCATCCGCCGGGGCGGGGAGGGAACACGATGGCGCTTGGAATGATCGAGGTCTGCGGCTTCGTCACGTCGATCGTCGTGGCGGACGCCGCGGCCAAGGCGGCGGACGTCAAAATCCTCGCGCTCGACAAGAATAAGCCCGCGGCGGGCGACGCGGCGGAGGTGCCGCTCATCATGATCGTCAAGATCGGCGGGGAGGTCTCCGCCGTCGAGCAGGCCGTCGAGGCGGGGGTGCGGGAGGCGAAGGCCCGCGGGCTCTACGTCACCCACCACGTCATCGGGCGCGAGGCGGAGGACACCAAAAAGCTCTCGAAGCTCTGCGCGGTCGGCCGCGACCGCTTCGACGAGCACAACTATTAAACGGGAGCGCAAAACTTACATAAAAATGACAGCGTAAAGGAGATTATTACGATGATGGAAGCATTGGGCATGGTCGAGACCAGGGGTCTGGTAGCAAACATTGAAGCGGCGGACGCGATGGTCAAGGCCGCGAACGTCACGCTGATCGGCACCGAAAAGATTGGGTCGGGGCTCGTGAGCGTCATGGTCCGCGGGGACGTCGGTGCGGTGAAGGCCGCCGTCGAGGCAGGCGGGGCCGCCGCCGCGAGACTGGGCGAGGTCGTCGCTACCCACGTCATCCCGAGGCCGCACGCGGATGTGGAGAAGATCCTCCCGTCGCTCAAGTAAGCCGAAACCGACAACGACGCAAAGGAGATTATTACGATGATGGAAGCATTGGGCATGGTCGAGACCAGGGGTCTGGTAGCAAACATTGAAGCGGCGGACGCGATGGTCAAGGCCGCGAACGTCACGCTGATCGGCACCGAAAAGATTGGGTCGGGGCTCGTGAGCGTCATGGTCCGCGGGGACGTCGGTGCGGTGAAGGCCGCCGTCGAGGCAGGCGGGGCCGCCGCCGCGAGACTGGGCGAGGTCGTCGCTACCCACGTCATCCCGAGGCCGCACGCGGATGTGGAGAAGATCCT
>NZ_CABUCJ010000004.1 GCF_902490045.1 uncultured Anaerotruncus sp.
CCCGCCGGTCTGCGAAAACGACCTCGAAAGGGAACGTTATTTTTCCAGTTTGTATAAACTATTTGTTGACATCGGGCAGAAAAAAATAGATAATATCAATATGGATTTTTTGTCTATGGGGATGTCGGACGACTACCTGTTGGCAATCAAGCACGGCTCCAGCCTTGTTCGGATTGGAACCGCGCTGTTTGGGCGCAGGGCCTATGCCGGCCATCAATGAGAAACTGAGAGGGATGTTTTTATGGGACTTATGGATAAGTTCAAGAACTTCATCGGGATTCCGGAGGACGAGTATTACGAGGACGAGGACGTGGATTTCATCTCCAACGACAATCCCCGCCCCGAGCCCGTCCGCGAGGAGCCCGCGGTTCACGGAGAGAAGCGCGGCAACAAGGTTGTCAACATCCACGCGACCACCCAGCTTCAGGTGGTGCTCGTGAAGCCCGAGCGGTTTGACGATGCCTCCGCCGTGGCGGACCACCTCAACGACAAGCGCACCGTCGTGCTCAACCTCGAGTCGACCAACAAGGACGTCTCCCGCAGGCTGATCGATTTCCTCTCGGGCGTGGCCTACGCCAACAACGGCCAGATCAAGCGCGTCGCCAACAGCACCTATATCATCACTCCCTACAATGTCGACATCATGGGCGACCTGCTTGACGAGCTCGAGAGCAACGGCGTCTTTTTCTGATGGCTTTCGCGGCGGACAGGCAGGACCAGGCGTTCACCGCCCACATCCTCGACCTGTTTACCATTGCGCAGCAAAAATATGTAACGCGCTTCACCGGCTTCCTGGACATGCACCAGCTCGCGCTGGCGCGGCGGGCGGCCGCGTCCTGCGCGTATCCGAATCACTCGTTTTTCGGCGGGCATCCCGGCGGGGAACGGGTGATGCTCGGCGTTTTCGCCCCCTTCGAGGAGCCGGATGAGGCGGCGTTCCCGATCGTCCCGCTCACGCTCACCTTTCGGGCGGAGGACCCCATCGGCCACCGGGATATCCTCGGCTCCCTCACGGGGCTGGAGATCCGCCGGGAAGCGGTGGGGGACATCCTGATGGGGGAGGGGCTCGCCGTCTGCTTCGCGACCGACGCGGTCGCGCCCGTCATCCTGCATGAACTCACCAAGGTCGGACGCTGCGGCGTCAAGGTCCGGGAGGGGCTTCCCGAAACCCTGCCGGCGCTGCACCGCTATACCGACGTCCCCGTCAACGTGAGCGCCCTGCGGCTCGACTGCGTGGCTGCGGCGCTCCTCCGCCTCTCCCGCGAAAAGGCCGCGCAGGCGGTGCGCTCGGGGGCGGTGTCCCTCAACGGCGCGCCCGAACAGGAGGTCTCCCACATGCTCTGCGAGGGAGACGTGCTGAGCGTGCGCGGCTATGGGAAATATCTGGTCGCACAGGTGCTTTCGGAGACGAAGAAGGGGCGGCTGCACCTGCTGTGCAAAAAATATGTATGATCCGGTACGATTCCGATGAATGATATAAGGGGGATGTTCCACTGTGCTCAATCCAAACGAGATCGCGAACAAGCAGTTTTCCAAGGGGCGGGGCTACCGCATGGAGGAAGTCGACAGCTATCTGCGGCAGATTGCCAGCGACATCGGTGAACTGATAGAGGAAAAGCGGGACCTGGAAAAGAAGATGATGGTCCTCGCGGACAAGCTCGAGGAGTACAAGGAGGACGAGGAGAGCCTGCGCGCGGCGCTGCTCGGCGCCCAGAAGCTGGGCGGCAGCGTGGTGCGGGAGGCCAAGGCCAAGGCGCAGTCGCTTGTCGAGGACGCGGAGGTCCAGGCCGGCCAGATCATTGAAAACGCCAAGAAGGAGATCGAGCGCCAGCAGCAGGGCTTTGTCCGGCTGCAGCGGGAGGTCGCGACCTTCAAGAGCAAGCTTCAGCTCGTCTATAAGCAGCATCTGGAGCTCATCAGTTCGATCCCCGTGGACGAGAACATCGTGGAAGCGGCATTGAAGAAGAGCGCCCCCCAGCCCGAACCCCAGCCCCAGCCGGAGGAACCCGCCTACGAGGAGCCCGGCGACGAGCTGCCGCCTCCCGTCGAGCCGGTGGACGAGTATTCGGTTCCGCTGCCGGTCGACGCCCCGCTGAGTTACTCGGAAGAGCGCCTCGAATACAGCGAGGACGCCTATGAATCCGATCCGGAGCCCGCCCCCAAGCGGGAATCGCGGTTCGGGCCGCTCAAATTCGGCAAGGAATTCGACATCAAGCGCGACGACGACAAGCGCAGGAAATAAATTTCCGTCAAGATGAAATAGACAAAACAAGGAGAGAACAGTCCAATGTCCGAACAGGATTACAGCAAAACCTTGAACCTTCCCAAGACCGACTTCTCGATGAGGGCCGGGCTGCCGCAGAAGGAGCCCGGCATGGTCGAAAAATGGGACCGTGAGCGCCTTTACGAGAAGATGATCGAAAAGAACGAGGGCAAGCCGCTCTATATGTTCCACGACGGCCCGCCGTATGCGAACGCGAACATCCACCTCGGGACCGCGCTCAACAAGGTGCTCAAGGACATCATCGTCCGCCAGAAAAACCTGTCCGGATACAAAGCCCCCTACACCCCCGGCTGGGACACCCACGGCCTGCCCATCGAGCTCAAGGCAATCAAGGAGCTGGGCGTTTCGAGCGACATCACCCCGGTCGAGCTCCGGAAGGTGTGCCGTGATTTTGCGCTGCGTTTCGTTGAGAACCAGAAGCAGGAGTTCAAGCGCCTGGGCACCCTTGCGGACTACGACAATCCCTACCTGACCCTCAAGCCCGAATACGAGGCGCGCCAGATCGAAATCTTCGGCGCGATGGCCAACAAGGGCTATATCTACAAGGGCCTCAAGCCCGTCTACTGGTGCCCCCAGTGCGAAACGGCGCTTGCGGAGGCGGAGATCGAATACGAGGAGGACCCCTGCCGTTCGATCTATGTGAAATTCAACGTCATCGACGACAAAAACGGCGTGCTCACGCGCCTCGGCGCGGAGGACCTCTCCAAGACCTACATCGTCATCTGGACCACGACCACCTGGACGCTGCCCGGTAACATGGCCATCTGCGTCGGCCCTGCGTTTGAGTACTGCGTCGTGAAGGCGGGCGGCGAATACTACGTCATGGCCAAGGAGCTGGTCGAGGCGTCGATGAAGGCTGCCAAGATCGAGCAATACGAGATTCTCGGCACCTGCCTGGGCGAGGATCTGGAATACATCACCTACCAGCATCCCTTCCTCGACCGGCAGTCGCCCGTCATCCTCGGCGACCACGTCACGCTCGAAAGCGGCACCGGCTGCGTCCACACGGCGCCCGGACACGGCGTCGAGGACTTCGACGTCTGCGCGCAGCACTATCCCGAGATCGAAGTCGTCGTGCCGGTCGATAAATTTGGCAGGCTGACCGAGCTCGCAGGCGAGTTCGCGGGCCTTTCGACCGACGACGCCAACAAGGCGATCGCCCTTAAGCTGGAATCCACCGGCAGCCTCTTCGCGATGGAGAAGATCATCCACCAGTACCCGCACTGCTGGCGCTGCAAGGAGCCGATCATTTACCGCGCCACCGAGCAGTGGTTCTGCTCGGTCGACGACATCAAGGAGCAGACGGTGGAGGAGATCGAAAAGGTCCGCTTCATCCCCGAGTGGGGCCGCGGCCGCATGATCAACATGGTCCGCGACCGCAGCGACTGGTGCATCTCGCGCCAGCGTACCTGGGGCGTGCCGATCCCGATCTTCTACTGCAAAAAATGTGGAAAGTACCATGTCGACGAGGCGAGCATCGCGGCGGTCGCGGAGCTTTTCCGCACGCACGGGGGCTCGGACTCCTGGTACACCACCGATGCGAAGGACATCCTGCCGGAGGGCACCCGGTGCAAATACTGCGGCAGCGAGGAGTTCACCAAGGAAACCGACATCATGGACGTCTGGTTCGATTCGGGCACGTCCTACGCCTCGGTCATCCGCGACAACCCCGACCTGAACTGGCCGGTCGATCTCTATCTCGAGGGCACCGACCAGTACCGCGGCTGGTTCCAGTCGTCCCTGCTGACCTCGGTCGCGTGGCAGGGCGTCGCGCCCTACAAGACCGTCTGCACCCACGGCTGGGTAGTCGACGGCGAGGGCCGCAAGATGAGCAAGTCGCTCGGCAACGGCATGGAGCCCAGCGAGATCACCGATCAGTACGGCGCGGATATCCTGCGCCTGTGGGTCGCCTCCGCCGACTATCACGCGGACATCCGCATCTCCAAGGACATCCTCAAGCAGCTTTCGGAGGTTTACCGCAAAATCCGCAACACCGCTCGGTTCATCCTCGGCAACCTCTCCGACTTCGACCCCAACCGGGACCTCGTCGCGAAGGAGAAGCTGACCGGGCTCGACCTGTGGGCGCTTTCCCGCTTCAACGAACTCGTGAAGCAGTGCGCCGGGGCCTACGACCGCTTTGAGTTCCATATCATCTATCACGCGCTCCACAACTTCTGCACGATCGACATGTCGAACTTCTATCTCGACGTGATCAAGGACCGCCTCTACGTCGAGGCGGCTGATTCGGCCGACCGCCGCGCCGCGCAGACGGCGATCTATACGATCCTGCGCGGGCTCACGCTGCTCATCGCGCCGCTCATTCCCTTTACCGCGGAGGAGGTCTGGAGCTATCTGCCCGCCGACGACAGCTATGACGCCGGTTCGGTCATGTTCAACGAGATGCCCCGGGCGGTCGACGGCATGGTCGACGAGGCCTTCATGGAGAAGTGGGACCGCATCCACAGGGTGCGCGACGACGTGCTCGGCGCGCTCGAGGCGGCCCGCGCCGCCAAGACGATCGGCAAGTCGCTCGAGGCAAAGGTGTCCCTCCACTGCGACGGGGAGCTCCATGATTTCCTCGCCTCGGTCATGGAGGAGCTCGCGCCCGTCTTCATCGTCTCCGCCGTATCGCTCGAACGGGGCGGGGAAGGCGCGTTCAAGGGCGCGGTCGAAGGGCTTTCCGTCTCCGTCGCCCACGCGGACGGGGCGCACTGCCCGCGCTGCTGGGCTTACAGCGGTACGGTCGGTTCCGACCCGAAGCACCCCGAGCTCTGCGCGCGCTGCGCCGGGATCGTTGGTTAAACACGGTTAGAAATCAGTTTGCGGCGCTTAAATCCTTTAAGCGCCGCAAATTTCTGTTGGAGGACATTTTATGACAGCAATCGTTTTGATCGTGTCCGCGCTGCTCGTGCTTGCCGACCAGCTCATCAAGCTGTGGGTGCTGGGCGCCCTGCCCGGCGCGCCGTCGGTGACGCTCATTCCCGGACTTCTTCAGCTGACCTACGTGGAGAACCGCGGGGCAGCGTTCGGCATCTTCCAGGGGAGGGTGGGGCTTCTCTCGATCGTCACCCTCGCGGTCATCGCGGCGGCCGTATGGCTGCTCGTCCGCGGAAAAATCCGCCACAAGCTCGCGATGTGGAGCGTGGGACTTATCATCGCGGGCGGGCTCGGCAACCTGATCGACCGGATTTTCCGCACGTTTGTCGTCGACTATCTCGATGTGTCGCCGCTCTTCCGCTTCCCGGTCTTCAACTTTGCCGACTGCTGTGTGGTCGTCGGGACGATCCTGCTCGCGGTCTGGCTGCTCTTCCTCGAGGGCAGGGACAAAAAAGCCCCGCCCGCTTCGGAGGTCCCGGAGGGCGGGAGCGTTGAATAGGCGCTATTTCACCGCCGACGAGGCGGACGCGGGGGAGCGGGCCGACCGCTGGCTCGCGGAGGCGGCGGGGGACCTCTCTCGTTCCACGGTGCAGAAGCTGTGCGACGACGGAGCGGTCTTCGCGGACGGCAGGGCGATCCCCAAGAACTACCGGCTGCGGGGCGGCGAGGAGCTCGCCGTCGAGGTGCCGGACGCAAAGCCGCTCGACCTCGTCCCGCAGGACATCCCCATCGATATCGTCTATGAGGACGACGACCTGCTGGTCGTCGACAAGCCCAAGGGGATGGTCGTGCACCCCGCGCCGGGCAACTGGGACGGCACGCTGGTCAACGCGCTGCTCTTCCACTGCGCCGGGCGGCTCTCCTCGATCAACGGGGTCATCCGCCCCGGGATCGTCCACCGGATCGACAAGGACACGAGCGGCCTTTTAATCGTTGCGAAGAACGACTTCGCCCACAATCTGCTCGCGGAGCAGATCAAGGTGCACGGCTTTACACGCATCTATAACGCCGTCGTCTACGGCGGCTTTCCCGTCGAAGCGGGGACGGTCGACGCGCCGATCGGGCGGAATCCCTCCGACCGCAAAAAGATGTGCGTGACCGAGCGGAATTCCCGCCCCGCCGTGACCCACTACCGGGTAAAGGAGCGGCTTTCCGGGTTCACCGACCTGGAGCTGCGGCTTGAGACGGGGCGCACCCATCAGATCCGCGTACACATGGCGCACATCGGCCATCCCGTCGCAGGGGACCCTGTCTACGGGCCGAAAAAGGTGATCACGCGCCTCGGCGGGCAGTGCCTGCACGCCCGCGCGATCGGCTTCCTCCATCCGCGCACGGGGGAGTACCTCGAATTCACGAGCGATCTTCCAGCTTATTACACCTCGTTTCTCGACAGCCTGAGGGGGGACCATCCTTGACAAAACTTTCCGACCTGCTGCTGGTCAGCGATATCGACGGCACGCTGATGAACTTTCCCGCGCCCATCCCGGCGCGCAACATCAAGGCGCTGAGGCGTTTTACTGCCGCCGGCGGGAGGTTTGCCGTCGCCACCGGGCGCTCGATCGCCTCGGCGCGCCCCTGGGTGGAGCAGCTTCCGGTGAACGCGCCCTGCATCCTCTACAACGGCTGTGCAATCTACGACTTTTCCTCGGAAAAAATGCTCTGCGCGCATTATCTGCCCGCCGGATATCTCCAATATGTCCGCGCGCTGATGCGGGCGTTTCCCGACGCGGGCCTCGCGCTCATGCGAGAGCGGGAGATCGTCGCGCTCTCCGGAACCGGATATGTGCGCGAATACCTCGGCCGGGAAAATATGCCGATTGTCGAACAGGCGCCCGGCGAGGCGTGCGGCCCCTTCCTCAAGGCGGTCATGGCGATGCCTTACGAATGGACCGCGCGGGCTGAGGAATTCGGCAATGCGCAGGGCTGGGGGGACGTGCGGTTCTTCCGGACGGGCCGCCCATTCGTCGAAATGCTGCCCGCCAAAGCTGAAAAGGGAATCGCATTAACAGCATCGATGGAGCTGCTCGGCGTTTCCCCCGCGCGCACGGTCGCGATGGGGGACTACTATAACGACGCCGGAATGCTCGAGGCGGCCGGCTTCGCCGCCACCACGGCGGAGGCGCCCGACGCGGTGCGCTACCGCTGCCGGGGTATCTTCGGGCGCTGCGACGACGGCGCGCTCGCCGACCTCGTCGAAGAGCTCGAACGCCGCTATCCGGCATAATGCCCCGTCCCCTCCGCATAGATTGGAGCGGGGGGATGCGCATGAAATGGAAAAAATCGACGGCCGCGGCAGTCCTGCTCTTCGGGCTTGCGGCGGCTTCCCTGGCGGTGCATTCGGTGTCGGAGATCATGTCGGTCACGCCCGTCTTCGCCGGGGAGGAAGAGGGGCTGCCCACCATCGTGATCGACGCGGGGCACGGCGGATTTGACGGGGGCGCCACAGGCGTGGACGGGATCGTCGAAAAGGACCTGAATCTTTCGATCGCCCGCAAGCTCTGCGACCTCTTCACGGTGAACGGCTTCGACGCGGTACTCACGCGGGACAGCGACGAGACGCTTGAGGATCCGTCGCTCACGACCATCCGCAAGCGGAAAAATTCCGATATCCACAACCGCCTCGCGCTGGCGAAAAGCTACGACAACTGCATCCTGCTGAGCATCCACCAGAACAAGTTCCCACAGGCGCAGTATTTCGGCGCGCAGGTCTTCTACGGGCCGAAAAACCCGCAGAGCGAGGCGCTTGCGAAGATCACCCAGCGGCGGATGGTGGAGATGCTCCAGCCGGAGAACACCCGACAGCAGAAGCCCTGCGGGGACAGCGTTTACCTCATCTACAACGCCCCGATGCCCGCGCTGCTGATCGAGTGCGGCTTCCTCTCCAATCCGGACGACGCCTACAAGCTGATCGACGCGGACTACCAGAAAAGGGTCGCCTTTGCGATCTTTTCCTCGACGGCGGAATATCTCGGCCTTCAGACCCCGGCGGAGACGGCGGTCTACCGGGAACTCGAATAAAAAGGAATGTGAAGGATGGCTGTAACCAAAAATAAGAGCGTCTACGTCTGCCAGAGCTGCGGCTACGAGTCGGCCAAGTGGTATGGGCGCTGTCCCGACTGCGGCGAGTGGAACTCGATGACCGAGGAGATCCGCCAGCAGGTTTCGGCGGCGAAGTCCCGTTCGTCCGGGGGGAGCGCGCCCGCGGCGCGGGAGAGCGCGGTGAAAAAGCTCTCGGAAATTTCGTCGGACGACAGCCAGCGGTATGTCACCGGCGTCGGTGAGCTCGACCGGGTGCTCGGCGGCGGGATCGTCGCGGGGTCGGTGACGCTGCTCTCGGGCGACCCGGGCATCGGCAAATCCACGCTGCTGCTGCAAATCTGCGAGTACCTCTGCGAAGGGCTCAAAATCCTCTATGTATCGGGGGAGGAGAGTGCGCGCCAGCTCAAGCTGCGCGCCAACCGGCTGGGCGTCACAAGCGGCAACCTCTATATCTGCGCCACGACCGACGTCGAGAGCGTGCTCGAGACGGTGCGGCGGCTGTCGCCCGACATGGTGATGATCGACTCGATCCAGACGATGACCCTGGCCGCGCTCACCTCGTCGGCGGGCAGCGTGACGCAGATCCGCGAGTGCACCCAAGTACTCATCGGTATCGCCAAGAGCATGGAGGTTCCCGTTTTCATCGTCGGTCACGTCAACAAGGACGGCGCGATCGCTGGTCCGAAGGTGCTCGAGCACATGGTGGACGCGGTCCTCTACTTCGAGGGGGAGCGCCAGCAGAACTTCCGCATCCTGCGCGCGGTCAAAAACCGCTACGGCTCCACAAACGAGATTGGCGTCTTCGAGATGGCGCAGGACGGCCTGCGGGAGGTCCCGAATCCCTCCCAGATGATGCTGTCCGGCCGCCCGAAGGGGGTGTCCGGGACCTGCGTGGCCTGCGTGATGGAGGGGACGCGCCCCATCCTCGCGGAGGTGCAGGCGCTCGTCTCTAAGACGGGGTTCGGCAACCCGCGGCGGCAGGCGGCGGGGTTCGATTATAACCGCGCCGCGCTGCTCATCGCGGTGCTGGAAAAACGCTGCGGGTATTTCTTCGGAAATCTCGACGCGTACATCAATGTGGTCGGCGGACTCAGGCTGGACGAGCCCGCCGCGGACCTCCCGGTCGCGATGGCCCTCATCTCCAACCTGCTCGACAAGAGCGTGCCGGACGATCTGGCCGCCTTCGGCGAGGTGGGGCTCGCGGGGGAGGTGCGCGCGGTGGGGAGCATCCAGCAGCGGGTCAGCGAGAGCTACCGGCTCGGGTTCACCACCTGCGTGGTGCCAAAGCACTGCGTGAAGCAGATCGACCCGCGCGGGATGCCGGAGCTCAACCTGATCGGGGTGCAGAATCTTTCACAGGCCATCGCGGTCATCCGTTAGTTCGGCGTAGGGATCGGTGCGGGTAAAGTAGCCGCAGCCGTTTCCGTCGCAGCTGGTGATGTAGCTGATGTCGTCGAGCGAGCAGTAGCCCTGCTGCTGGTAGTAACAGTCCTTGTCGCAGGGGATGAGCCGCGCCTTTCGTTCCTTGGGACTTGCCATGAAACTCACACTCCAAACACAGATTCTTCATTTGCGCGCCGCGCCGTTTCCGCAGCGGTGCGGCAGCCATTAGTATCACCATTTCAGCGCCGATTAAGCACGGCAAATCCTCCGGGCGCGGAGAATAAAACCCCCGTCGCGGACGAACACTAACTTCGTAATTTTTGATGAAGTTGGATCGGATGTTCGTCCGTGATGGGGGTTTCGCCATTGATTTTTAAACGTATCGCCGCGCTGCTGCTGGCCGCCGGCTCATTCGGCGCGGCCGCGGCCGCGCCGCTGGTTGTCCTGCGCGCCGTGCCGACGGTGGCGTGCATTACGCCGCGGGAAACGCTCTATGAGAAGCGCATCAACGCCACCGGCACCATTGAAGCGCAGAATGTGCGGGAGGTCTATCTCGACACGCCGGTCATCGCGCAGGCGGTGAACGTTTCGGTGGGCGACTGCGTGCGACGGGACCAGGTGCTCGCCGTCATCGACGCGGACACCACCAAGAGCGTGCTGGAACAGAGCATCCCCGCGTCGAGCCTTGTTTCGAGCCTGGCCGCGGGCGCGATTACCCAGGAGACGGCGGATTTGGCGGGGCTCTATTCGGCGCTGCAGTCCTCCGCGTTCGGCACGGGACTGGACCTCGGCAGCCTGCAGGAGGTCTATGAGGCGGCGGGGGGCGTCCCGGTGGAGCAGAACCCCTACCTCTATGTCCCCGAGACAATCACCGCGCCAATGGACGGCATCGTGACCGAGGTGGGCATCAAGAGCGGCGTACTCTCCCGGACGGCGAAGCCGGTCGTCACCATCTCAGACACCGGTAGCTTCGCGGCGATGGTCACAGTGGGAGAGTCGTACATCTCGGACGTGAAGGTCGGGGATCCGGCCGTCATCACGGGCACGGGCTTTCCCGGACGGGAATATACGGGGCATGTGCGGAAGATCGCCCCGGTGGCCCGCAAGCTGACGGGCGGCACCGCGCAGGAGACGGTGGTCGACGTGGAAATTGCGATCGACAACCCGGACGACGATCTCAAGGCGGGCTTTACCGCGCGCGCGGAGATCGTCACGGACACCCGGCGCACGATGCTGACGGTGCCGTATGAAGCGGTGCGGCAGGATGAAAACAACGTGGAATACGTCTACCTGGCCCAAGGCTCCCGCGCCGTGCGGCGGGATATCCGGACGGGGGTCGAGCTACTCGAGGGCGTCGAGGTGACCGAAGGGCTCGGCCCCGCGGACGTGCTGCTTGCCGACGCGTCCGCGGCGGGGAAGGAAGGGGCTCTCGTGAACCTGCAGAGGGGGGAGCGGCAGGATGTTCTTTGACAGCTTCGTCTGCAGCATCCGCAATCTCGGACGCAAGCGGTTCCGCAGCTTTCTGACGATCGCAAGCATCGCGATCGGTGTGGCCTCGGTCGTATTGATCGGCTCGATTGGGGAGATCGGCAAGGGCGCGATCACCGACGAGCTCAATTCGCTGGGTCTCGGCAGCGTTACGGTGAGCGCCGATAAAAAGTTTACCAGCCTCAAAATGGACGAGGGGGATCTTGCGCTGCTCCGCCAGAGCCCGCAGGTGGAGAGCGCCACTCCGATCGTCGTCAGCTACAGCAGCATCCGGATGCGCGGGCTTGTGGCCAACGCGGTGCTGTGGGGGGTGGACGACGGAAAGACCCAGGTGATTTCACTGACGCCGAAATACGGGAGGATGCTGGACGCCGCGGACGTGGCCGGGGCGGCGGACGTCTGCGTCATCGACAGCAACGTGGCCGAGCTCTTCTACAAGCGGGACAACATCGTCGGGAAACACCTCGACGCGATGATCGGCGGCAGCTATGTGCGCCTCGAAATCGTTGGGATCGCCTCGTCGGGCGGAAACATCCTGCAAAACATGGTGGGGGACGTGATCCCCTCCTTCGCATACCTGCCCTATACGACCGTCCAGCGGTACACGGGGGAGGATTCCTTCGGGCAGATCGCCGTCACCCTGCGGGACTCGGCGGATATCGACGCGGCGGCCGAACAGCTCAGCGCGTCGGTCAACCGATTCCACAACATTGAGCGCGGCTTTAAGGCGGAAAACATCTCCAAGCAGAAGGACACTCTCGACAACCTGCTTGGCGTGGTGACCGTCGTGCTCTCGGCAATTGCGGCGGTGTCGCTCGTGGTGGCGGGGCTGGGAATTATGACGGTGATGATTGTGTCGGTCAACGAGCGCACCCGGGAGATCGGCATCAAAAAATCGATTGGCGCGACCCGACGAACCATCCTGCTCGAATTCCTGATCGAGGCCTTTACGATTTCGCTGATCGGGAGTATCATGGGAGTGGCGGCAGGCCTTGCGCTTGTTTGGGCCGGTTGCGCCCTCATCGGTGTGGCCATGTCGGTGAACCCGGCGCTCATCGCGGTGAGCGTCGCGCTTACGGTCGGCATCGGCGTGGTGTTCGGCGTCTACCCGGCGACGATCGCCGCGCGCCTGCGCCCGGTGGACGCCCTGCGGACCGAATAAAGCCTTGGGATGGTGGAACCATGCGGTTTGTCCAAAAAAGCAATCTGCCGGCGGGGAATGTGCGCCTCTGCGCGGTGGGGGAGCGGTATAAGGCCCTGATTGCCGTGCTTGAGGCGCGCGGCGTCGCCTGCCTTCGGGTGCCGGAATATGCCGGGCTGCCAGCGCCGGTCGCCTGTCACGCGGATTTGCAGCTCTGCCACCTCGGCGGGCCGCGGATCGCCGCCGCGGCGGGACGGGGAAGGGAAGGCTTTTGGAAGGCCCTGCGGCAACGGGGTTTTTCCGTTGAAACTGCGGCGCCGCTTGTACCGGACTATCCGGGGGACGTGCCGCTCAACTGCGCGATCGTCGGAAAGGTCTGTCTTGGCGGGAAAGATCTAATTGATAAAAAAATCACAAATTACTGCGGGGAAGCGGGGATAGAACTGATCCCGGTAAAGCAGGGATATGCCAAATGCTCCGTCTGCGTCGTGGACGAACACGCGATCATTACCCAGGACCCGTCAATTGCACGGGCGGCGGAGCAATACGGCCTGGAGGCGCTGAAAATACAAAACAGCCAAATCCAGCTGCCGGGTTATGATACCGGCTTTATTGGAGGCTGTTCCGGTTTGCTCGGCAGGAAGCAGCTTGCGTTCACCGGCTCGCTCAGCAGCCATCCGGATGGAGAACGGATCAGAGCATTTCTACATAGCCGCGGCGTGGAGCCGCTGGAATTGACCGACGGGCCGCTTTACGATGTCGGGTCCATTCTGCCGCTGATGGAGGCGGATGGGGACGAGGAGGAGTCTTGACTTTCTAGATGGAATGTGGTATTCTTTTTGCGAAGGTTATTTCGCTAAATAAAAATTTAGCGTAGTTTGGGGAATTCTACGACAAGGATTGGAGGTTACTCATATGGCAAACTATGCCGACTGTCCCAATTACCTCAGCGAGTTCCTTTTTTATATGCTGACGATCAAAGGACGTTCCCAGCGCACGGTCGACGCCTATTATATCGATCTGCGCACCTTCCTGCGCTATATCAAATGCGTCAAGCTCGTGAACGGAAATCCCGACGATCCGGAGTTCTTCGACAAGCTCTCGATCAGAGATATTCCGCTTGAGACGGTCGCTTCCATTACCCTTTCGGACGTCTACCAGTTCCTCAACTACGCGGCTTCCGACCGGGACAACAACGCCAAGACCCGATCGCGAAAGGTTTCATCCATCCGGGCCCTCTTCAACTACCTGACGGTCAAATCGGGCGTACTCAAAACGAACCCGGTGGAAAACCTGGAGGTGCCCTCCGTGCGCAAGTCGATGCCGCGGTATCTGACTTTGGAGGAGAGCCTTGAGCTGCTGACCCACATCGATCCTACGTCGCCGAGCTACGAGCGGGATTTCTGCATCGTGACCCTTTTTCTCAACTGTGGGATGCGGCTTTCCGAACTGGTCGGCATCAACCTTTACGACATTCGCGACGACACGATCAAGCTGCTCGGTAAGGGCAACAAGGAGCGCGTGATCTACCTCAACGAAGCCTGCAGAAAGGCGCTGGAGGCCTACCTTGCCAAGCGGAGATCCACACAGGGAGTCAAAGACCGCGACGCGCTGTTCCTGTCCTCCCGTGGGACGCGGATTTCTCCCCGGCGGGTCGAACAGATCATCGAGGACTGCCTTCGCAATGCGGGGCTTTCCGGTCAGGGCTATTCGCCGCACAAGCTCCGGCACACCGCGGCGACGCTCATGTACCAGCACGGCGGCGTGGATATCCGTATTCTCAAGGAGATCCTCGGGCACGTGAGCCTTTCCACAACAGAGATCTATACCCACGTTTCCGACCGGCAAATGGAAAAAGCGGCGAAACAATCGCCGCTTTCGGGGGTTGCACCCAAGAAAAAACCGAAGGCGCCCAAGGCGCCGGATTCAGAGGACGAATAATCCGCCGAAGCGGGTTACGATCAGCGCGTCAAACAGCGCGATCAGCAGGCATATTCCTGTAAAAATCAAATACTTTATACAATAACGTTTGATTCTCCGCGACCCGTTTTCATCGGGCGCGACGAGGGCCGACCGCAGAAGCGAGACTGACAGGCGCAGCGACGTGCGGCTTGCAAGGATCAGCAGCAATGTGCTCAGAAACATTGTGGGAAGCAGCAGGAACGCGACATAGCGGATCGCGGACGCGCCGTACTGGGCATAGAGCATGCCGATCGAGAAGCCGTACCCGAGCCCCTTGAAGAGCGGCACGGCAAAGATGATGAGCTGGGCGATCGTGCAGAAACCGCAGAAGAAGAGCACCGCCAGCGCCGCGAAGGCCGAGCAGAAGGTCGACGCTGCGATCGAGGCGAACGCCAGCGTCTGCCGCCGTTCGACATAGCCCCCGAGAATCACCTGAAGCGCCGCGCGGGTGTCCGGGCCCGACCGGCCGACGAGCAGCGTGCCGATCAGCAGGCCCGCCAGGAAGCAGAGCCCCAGCGCCCAGGTGGATAAGCTGCGTGAAGAAAACCACGAGGACCGCAAGGAAAGCCGCCCCTCCGTCGCCGGGCGTACCGGCTGTAAGGGCGGAATTCCCCGTGCGGCCCTCTGCTGCTGTAAAATCTTGTCCCAATCCGCGGCGGTAAAACTCATTGCAACCATCCTTTCCTTTTTCGCCTCAGGAAAGGATATGCGATTTCGCTAAATTTTATGACTCCCCTGCCCGATTATTTCCCGAGCTCATAGGCGCGGCGCACCGTATCGTCAAAGCATTCGACGAGCGCCTTGTCAAAGCCGCAGCGTTCGAGCGCCGCGAGCCCCTCAAAGGTCGTCCCCTTGGGCGACGTGACCATATCGATCAGCTCCTGGTGGCTCTTCCCCGACTCGAGCATCATCCTTGCCGAACCGATCAGCGTGTTGCAGAAAAGCCGGTTGGCCACGTCCGCGTCAAAGCCAAGCTCGACGGCCCGGTCGACGAACACCTTCGCGAAGAGGTAGATATACGCGGGGCTCGAGCCGTTGAGCGGGATGACCTCGTTCATCTTGTCCGGGGAAATCTCCTCGACACAGCCCGCCGACGCAAAGACCGATTTGACAAACGCGAATTCCTCTTCAGTGGCGGGCGCGACCCGGCACATCGCCGTGGAGCCGCAGCCGATCAGCAGCGGCGTATTGGGCATGACCCGCACGACCTTCGCGTCGCAGCCGAGCCCCTCCTTGATAAATTCCGCGCTGATGCCCGCCGCAATGGTGACGAACACCGTTTCGGGGCGCGGATGGCCTTTGATTTCGGCCAGCACATCTGCAAAGTTCTGCGGCTTTACAGAAAGCACGACATAATCACAGCCCTCTACGAGCGCCGCGGCACTCGCATAGACCTTGAATCCGCGCGCCGCGTAGCTCTCCCGCTGGCTCTCGCGGATGTCATGGACGGCGACCTGCGCCGGTGTAAGCATTCCCGAGCCGGTGACGCCGTTGATGATCGCGCCGGCCATGTTGCCCGCGCCAATGAATCCGATTTTGCACTCCACAGGAGGTCCTCCCCTCTCAAAGCGTCGCCGCTTTGATCATAATCGCGCACTCCAGCCGCTTTTTTTCCAGCTCGCAGGAGAGCTTATAGGGCTTTAAGATGTCGCCGCTGTACTGCATGCTGTTGGCATTGCAGCCGCCCGAGCAGTAGAACTTGGCCCAGCAGTTTTTGCACTCGGGCTTGCCATAGACAGTCGCGGCGGCAAATCTGCACTTGAGGTCGAAGTCGAGCGACTGGTCGAAAACATTGCCCATCTTCCAGCCGTCGTGGCCGACGAACTGGTGGCAGGGATAGACGTCGCCCGACGGGGTGATCGCGACGTACTCGTTGCCGCAGCCGCAGCCGCGCAGGCGCTTGATCGCGCAGGGGCCCTGGTCGAGGTCGAGCATGAAGTGGAAGAAATTAAAATCCCGCGGCGTGCCGTGGCGCTCGATCATGATCTTCGCAAGCCGTTCGTACTCGGCGAACACCTCGGGCAGGTCCTCTTCGGTCAGCGCGTAGGGCTCCGCCGGGTCGGTGACGACCGGCTCGACCGAAACCTGATCGAATCCCTTGTCGGCCAGGTGCAGCACATCCTCCGCAAAGTCCTTGTTGTATTTGGTGAAGGTGCCGCGCGCGTAGTACTGGTCGTAGGGCCCGTTCCTGCGCTTTTCGACGAGCTTTTGAAATTTCGGCAGGATGCTGTCGTAGCTGCCGCGCCCGTCGACGCGCACCCGCACCCGGTCGTTGACCTCCCTGCGGCCGTCGATGGAAAGCACGACGTTGGACATCTCCCGGTTGATGAAATCGATCTTGTCGTCGTCGAGCAGCAGACCGTTCGTTGTGATCGTGAACCGGAAGAGCTTGTTGTGCTCCTGTTCCAGCGAGCGGGCATACCGGACAATCTCCTTAACCACCTCGAAGTTCATCAGCGGTTCGCCGCCGAAGAAATCCACCTCGAGGTTGTGGCGGCCGCAGGAGTGCTTGATGAGGTAGTCGACCGCCGCCTTCCCCACCTCCGTGGACATCAGCTCGCGGTGGCCCATATATTCGCCCGTGTCCGCAAAGCAGTATTTGCAGCGCAGGTTGCAGTCGTGCGCAATATGTAAACACATCGCCTTGACCGGCGACGGAGTCATGAGCTTCGCAAACTGGTCGTAGTCGTCGCTCGAGCAGAGCTGGTCCGCTTTCTGAAGCGCGAGGAGCTCCCGGAAGGCGTCCTCGACCTCCTCCCGCGCGTATGCGGACGCGAAACGGTCGAAGACCGCCTCGGGACAGCTTTCGGGGATTGGGTCCCCAAGCATGTCCAGCAGATCAAAGGAAAGGTCGTCCATGAGGTGCACCGCGCCGGAATTGACGTCGAGCACGATATTGTAGCCGTTGAGCCTGTACTGGTGTATCATTCCAATCTCCCCACATAAAGATAAGGGCAGTCGTCCGACTGCCCAAAACCGCGATAAAGAAAGGATGGCAGTTGAAAAACTGCCATGCCTTTTTTACTTATTCTTGTTCTCGCACTTCTGGTTGGCGACGGTGCAGGAGGTTTTGCAGGCCGACTGGCAGGAGGCCTGGCACTCGCCGCAGCCGCCCTTGACGGCGGATTCCTTGAGGTTCGCGCTGTTGATCGTCTTGATATGTTTCATTGGTATCCCCTCGTTTCTTTTGATTTCTGCCAACAAGTATAGCATATCCCCGCTGGTAATTCAAGCCGGCAGGCCCGGAAATCGGTCCCGGACGGCCCGTTTTCAGCGGAATTTTTTACGCCGGTTGACGCCGATGACGCCGCCGAGCGCCGCCGCAAGCAAAACGGCGGCCAGCTTGGTGAGCGCCTCCATGCCGAACCCGCCGCCGTCGACGGCAAGGCTCGCCAGGCTCAGGATCACGAAGAGGCAGGCGCCGCAGCAGAGTCCGAGAAGCATGCCTTTTTCACGCGCGAACGCGGCGGAGACGTACCCCGCGACGAGCCCGCCGAGCACAAAGATCAGCGTGGCGATCAGCGACACGGCCGACTGCGGGATATCCCGCAGCCCCATCACGGCGGCCATGATCAGAAGCAGCAGGAAGCACGCGCCTGCGCCGAATAAGATGCCGTAAGTGACCGGCCGGATAAAACGCTTCGCGCCGTGAACGTCGGGCTGTCTCACCTGAACTCCCCCTTTACTGTTACAGGATATTCAGGGAAGCCGCCCAATATGCCGGGCACGGCTCACTTCTCCTTCTTCTTGTCCTTCTTTTCCGGAGCGGCGGACTCGTGCGGCGTGTTGTTCGCCTGGATGGCCCAGCGCGCGATGCGGATTTTGCTGCGGTCGGAGCCGGTCTCGATCAGGAGGTAATCGTCCTTGATGACGACGACGGTGCCGATGACGCCGCCGATCGTAACGATCTCATCGCCCACCTCGAGGTTGGCGCGCATCTGCTGGGTCTCCTTGTCGCGCTTTTTCTGCGGACGGATGAGCATGAAGTAGAAGATTACAAAAATTAAAATCAGCGGCAAAAAGCTGCCAAGGGTGGCCATCGTCTGTTCGTTCATGGTAATACCTCCAAATTCTCTTTCAGGATACTTGTACTATTATAGCGTGTCCGGGCCGGTCTTGCAAGGGCATTTTGTATAAAGATACAGAAAAGGCCCTTCAGATGCGCCGCCCCAGTATGGGGACCCAGTGCCGGCGGAAGGCGTCGTAGGTTCCCTCCTCGATCGCCTCGCGGATCTTTTCCATCAGCGTATTGTAGAAGTAGAGGTTGTGCTGGACGCCCAGCCGCATCCCGAGCATCTCGTTCACGCGGAAAAGGTGCCGCAGGTAGCCGCGGGAAAAGTTCCGGCAGGTTGGGCAGCCGCAGTGCTCGTCGAGAGGGCTCTCGTCGGTCTTGTATTTTTCGTTGTGCAGGATGCGGATGCCGTCCCAGGTGAAGAGGGTCCCGTGCCGCGCGTTGCGGCTGGGCATCACGCAGTCGAAGAGGTCGATGCCCCGATAGACCCCCTCGATGATGTTGACCGGCGTGCCCACCCCCATCAGGTACCGGGGCCTGTCCGCGGGCATATGCGGCTCGACCGCCTCGATCGTGTCGTACATCTCCTGCGCGGTTTCCCCCACAGCGAGCCCGCCGATCGCGTAGCCGTCCAGCCCGAGCGCGGCGATCTCCTGCATGTGCCGCACGCGCAGATCGGCGTAGGTGCTTCCCTGGTTGATGCCGAAGAGCATCTGGCGCGGGTTGAGGGTGTCCGGCAGGGCGTTCAGACGCGCCATCTCATCCCTGCATCGGACGAGCCAGCGGGTGGTGCGGGCGATCGAACGCTCGGTATAGTCGTAGGGCGCGGGGTTCTCGATGCACTCGTCAAAGGCCATCGCGATCGTCGAGCCGAAGTTCGACTGGATGCGCATGCTCTCCTCCGGTCCCATGAAAATCCGCTTGCCGTCGAGGTGGCAGGCGAAGGTGACGCCCTCCTCCTTGATCTTGCGCAGCTTGGCGAGGGAAAATACCTGGAAGCCGCCGCTGTCTGTCAAAATCGGGCGGTGCCAGTTCATGAACCTGTGCAGCCCGCCCATCGCGCGGATGACGTCGTCGCCCGGGCGCACATGCAGGTGGTAGGTGTTGCAGAGCTCCACCTGGCATTTGAGCTCCACGAGGTCGGTCGACGAAATTCCGCCCTTGATCGCGGCGGAGGTGCCGACGTTCATAAAAGCGGGGGTCTGCACGGCGCCGTGCACCGTCTCAAAGGTCCCCCGTCGGGCGTGTCCGTCCTGCTTCAATAAGGTATACAAAATTGCTCCTCCTTTCCAGGGAGGGCTTTTGAAAAAGCCCCCCTGGACCCCGAAAACTTTAATCGGGCCGTCCTCCGCCCGAAACCGCAGGCGCTTTCCGCGCCGGGAAGATCCTTTGCCTCACGGCCGGCGCGTGCGTCCATCCGCGGCGGCCGGCCTGAACCGGAAGTTTTGAAGGGATGATAAGGGGAATTTTTTCAAAAATTCCCCTCAGAGAATCAGCATGGAATCGCCAAAGGAGAAAAACCGGTAGTTCTCCTTCACGGCGGTCTCATAGGCGCGCATCGTGTGCTCGTAGCCCGCGAAGGCGCTCACCAGCATGATGAGGGTGCTTTCAGGCAGGTGGAAATTGGTGATGAGCCCGTCGAGCACCTTGAACCGGTAGCCCGGGTAGATGAAGATGCTCGTGTCGTCGTCGTCCTCGCGGACCTCGCCGAGCTTGGCGGCGACCGATTCCACCGTGCGGCAGCTCGTGGTGCCGACGCCGATCACCCGTTTGCCGCGCGCGTGGGTCTCGTTGATGAGATCGGCGGTCTCCTTCGGCAGGTGGTAGTGCTCCGAATGCATGTGGTGCTTGGTCACGTCCTCCACCTTGACGGGCCGGAAGGTGCCGATGCCGACATGGAGGATCACCTCGGCGATGTTGACGCCCTTTTGGCGCAGCTTGTCCATCAGCTCGGTGGTGAAGTGCAGACCCGCGGTGGGCGCGGCGGCGGACCCAAGCTGCTTGGAATAGACGGTCTGGTAGCGCTCGTTGTCCTCGAGCGCGGCGGTGATGTAGGGCGGCAGGGGCATATTGCCGATCTTTTCGAGGATGGGATAGATGCTGCTCCCCTCGTAGTGCATCCGCACGAGGCGGTTGCCCCCCTCGACGGTGGAGAGGATTTCCCCAACGAGCAGCCCGTCCCCAAAGACGAATCGCGCGCCCGTCTTGGCCTTTTTCCCCGGCTTCACCATGACCTCCCAGACGTCCTTCTCCTTCTGGTCCAGCAGGAGAAACTGCATGTGCCCGCCGGTGCCCTCCTTCACGCCGAATAGGCGCGCCGGGATGACCCGGGATGTGTTGACGACGAGCGTGTCTCCCGCCTCCAGGTAGTCGGGCAGGTCGTAGAAATGCCGGTGCTCGAGCTCGCCCGTCTCGCGGAAGAGGTGGAGCATGCGGGAGTGGTCGCGCGGCTCGACGGGGGTCTGGGCGATCTGCTCCTGCGGCAGGTCGAAGTAAAAATCGGATGTCTTGAGCATGGGGCGGTCCTTCCTGACAGATTCAACGCATTTTTCCGACATCGCCGGATAAGCATTGGTTTTATTGCGGTAAATCATCAAAATTTGTTGACATAAGAGGGCTTCGATGATAATATAACTAGTAATAAACCGAGCCGGTAGAGGCGCGTCTTTCATCAGTAGCCGGAACGAGACTGCCAGAGTCGTTGAAAAGCCGTGTGAAAGGGACAGACGCCGAAGGGGACGCCTGGCAGCCGTTCCCTGGGCGCATCGCTGAAAGGCATGCGACTGTCATCATTGAACTGTGATGGAGAGCTATGGCGGGCGGTTGGACGCGCGGATCCCGCGCGTTCGTACGCGCCGATAACTTCTCTATTATAGTGCAATTCATGCCGGTTTTCAACCGGTTTTTTTATTGCCGGATCTGCCGGCGTTGGAAAGGAAGTTGTTCCCTATGAAGCAGTATCAGGTCGGGGTGGTCGGGGCGACCGGAATGGTCGGCCAAAGATTCGTCTCTTTGCTGGAAAACCATCCGTGGTTCCGTCTCGCGGCGGTCGCGGCGTCGCCGCGCTCCGCGGGCAAAACCTACGAGGAAGCGGTCGGCTCCCGCTGGGCGATGTCCACGCCCATCCCCGAGGCCGTCAAAAAAATGGTCGTGCTCGACGCGTCGGATGTGAAAACGGTCGCCTCCGGGGTGGATTTCATCTTCTGCGCGGTGGATATGAAAAAAGACGAGATCAGGGCGCTCGAAGAGGCGTACGCCAGGGCGGAATGCCCCGTCGTCTCCAACAACTCCGCCCACCGCATGACCCCCGACGTGCCGATGATCATTCCCGAGGTGAACCCCGGGCACGCGGAAGTCATCCCCTTCCAGCGCGCGCGCCTCGGCACCAAACGCGGTTTCATCGCCGTCAAGTCCAACTGCTCGCTACAGAGCTATGTGCCCGCGCTGCACCCGCTCATGGCCGATTTCGGCGTGGCTAAGACTCTTGTCTGCACCTACCAGGCGATCTCCGGCGCGGGCAAGACGTTCGAGCGCTGGCCGGAGATGGTCGACAACGTCATCCCCTACATCGGCGGCGAGGAGGAAAAGAGCGAGCAGGAGCCGCTCAAAATCTGGGGTTCCGTCAAAGGCGGCGCGATCGCGCCGGTCGCAAGCCCGTCGATCACCGCCCAGTGCCTGCGGGTCGCCTGTTCGGACGGCCATATGGCGGCGGTGTTTGTGAGCTTTGATAAGAAGCCCTCGATCGATGAAATCAAGGAGAAATGGGCCTCCTTCGCGGGCGAACCGCAGAAGCTCGCCCTGCCCAGCGCCCCCAGGCAGTTCCTGCACTATTTCGAGGAGCCGGACCGCCCGCAGACGAGGCTTGACCGCAACCTCGAAAACGGCATGGCGGTGTCGATCGGCAGGCTGCGCGAGGACACCCAGTACGACTACAAATTCGTATGCCTCTCCCACAACACCCTGCGCGGAGCGGCGGGCGGCGGCGTCCTGCTGGCCGAGCTGCTCGCGGCAAAGGGGTATTTCGACTGAATTTAACCGGAAGGGCTGATGGACCAATGAAGAAGACCATTTTCACCGGCGCGGGCGTTGCGATCGTCACGCCGATGCACGACGACCTTTCGATCAACTGGGAGCTGCTCGGAGAGCTGATCGACTACCAGATCGACAACGGCACCGACGCGATCATCATCGTCGGAACGACCGGCGAGGCATCCACCCTCACCGACGAGGAGCATGTCGAGGCCATCCGCTACGCCGTCGAGCGCACCGCGGGACGCGTCCCCGTTGTGGCGGGCGCCGGCAGCAACCACACCGACTACTCCCTCTGGCTCTCCAGGGAGGCCAAACAGGCGGGCGCCGACGGGCTCCTGCTCGTGACCCCCTACTACAACAAGACCTCGCAGGCGGGGCTGGTCCGCCACTTCCTCGCGGTCGCGGACACCGTCGACCTGCCCGTCATCCTCTACAACGTCCCCAGCCGCACGGGCATGAACATCCTGCCGAAGACCTACCTGGAGCTCTCGAAGCATCCGAATATCGTCGCGGCCAAGGAGGCCAGCGGCAACATCTCGCAGATCGCGATGATCCGCAGCCTCTGCGGCGACGGGCTCGATCTCTATTCGGGCAACGACGACCAGATCGTGCCGATCCTTTCGCTCGGCGGAAAGGGCGTCATTTCGGTGCTTTCCAACGTCGCGCCGCGCCAGACCCACGACATCTGCCAGCTCTATTTTGACGGCAGGGTAAGGGAGAGCGCCGACCTGCAGGTGAAGCTCCTGCCCCTCATCAACGCGCTCTTCTGTGACGTCAACCCCATCCCGGTCAAGGCGGCCGTGTCAATGATGGGCTGGAAGGCCGGCCCCTGCCGGTTGCCCCTCACCGAACTCGGCGCGGAAAACCGCGCACTGCTCAACCGGGAAATGAAGGCCGCGGGACTGATCTGAGGTCCCGCGCATCTGGAGGTTCAAATGAAAAGGATCGTACTATCGGGCTGTAACGGAAAGATGGGGCGGATGATCGCCTCCTGCGTCAAGGGGCGCGACGACTGCACCGTCGTCGCGGGCATCGACGTGAGCGGCGAGGTGCTGGACGCGTTCCCCGTCTTCACCTCCCCCGCCGGGTGCCAGGTGGAGGCCGACGTCATCATCGACTTCTCCCACCCCAGCGCGCTCGCACCCCTGCTCGACTACGCCGCGGCCACCCATACGCCCGCCGTCATCGCGACGACGGGGCTCTCCTCCGACCAGGTCGCGCTCATCCGGGAAACGTCGGCGCGGGTTCCCCTCTTCTTCACCGCGAACATGTCGCTGGGGGTGAACCTGCTTGTCGAGCTTGCCAAAAAAGCGGCGGCCGTGCTGGGCGGGCAGTTCGATATCGAGATCATAGAAAAGCACCACAACCAGAAGATCGACGCGCCCAGCGGCACCGCGCTCATGCTCGCGGACGCGATCTCCGGCGTGCTCCCGGAGGAGCCGCAGTACGTCTATGACCGCCATGCGGTGCGCCGCAGGCGCGGCAAAAACGAGATCGGCCTGCACGCGGTGCGCGGCGGCACGATCGTCGGCGAACACGAGGTGATCTTTGCCGGGCGGGACGAGGTACTGACCCTCACCCATTCGGCGATGAGCAAGGAGGTCTTCGCCACGGGGAGCATCAACGCGGCGCTCTTCCTCTGCGGGAAGGAAAACGGCCTTTACAGTATGGGCGATCTGGTGTAAAAAGGATGGAGGATTGGATATGAACGGCGTATCGAAAATTACCGTGACCGAGGATGTGGCGCTTGTCACCTTCCGCAGGGTCCCCAACGATCTGGGCGTGCTCGCGTCGATCTTTACCCAGTTGGCCGACGCAAAGGTAAACCTCGACATGATCAGCCAGACGGCGCCCCAGGGGCACCGGATCGACATCTCCTTCACGCTGCATTCCAGCCAGCTGATCGAGGTGCTCGGGCTCGCCACCAAATTCCAGGCGGCGCACGGACTCAAGCCGATGGTGAGCAACGGCAACTGCAAAATCGAGCTCTGCGGCGAGGAAATGCGCGACATGTACGGCGTGGCCTCCGCCGCGATCGCCGCCGTCGCCAGGACTGACGCGGAGCTCACCCTCATCAGCACTGGAGAGGTGGAGATATCCCTGCTGGTGCCGCAGTCGAGCTGCGACGAGGCCGTCCGCGCGCTCGAAGAGGCGTTCGGCGTCAGGGCCGGCTGATCCCAAAAGAAAATGAAAAGGCCCCGCAGCGGCAAAGCCGCTGCGGGGCCTTTTTGGGCTCAGGTGTTGTGGTCGCTCTCGTGGAACTGCTTGAGGTTGCCGATCTTCTGCCGGCGCGCCTCCAAAATCTCCTCGATGCGGGAGAGCGGGATATCCTGCTGGGCCATCATCACGAGCAGGTGGTAGAGGAGGTCGCAGATCTCCTCCTCGGTCTCCTCGTTTTTGCCGTTTTTGGCGGCAATGATGACCTCGCTGCACTCCTCGCCGCATTTTTTGAGGATTTTATCGAGGCCCTTTTCAAACAGGTAGCAGGTGTAGGAGCCCTCCCGCGGATGGTCGCGGCGGTCGAGCACCACCTCGTAAAGGCCGTTCAATACGTCGTTCATCATGCTTTTCCCTCCCAGATCTCTTTAAAGAAACAGCTGTGCGCGCCGGTGTGGCAGGCGCTGCCCGCCTGCTCCACCGTGACGAGCAGCGTGTCGTCGTCACAGTCGGCGCGCAGATCCACCACCTTTTGAAGATGCCCGGATGTCGCGCCTTTATTCCAAAGTTCCCGCCGCGAACGGCTCCAGAACCAGGTGTACCCCGTCTCAAAGGTCCTTTGCAGGCTCTCGCGGTTCATGTAGGCGAGCATGAGCACCTCGCCGGTGCCCGCCTCCTGCACGATTGCGGGGATGAGCTCGGATTTCTGAAAATAGACGTCCAGATCGCGCATGGCGCTACCTCCTGACCGGGATGTTTTTCGCGGCGAGGTGGTCCTTGACCTCCCCTACCGTCAGCTCGCGGAAGTGGAAGAGGGACGCGGCGAGCGCGGCGTCCGCGCCCGTCTGCTCGAAGACCTCGGAGAAATGCTCGAGCTTCCCGCAGCCGCCCGACGCGATGACCGGAATCCGTACCGCGTCGGAAACCGCGCGGGTGAGCTCGAGATCGAAACCGTTTTTGCAGCCGTCGGTGTCCATCGAGGTGAGCAAAATCTCCCCCGCGCCGAGGCGCTCGCAGGTTTTCGCCCACTCGACGGCGTCGAGCCCCATGTCGATCCGCCCGCCGTTCACGACGACGGTGAAGCCTCCCTCAGGCCGCCTGCGCGCGTCGACCGCCACAACAACGCACTGGCTGCCGAACTGTTCGGCGGCCTCGCTGATCAGCTTCGGGCTGCGCACCGCGGCGGAGTTGACCGAAATCTTGTCCGCGCCCGCGCGCGGAAGTCGTCCACCGACCGGATGCCGCCGCCGACGGTGAGCGGCACAAAGACGTTGCGCGCCGTCTCCCGCACGACGTCAATCATCGTGCTTCGGCCCTCGTGGGTCGCGGTGATGTCGAGAAAGGTGATCTCGTCCGCGCCCTGCCGGTCGTATTCGATGGCGCACTCGACCGGGTCGCCGACCTCCCTGATGCCGACGAAGTTGACCCCTTTGACCACCACGCCGTCGCGCACGTCGAGGCATGGGATGATGCGTTTGGCTAACACTGCTGATCACCCGCCGTTTCGATTGCCTCCCGCAGGGAGAGGCTTCCTGTGTAGAGCGCCTTTCCGCAGATGACCCCGTGGAGGCCGAGACGTCCGCATACCTCGATATCCCCAAGGTCCCGCACGCCCCCGCTCGCAATAACATTGCAGGAGACGGTTTCCCGGAGCGCCGCAAGCTGCTCCAGGTTGAGCCCGCCGAGCATCCCGTCGCGGGAAATATCTGTAAAGATAATCGTCTTGACACCCGCCTGCTCCATCTCTTTGGCAAGATCCAGGTAGCTGACGCTGCTCGTGTCGAGCCAGCCCTCGGTAGCCACCCTTCCCTCCTTTGCGTCGATGCCCACGGCGATCCGGTCGCCGTAGGCGGCGGCCGCCTCCCGCAC
Organism: uncultured Anaerotruncus sp.; assembly: GCF_902490045.1. Lineage (GTDB taxonomy): Bacteria > Bacillota > Clostridia > Oscillospirales > Ruminococcaceae > Anaerotruncus. The sequence goes on from NZ_CABUCJ010000004.1 coordinate 26,245, forward strand.
GAGGGCGGGGTTTTTGACCGCGATGGAGCCCAGGATTACCCGGGAAATCCCGTTTTTCAGGTAGAATTCGATCGTTTTCCGGTCGCGGATGCCGCCCCCCAGCTCCACCTTGAGCCCGGAGGTCTTCGCAATCTCCAAAAAGAGCGGCGCGTTTTTCACCGCGCCCTCCTTCGCGCCGTCGAGGTCGACCATGTGAATCCACCTGGCGCCCGCCGCGAGAAAGGACGCGGCGGTCTCCGCCGCGTCGTCGGCGACCTTGTGGGCCGTCGAGAAGTCTCCCTTTCTAAGGCGCACGCAGCAACCGTCCTTGATGTCAATCGCAGGTAAAATGATCATTGGCACAACCTCGCAAAGTTTTTGAGCATCCCCATTCCCACGTCCCCGCTCTTTTCGGGGTGGAACTGCGCGCCGTAGACGCTTCCGCTGCGGACGAGAGCGGGAACGCGCTCGCCGTAGACGGTGTAGCAAGAGATGTTCTCCTCCGGCGTGTCCGCACAGAAGGAATGGACGAAATAGACATAGTCTCCCGTCCTGGTCCCGCCGGTCAGCTCGCAGGGATGGAGCACCGTCAGGTCGTTCCAGCCCATGTGCGGGATTTTCAGCCCGCCGGACTCAAGGAGCCGCACGCTTCCGGGGATGAGTCCCAGCCCTTCGGTTTCCCCGAATTCAAAGCTGCGCTCAAAGAGCAGCTGCATCCCGAGGCAGATGCCGAGCAGCGGCTTTTTCCGCGCCTCGGCCTGGATCACCGGGACGAGCCCCGAAGCGCGCAGGCGCTTCATCGCGTCGGGGAACGCCCCCACACCGGGCAGGATCATCCCGTCGCAGCTTTGCAGCATCGCGGGGTCGCGCGTGACGCAGAAGGTCTCGTTGAGGTAGGTCAGCGCGTTCTGGACGCTGAACAGGTTGCCCGCGCCGTAGTCGATGATCGCGATCATATCAGAGCACCCCTTTGGAGGAGAGCACCCCTTCACCCGCGGGAGAAACCGCAATCCGCAGCGCGTGCGCCGCCGCCTTGAAGAGGGCCTCGATCTTGTGGTGGTCGTTTTCGCCGTAGGGCACGCGCAGGTGCAGCGTGACCCCGGCGTTCTGCGCGAAAGCGCGGAAGAACTCCCCCGCCATACAGCAGTCGAGCGCGCCGACCGACGGGTTTTGGAAGGCGCTGTCGAAGACGAGGAAGGGCCTGCCGCTGATGTCGAGCGCGCAGAAGGCGAGCGCCTCGTCCATGGGGACCAGGAAGCTGCCGTAACGGGCGATCCCGTCCCGGCCGCCGAGCGCCTTCAGAAACGCCTGCCCGAGCACGATGCCCACATCCTCCACCGAGTGGTGGCAGTCGACCTCAAGGTCGCCGGTCATGTTGAGCGTTAGGTCGAAGCCCCCGTGCACCGCGAAGGCGGCGAGCATGTGGTCGAAAAAGCCGATCCCGCTCGTGCCGGTAAAGCGCCCCTTGCCGTCGAGGCGGAGCGTCAGCTCGATGTCGGTCTCCCTGGTCGTACGCCGGATGGTGGATTCACGCATCGGTTTGGCCCCCTATCGTAAAATTTCCCTGAGGGTGGAAAGCAGCGCGCGGTTTTCGATCGGTGCGCCCGCGGAGATGCGCAGGCGGTCGCCCATCAGCCGCACGGCGACGCCGCGCGCCAAAAGTGCTTCATAGACGCCCTTCGCGTCGGTCAGGCGCAGGAACACAAAATTTGCGCAGGTCGGGCGCACGTCGAGAAGATCGGCCTTTTCCCCGGCGAGCGCCGAAAGCTCCCGGCAGAGCGCGTCCCGCGACCTCTTGATCTCATCCGCGCAGCCCGTAAGGTAGTCGGGATGGGAAAAGAGCACGCACCCGGCCGCCTGGGTCATCGAATTGACGTTATAGGGGGATTTCGCGGCCTTGATGGCGCCGGTTAGGACCGGGTTCGCGACGGCGAAGCCGAGCCGGATCGCCGCCATGCCGAACGCCTTGGAGCAGGTTTTGAGCACGATCAGGTTGTCGTGCTCCCCTGCCGTCCGCAGGATCGAGCCCTCCGCGAAATCCATATAAGCCTCGTCCACGACGACGAGGCAGCCGGGCAGCCCGTCGATGATTTTGAGGACGTCCGCCCGCGTCGCCGCAAGCGAGGTCGGGTTGCAGGGGTTGGAGAAGATGAGCAGCTTTGCGCCCGCCTCCCGCGCGCGGGAGATGAGCGCGTCCGCGTCGAGCGCGAGGGTGTCCGGGTCCTTGTCGAACGCCAGCAGGCGCAGCCCGCAGGGCTGCGCGTAGAAGGAATACATTGAAAAATCGGGGCGCACGACCGCCATCGTGTCGCCCGGCTCGGTGAACCAGCTGACGATCAGCCCGATCAGCTCGTCCGAGCCGTTGCCAGCGACGACCATCGACGGGTCGACGCCGAAAAAGGCGGCACATTTTTCGCAGAGCTCCACCGCGTAGGGGTCGGGATAACGGTTGAAATCGACCCGCATGACCGCGGCCATAAGCTCCTCCATCAGCTCGGGCGGCGGCGAGAGGAAGCTCTCGTTCGCGTCGAGCCGGATGCGGTAGCTTCCGGTCAGCGGATCGTAGGGGGTCAGGTTCTGGAGCTTTTGGGGAAGCTCGTAGCGGTTACCAGACATCGGGGAACCTCACTTTGATCGAATTTGCGTGGGCGGTGAGCCCCTCCTTCTCAGCCAGGCGCACGACGGGCACCTGCGCCTCGGCGAGCGCCTCGCGGGTGTAGTAGAGGAAGCTCGACCGCTTGAGGAAGCTGTCCACCCCGAGCGGCGAAAAGAACCGCGCGGTGCCGGAGGTCGGCAGAACGTGGTTGGGGCCGGCAAAGTAGTCCCCCAGCGGCTCGGGCGAATTCTGCCCCAAAAAGAGGGAGCCGACATTGTCGATCTTCCCGATATATTCGAGCGGGTTGGCGGTCATGATCTCCATATGCTCGGGCGCGAGCTCGTTGGCGAGCGCGATCATCTCCGCTTCGCTGCGGCAGACGATGATCATGCCGTAGTCCGAGAGCGATCTGCGGATGATTTCGGCGCGGGAAAGGCTCTCCACCTGGCGCGTCAGCTCGGCGGCCGTCTCACTGGCCACCCGTTCGCTCGTCGTGAGCAGGACCGACGAGGCGAGCACGTCGTGCTCCGCCTGGCTCATCATGTCCGCCGCGAGGTAGACGGGGTTGGCGGTGTCGTCCGCCGCGATGAGGATTTCGCTCGGTCCGGCGATCATGTCGATGTCCACCGTGCCGTAGAGGAGCCGCTTGGCGGTGGCCACATAGATATTGCCGGGGCCGACAATCTTGTCGACGCGGGGCACCGATTCGGTGCCATAGGCGAGCGCGGCGACCGCCTGCGCGCCGCCCATCAAAAAGACGCGGTCCACGCCCGCCACCGCGGCGGCGGCGAGAATGTCCGGATTCGCGGTGCCGTCCTTTCGCGGCGGGGTGACCATGACGATCTCCCCCACCCCCGCGATGCGCGCGGGGATGCAGTTCATGAGCACCGACGAGGGATAGGCCGCCGTACCGCCCGGCACGTAGAGCCCGACGCGGGAGAGCCCGCGCACCCGCTGGCCCATGATGACGCCGTTTTCCTGCGTGTCAATGAAGCTCTGCTGCTTCTGGCGGTTGTGGAAAGCCGCGATATTCTCCATCGCGGAGAGCATCGCGTTCACGAATTCGGGCTCCGCGAGGGTGAGCGCGTCGTTGATCTCGTCGCGGCTCACCTCGAAAGTCCCGGGGCACTGCCCGTCAAATTTGAGGGTGTATTCCCGCACCGCCCCGTCGCCGCGCTCCCGCACGGCGTCGACGATCTCGGTGACGGCGGCCGTCACCTTCCGGTCCACCTCCGCGCCGCGCCGCCGCAGCGAGGCGAGCAGCTCCCATTCGGCGGCGCCGTCCGCCCTGACAATCGGTATCATTCCGTTTCCTCCCCCGCCAGATAGTCCTCGATGCGCGCGATCAGCGGTTCGATCTCCGCCTTGCGCAGCTTGAGGCTCGCAATGTTGACGATCAGCCGCGCGCTGACGTCACAGATGTATTCGGCGACCACCAGCCCGTTTTCCCGGAGGGTGGTGCCCGTCTCGACGATGTCCACGATCGCGTCGGACAGCCCCAGAATGGGCGCGAGCTCGACCGAGCCCTCAATCTTCACGATGCTGACGTCCATATTTTTACGTTCAAAGAAGGCGCGCGCCACATTCACGTATTTGGAGGCGATGCGCCGGGTGTGGTATCCCTCGTAGAAGTCGACCCCCTGCGGCAGGGCGAGCGCGAACCGGCATTTGCCGAAGCCGAGGTCCGCCACCTCGTAGAAGGTTCCGCCCATCTCCATGATCGTGTCCTTGCCGACCACGCCGATATCGCAGACGCCGTTGTCGACGTAGGTGGCGACGTCCGCCGCCTTGGCGAGCACGATCTCGAGATTTGTCCCCGCGACGGGCAGGATGAGCCTGCGGCCCTTCTCCCGGACGGCGGTGCAGTCGTAGCCGAGACGCTCGAACATCTCGACCGTGTCCTTTTCAAGCCGCCCCTTGGTCAGGGCGATGCGGATCGGTTTTATCATCGCGCGCCCTCCCCCTTCAGCGTCTCGACGTCGACCGCCTCGATCACATCGTCCACGACGTGCAGCTGCCGGATGCCGCGCCTGCGCGCATAGTCGGCGGCCGCGTCAAAGTCATCATAGACACAGTTCTCCGCGACGAGGCCGTTTTCCGTCAGCGATTTGATGTAGTTGACCGCCTCAGGCAGGTGCCGCTCGTCGGAAAAGACGAGGATATCGGGCGTCTGCGGTGCGGGTTCCCCGACGACCCGCGCCGCCGGATCAATGTTGACCGCGAAGCCGATCGCCGAGAGCGGCGCGCCGAATTCACCGAGGAGGTTGTCGTACCGACCGCCCGAGAGCACCGGCTCGCCGACTCCGTCGAAATAGCCGCGGAAGATAAGCCCGGTGTAGTACTCCGCCTGGTTGACCAGGCCGAGGTCGATGATCACGCGGTCCTCCAGCCCGAGCTGGCAGAGGTCCTCGTAGAGCCCGTGCAGATAGTCGAGGCATTCGAGCGCGCCGTTTTCGGAGAAGAGCTCATAAGCCTTCCCGAAGACCTCCTCCCCGCCGAACAGCCGGGGCAGATAACCGAGCGCGGCCGCTGCGCGGCTGTCGCCGAAGGGCGCGAGCAGATCGGAAAGCGCCGGGTAGTTCTTCTGCTCGATGCACTGGCGGATGGACTCCTTGGTGTCCGCCCCGGTGTCGAGCGAATCGATCAGCGCCTTGAAGTAGCCGATATGGCAGAGCTCGATGCGGAAGCTCTCCCCATTGATGTCCGAAAGCCCCGACGCGGCGAGTTCGACGATCTCCAGATCGCTGCGCAGGGAATTGGAGCCGATCAGCTCGACGCCCGCCTGGTAGATCTCGCTCGGCTTGCCGCGCATCGTGTGCTCGACGCGGTAGACGTTTTCGCAGTAGTAGAGGCGCAGCGGCATCGGCATGCCGGTCAGGCGGGTCGCCACCAGCCGCGCGATCGGAATCGTGCAGTCGGGCCGCACGACCATCAGCCGCCCGCGGGTGTCCGAAAGCTTATACATGTTCTCCTGCGGAAAATGCGCCGCGGAGGAGCCGAACACGTCATAAAACTCGATCGCGGGGGTAATGACCTGCCGGTAGCCGTGCGAGCGGAACATCGCCGTGAGGCGGCCGACCACCTCTTCCCGCGAGACGCACTCGTCGAAGAGCAGGTCGCGGGTGCCGTCGGGGGTGACCTTGTCGTAATGTTTCATGGGAACCTCCCGTTTTGCGTCTTGCTTTAACTTGCTAATATATTAGCATAGTGAAATAACCTTGTCAACACCTTGCACAAAGATTCTCCCGTATTTTGCGCCATTCGGCCCAATGTCCCCTGCACCGACGGACGCGGGAGGCGTTGAAAGCGGACGCCCCGCCTGCGCCAGACATTTCGGGGCCAGGGAGTTTTTCGTTCTCCCGTATGGTTTGCGCGGCTCTCCTCACGGGGCGCGGGAGGAGACGGAAACGGGAGACCCGCCTGTGCCAAATGTTTCGGGGTCCAGGGGGACTTTGAAAAGTCCCCCTGGGGCCCGCAGGTTAAAAGAAGGTGACCTGCGAGGTCGCGGGCAGGTCGCCGAGCGCGCCCGCCGCGCGCAGCGTCTCGACAACGGCGCTGGAGACCCCGGCGCGGTTGGAGATGTCGTCCGCCGAGATGAAAGATTCGGTCTGCGCCTCTTCCCACAGGCTCTTGGCCGCGGCCTCTCCGACCCCCTTGAGCGCCATGAAGGGCAGGCGGATCTTGCCGTCCTCCACCTCGTAGAGCTTGTAATGACTCTTGTAGAGATCGACCGGCAGGAATTCAAAGCCGCGCGCCTGGCACTCGTGGATGATCTGCAGCATGGTCAGCGTGCCCTCGTCCTTGGCGGAGCGGTCGTTTCCCATCGCGAGCAGGTTCTGGATTTTGCGCTTGGTCGCGGATTTTCCCTGCACCGCCGCCTCGGCGTCAAAGTCGTCGCCCCGCACGGTGAAGATGACCGCGTAGAAGGCCAGCGGATGGTGCACCTTGAACCAGCAGAGACGGATGGAGGCGATATCGTAGGCCGCCGCGTGCGCCTTGGGGAACATGTATTTGATCTTAAGGCAGCTGTCGATATACCACTGGGGCACCCCGTGCTCCTTCATCGCCATCATGTGTTCCTCGGTCAGCAGCTTGGGCGCGTTGCCCTTACGGGTGATCTCCATGATCTTGAACGCCATCTTGGGTTCCAGACCCTTGAGGAGCAGGTAGGTCATGATGCTGTCGCGCGTTCCGATGACCTCGGAAATCGTGCAGGTTTTGCTCCGGATCAGCTCCTGCGCGTTGCCGAGCCACACGTCGGTGCCGTGGGAGAGGCCGGAAATCTGGAGAAGGTCGGAAAAGTTCTTCGGCTGCGCCTCGATGAGCATGCCGCGCACGAAGTTGGTGCCGAATTCGGGAATGCCGAGGGTCCCGGTGTTGCAGTCGATCTCCTCCGCCGTGACGCCGAGCGCGTCCGGCTTCAAAAAGAGGCTCATGACGGCGGGATCGTTCATCGGCACGTCGTTCACGTCGATGCCGGTCATGTCCTCGAGGTACTTGTACATCGTCGGGACATCGTGCCCGAGCTCGTCGAGCTTGAGGATCGTGTCATGCAGCGAGTGGAAGTCGAAGTGTGTGGTCGTGATGTCCGAATTGGCGTCGTCGGCGGGGCGCTGGACCGCCGTGAAGTCGAAGACCTCGTGGTTGGAGGGCACGACGACCATGCCGCCAGGATGCTGTCCGGTCGTGCGCTTGACGCCGGTGCAGCCGAGCGCGAGCCGCTCCTCCTCCGCGCGGGTCATTACAAGCCCGCGCTCCTGCGCGTACTTCTTCACAAAGCCGTAGGCGGTCTTTTCCGCGACGGTCGAGATGGTGCCGGCCTTGAAGACGTGGGTCGGGCCGAAAAGCTCCTCGGTGTACTTGTGGATTTTGCTCTGGTATTCGCCTGAGAAGTTGAGGTCGATATCAGGCGCCTTGTCCCCGTCAAACCCGAGGAAGGTCTCGAACGGGATGTCGTGGCCGTCCTGCTTATACTTCGTGCCGCAGACGGGGCAGTTCTTTTCGGGCAGGTCGAAGCCGGAGCCCACCTCGCCCTTGGTAAAGAACTCGCTGTGGCGGCAATTGGGGCAGTAATAATGGGGCGGCAGGGGGTTGACCTCCGAGATGCCCGCCATCGTCGCCACAAAGGAGGAGCCGACCGAACCGCGGGAGCCCACCTTGTAGCCGCCCTCCTCGCTCTTGGCGACGAGCTTCTGCGCAATCATATAGAGCACCGCGAAGCCGTGCTTGATGATCGAGCCGAGCTCCCGCTCGAGCCGCTTGGACACCAGCTCGGGGACCTGCCCCTCAAAGCCGTACATCTTCATCGTCCGTTCACGGGTGATCCGCTGGAGGTCCTCCTCCGAGCCGGGGATCGTCGGGGTGAAGGTGCCGTTGGGAATCGGCTTGACGTCGCTTTCGATCATGTCCGCGATGCGGTTGGGGTTGTCGATGACGACCTCGTGCGCCTTCTGGGGGCCGAGATATTCAAATTCCCGGAGCATTTCATCGGTCGTGCGGAAGTAGAGGGGCGCCTGCTGGTCGGCGTCGGAAAATCCCATGCCCGCCATCAGGATGGCGCGGAACTTCGCGTCGCCAGCGTCCATGAAGTGCACGTCGCAGGTCGCCACAACGGGGATGTTCAGCTTTTCACCGAGCTTCACGACCGTCTCGTTGAACTCCCTGATGCCGTTTTCATCCGGTACGATGTTGTTGCGCACCATGAATTCGTTGTTGCCGAGCGGCTGGATCTCCAGGTAGTCGTAAAATTTGGCGATGTCGCAGAGGTCCCCCCAGCTCTTGCCCTCGACAATCGCGCGGTAGAGCTGCCCCGCCTCGCACGCGCTGCCGATCAGGAGTCCCTCGCGGTGCTCCATCAGCTTGGATTTGGGGATGCGCGGATGGCGCGAATAGCAGTCGAGGTGGGAGAGGGACACGAGGCGGTAGAGATTTTTGAGCCCCGTGAGGTTTTTGACCAGGATGATCTGGTGGTAGGTGGGGGATTTTTTCACGTCGACCGCCGCGAGCGAGGTGTTGATCCGGTCGATGCTTTTGCAGCCCTTCTCAGATTTGAGGATGTCGATCATCCTTAAAAAGATGCGCGCGAGCATCTCCGCGTCGTCGCAGGCGCGGTGGTGGTTGAAGTCGCCCAGTCCGAGATGCTTGGCGACGAGGTCGAGCTTATGCTTTTTGAGCTCGGGGAAAAGGGACCGCGAAAGGATGACCGTGTCGATCGCGGCAAAGTGGTAGGGCATGCGGCAGCGGCGCGCCGCCTGCTTCAGGAAGCTCGTGTCGAAGGGGGCGTTGTGCGCGACGAGCACCGCCTCGTCCCCGCCGCAGAACGCATAGAAAGCGGCGAGCGCCTCCGACTCGGAGGGCGCGCCGCGCACGTCGTCGTCGGTGATGCCGGTGAGCTCGGTGATCTTGGGCGGGATCGCCCGCTCGGGATTCACAAAGGTGTTGAAGCGGTCGACAACTTCCCCGCCCGACAGCTTGACCGCGCCGATCTCGGTGATCCGTTCGGTCGCGGCGGAAAGGCCGGTCGTCTCGAGGTCGAAGACGATGATCTCCCGGTCGAAGCCGCCCGCGGCACGGCCGCTCACGGCCTGCACGACGTCGTCGACGAAGTAGGCCTCCACGCCGTAGATGATTTTGATATCCCCGCCCTTTTTGCGGATCGCGTTCTGGGCGTTCACCGCGTCGGGGAATGCCTGCACGACCCCATGGTCGGTGATCGCGACCGCCCTGTGGCCGAATTCGAAGGCGCGGCGGACGAGCTTGTCCGCCGGGGTCAGACCGTCCATCGCCGACATATTGGAATGCATATGTAGTTCCACCCGCTTCTCCTCAGCGGTGTCGCGGCGCGGGACCTTCTTCACGGTGGCGATGCTGTCGGGGCGCAGGACGTTTTCGTGGTCGAAGCGGTCGTACTCGACCAGCCCGTACATCACCACGGTGTCCCCCACCTTGAGCTCGTCGAGCGCCTTGATCTTCTTATCCATCCGCCCGATGACCTTTGCGCAGTAGGAGCCGGTATAGTCGGTAAAGTAGATCGAAAGGATCAGCGTCTTCTCGTCCCGGCTGGTGCGCCGGTCGATCTTGAAGACGTCCCCCCAGACGGTGACGCTGCCGCTTTCGATGTTCACCCCCGCCATCTCGGCCGGACGGCCCTTGGGCGGATTGCCGTAGAGCGCGACCATCGAGCCGGGCTCGAAGGGCAGGTCGTGCGCGTCAAAGCTGAGCCGCGCCGCAGCGGGAACGACCGCGCCGTTTTCGAGCTTCTTCTCCGCACGCTGGGCGGGGGGCGGAGAATATTTGATCGGCGCGGGACGCGCCTTGTCCATCGTTTCATGGTAGACGTCGCTGTCGGGCGCGACGTCGAGCACCCCGTCGAAGAGGACCCGGACCTCCCGCCCGAACTCCTCGCGGATGACGGCGGAAATCTTCTGGGCGCAGTGGATCTCCTCGAGGAAGGGGCCGCCGCCGTGGCTGAGGTAGACGCGCAGCGTGTCCCCCGAGAGGTCGGCGCGGCTGCCGGTAAAAAAGCCGTTGACCGGCACCCCCTCGCCGCCGAGGCGGGCGATGATTTCGGGCAGGTAGTCGCTCGAAAAGAGCTCGCCCGGATAGCGCGGGCAGACCGCCGCCGTGTCGAGGGTGAGCGCCCCCTCCAGCTTGCGTGCGAGTTCGGACAGCGCGCCGCGCGGCACCAGCTCGTCCAAAACGAGCGTGACGGCCAGCGCGCGCCGCGCCTGGTCGAGCCGAAGCCCGCAGATTTCGCCGCGCGCTGCGGCGCAGCCGGGGACGAGCTCTATGTAATCGCCGAATATCTCGATGAATGACGCCAAAACAGACAACTCCTCAAACCCTACAGTTTTTCAATCTCCCGGAGCAGCACGTCCACGATCTGGTCCTCGGGGTATTTCCCAACGGGAACTCCCTTTTTGAAGAGGAGCGCCTCCCCGTTTCCGCCCGCGATGCCGATGTCCGCCTCCCGCGCTTCCCCCGGTCCGTTGACGGCGCAGCCCATGACAGCCACCTTTATATCCTTGCGGCAGTCCGCGAGCGCCTCCTCCACCCTGCCCGCCAGGGAGATGAGGTCGATCTTCGTGCGTCCGCAGGTCGGGCAGGAGACGACCTCCGGCCCCCTGCCCCTGCCCACGGCCTTGAGGATGTCGCGGGCGGCGCGCACCTCCTCGACCGGATCGGCGGTCAGCGAGACGCGGATGGTGTCGCCGATGCCGTCGCAGAGCAGCGACCCGATGCCCACCGCCGACTTGATGAGCCCCATGCGGGCGGTGCCCGCCTCGGTCACGCCGAGGTGGAGCGGACAGCCGAGCTGCTCCGCGGCCAGCCGGTAGGCCTCGATCATCGTGGGGACGTGCGACGACTTGATGGACACGACGATGTCGGTAAAGTCGAACTTTTCCAGCAGGCGCGCGTGGTATAGGGCGCTGTCGACCAGCGCCTGAGGGGTCGGCGCGCCGTATTTTGCGAGGATGTGCTTTTCCAGCGAGCCGGAGTTGACCCCGATGCGGATGGGCACCCCCGCCGCCCTGCACGCGTCCGCGACCTGCTTTACGCGGTCCTCCCCGCCGATGTTGCCGGGGTTAAGGCGGATTTTGTCCACCCCCGCCGCCACGCAGTCGAGCGCGATGCGGTAGTCGAAGTGGATGTCCGCGACGAGCGGGACGGAGACCGCCGCCTTGATCGCGGGGACCAGCCGGACCGCCTCCCGGTCGGGCACGGCGGCGCGGATGATATCGCAGCCCGCGGCCTCGAGCGCCTTTGCCTGCGCGACGCTGCCCGCAACGTCCTCAGCGGGCACGTTCAGCATCGACTGCACCGCGATGGGACTTCCGCCGCCGATCGTCACATTCCCGATTTTTACTTTCCCTGTCATCCGTTCACATCCCGTCTAGAAGAATCGCAGGATATCGTTGAAGGTTACCACCAGCATCAGCCCCATCAGCAGGACGAACCCCGCCGTATGGATGATCCCCTCGTATTTGGGGTTTACCGGGCGGCGGATCACCAGCTCGATCAGCAAAAAGAGCAGCCGCCCGCCGTCGAGCGCGGGCACTGGCAAAAGGTTGAACACGCCGATGTTGACGGTGATGAACCCGACGAGCAGCAGGAGCGTCTTGATTCCCGCCATGCTCGCCTGCCCGATGACCGTCGAAACCCCGACCGGCCCGGAGAGCTCCGCAAGGGTGAAGTTTCCGGTGATCAGGTTGATGAAGGACATCCACACCTGCCGCACGATCGAAAACATCCATAAAACGGTGTACCGCACGCTGCTCCAAAAGGTCTTGGGCGCGGAATTGACGTAAAAATCGAGGTTGATGACCTTGGTACCGTCCTCCATGACCTGCATGCCGAAGTCGATGTCCCTGAGCTCGAGCTTTTCCCCGCCGCGCAGGACGGTGAAGCTGACGACGCCGTCCTTGTCGCTCACCATCGAAAAGGAGATGTCGTTGGAGGTGAAGACACGGCTGCCGTTGACCCGCAGGATCTGGTCCCCCGCCTGGAGCCGCGCGTTGCTCTGCGCGCCCTCGTGAAACCCGCCGACCACCGTCGTGGGCAGGCTCTGGCGCATCCCCACGAGGATCGACAGGATGAGAAAGCCCAGCAGCAGGTTCATCAGCGCGCCCGCGCAGACGAAGAGGATCCGTTTCCACAGCCGCACGTTGCAGTAGGCGCGCGGGTCGGAGCTGTCCTCGTCCTCCCCCTCGACCGCGACATAGCCGCCGATCGGCAGGGCGCGCAGGGCGTATTTGGTTTCGCCGCGCTGGGTGGACCAGATCGCGGGACCCATGCCGAGCGCAAATTCGTTGACCCGCATCCCCGAGAGCTTGCCGACCGTAAAATGGCCGAGCTCATGGACGAAGATGAGCAGCCCGAACACGAGAACCGCGACAACGACCTGAAAGACAATACTCATAGAACGCAACACATTCCAATCCACATAAAATCGCCTGCATACGGCGGCGCTACTATCATAGTATTCTTACCGGCGCGCGCAATATTCCGGCGGATTACCGGCGCGCGCAGTACGCTTCGGCAAGCTCCCGCGCCGTCCGCTCCGCCTCGAGCACCTCTTCCAACGTGTAAAGTTCTTCAGCGTTACAGGGAAAGTGCTCCAATATGTACCCGACGCACCGTCCGATTTCAAGGAACCCGAGCGATCCGGACAGGAAGCGGCCGACCGCATACTCGTTGGCAGCGTTGACCGCGCAGGGATAGAGCCCGCCGCGCTTTGCCGCCTCGATGCAGAAACCCAGGCAGGCGAACGTCCCGTAGTCGGGTTTTTCAAAGGTGAGGCCGCCGCAGTCGGTCAGAGACAGGCGCTTCGCCCCGGTCGGCGCGCGGTGCGGCCAGGTCAGCGCGTACTGTATGGGCACCGCCATGTCGGGCGTGCCCATCTGGGCGATCACCGCGCCGTCGGCGTACTCCACCGCCGAATGGACGACGCTCTGCGGGTGCACGACGATCTCGATCTGATCGGGCGACAGCCCGAAGAGCCACATCGCCTCGATGAATTCGAGTCCCTTGTTCATGAGCGTCGCGGAATCGACGGTAATCTTCGCGCCCATCGACCAGTTGGGATGTTTGAGCGCGTCCGCGGCGGTCATCCCCTCAAGCTCCGCGGCGGTTTTGCCGCGGAACGGCCCGCCCGACGCGGTGAGGATGATCTTTCGGAGCGCCGCGCGGTCGCTGCCCTGCAGCGACTGGAAGATCGCGCTGTGCTCGCTGTCGACAGGCAGCACCTTTACCCCGTTTTCCTCCGCCGCGTTCATCACGAGCCGTCCGCCTGCGACGAGCGTCTCCTTGTTGGCGAGCGCGACCGTCTTTTTGGCCGCGATGGCGGCGAGCGTCGGGCGCAGGCCCACCATCCCCACCACCGCGTTGCACACCACATCCGCGCCGGGAAGCGAAGCGGCCTCGCACATCCCCTCCACGCCCGCCAGCAGCCGGATATCGGTATCCGCGAGGCGGGTTTTCAGGTCCGCGTAGGCCGTTTTGTCCGAAACGACAACACAGCGAGGGTGAAACTCCCTCGCCTGCGTTTCCAGCAGGGCGGCGTTCCTGTTTGCGGCAAGCACGTCGACCCCATATCCGAGATTTTTACAGCAACGAAGCGTCTGGGTGCCGATCGAGCCGGTCGACCCCAGAAGCGCGATTGTTTTCTTCAAATTCTGCCCCGCCTTCATTGATATGTACTCACGCCGCCAGATGGACGTGCTGGCTGAAGATGAACACCAGCGGCGCGACCATCAGCACGCTGTCAAACCGGTCCATAACCCCGCCGTGCCCCGGCATGATCGAACCGTAGTCCTTGACCCCGAACTGCCGCTTGATGATCGAGGCCGACAGGTCCCCAAGCATGCTCGCGGCCGACAGGAAGGGCACGATGCAGAGCAGCGCCGGCACATTGACCGCGATGGGAACGCCCAGCCAGCCCGAAATGGCGCCGTAGAGGAGCGCGACGAGCAGCATGGCGATTTCGGCGAAGACGATCCCGCCGACCGCGCCCTCCACCGTCTTTTTCGGGCTGATGACGGGCGCGAGCTTATGCTTTCCGAACGCGCGCCCCGCAAAATAGGCCCCCGTGTCGCTCAGCCAGGCGCTGCCAAGCGTCACGAGCACGTAGAAGATGCCCAGCGCCTTGCCCCAGTGGTCGCGCATATAGATCAGCGTGGTAAGCGAAAATGGCACCACCAGGCTGAAAAGGAAGCTCATGGCGATCTGCTCGATGCGCAGCAGGTGGTGACGGCGCAGCAGCACGGCGAAGAGCGCCACCACATAGAGGTAGCAGATCGCCATGATGTGCCGGGCGATCCACTGCACGGAAAAGAGCGGGATCACCGCCGCGAAGGCGATCGACAGCACCGCCACGAGCTTATCTTTGATGCAGCCGGTCGCGGCGAGCAGCTCGTAGACCGCCAGCGCGCAGAGAAACGCGATCACAAGGTTTGTCAGCACCGTATCGAAAAAGACAAACACCACGAACAGCAGCACAAGACCGATCATGGAGCTGATGATTCTTACCTTCATAGAACTCTCCCATCTTCCGCGCCGTCACGCGGGGTGACATTACAGGCCGCCGAAACGACGCGACCTCCCCCGGTATTCCGCGATGGCGCGGTCGAGGTGCTCGGGGGTAAAATCCGGCCAGAGCACATCCATAAACACCAGTTCGGCATAGGCCGCCTGCCACGGCAGGAAATTGGAGGTGCGCTGCTCCCCGCTCGGGCGGATGATCAGGTCGGGGTCGGGCTGCCCGGCGGTGTAGAGCGCGCCGGCAAAGGCCTCCTCGTCGATTTCATCGGGAGAAAGCTCTCCGGAGAGGCATCTGCGCGCGAGCGTGCGCGCCGCGTGGACGATCTCGTCCCGGCCCCCGTAGTTGAGTGCGATGTTGACGGTGATCGCGGTGTTCCCGGCGCTCTCGGCCTCCACGCGCGCGATCATCTCCCGAATGTCCTCGGAGAGCGGACCGCGCTCCCCCAAAAAACACAGCCGCGCGTCCTCCTCACGGTGCCTGAACATCTCGTTCAGGTACCTGCGCAGAAGATCCATCAACCCCTCCACCTCGTCCGCGGGCCGCTTCCAGTTTTCGGTGGAAAAGGCGTAGATCGTCAGGTAGGGGACGCCGATTTCCCGGCAGTATTTTGCGATTTTGCCAAAGGTGTCCGCCCCGGCCCTGTGTCCCGCGCTGCGCGGCAGGCCGCGGCGGCTCGCCCAGCGCCCGTTCCCGTCCATGATGATGCCGATATGACGGGGCATGGCGCCGGCAGGCTGCTTGTTCGACATGGATACACTCCGTTCCGGAAAATCAGATTTCGAGGATTTCCTTCTCCTTCTTCGCGGCGGTCTCGTCGATCCGCTTGCAGAACTTGTCGGTCATCTTCTGGGTCGCTTCCTCGAGATCCTTCTGGTCATCCTCGCTGATCTCGCTCGATTTCTTGAGCGCCTTGAACTTCTCGTTCGCGTCGCGGCGGATCGCGCGGATCGCGACCTTGGCTTCCTCTCCCTGCTTCTTGATCTGCTTGCAGATCTCCTTCCTGCGCTCCTCGGTCAGCGGCGGGAACACGATGCGGATGACGGAGCCGTCGTTGGTGGGGTTGATGCCGATATCAGAGGCCTGGATCGCCTTTTCGATCGGTTTGAGGGTGGATTTGTCCCACGGCTGGATCACCAGGATGCGCGCCTCCGCCACCGAGATCGCCGCCATTGCCTGGACCGGCGTGGGGGTGCCGTAGTAGTCGACCGTAATTTTGTCGAGCACTGCGGGATTGGCCCTTCCGGCGCGGATGGTCGCGAACTCGCCCTCCAGCACGCGGATGGTTTTTTCCATCTTGTCGTTATAGGGATTCAGCCGTTCATTCATCTGAGTCATCCTCCTTCACGATGGTTCCGATATTTTTGCCTTCAATCGCGGCCAGGATGTTATCCGGGTCGGCGAGACTGAATACAAGGACGGGAATCCGGTTGTCGCGGCACATCGCGGCGGCCGTGCTGTCCATCACGCCCAGGCCCTTCTCCAGTACCTCCTGGAAGGAAACATTGTCATACCGCACGGCGGTGTCGAACTTGTTGGGGTCGCGGTCGTAGACGCCGTCCACCATCGTCGCCTTGAGGATGATGTCCGCGTCGATTTCGGCGGCGCGCAGAGAAGAGGCTGTGTCGGTCGAGAAATAGGGGTTGCCGGTGCCGCAGCCGAAAATGACGACCCGGCCCTTTTCGAGGTGGCGGACGGCGCGTCCGCGGATGTAGGGCTCGGCAATCTGCTGCATGGTGATGGCGGTCTGCACCCGCACGGACACCTCCAGCGCCTCGAGCGCGTCGGCCAGCGCGAGGGAGTTCATGACGGTGGCGAGCATCCCCATGTGGTCGGCGCGGGTGCGGTCCATGCTTCCCGCGTCCCTGCCGCGGAAGAAGTTTCCGCCCCCGACCACGATCCCGATCTCGGCCCCGAGCGCGGCGCATTTCTTGATGCTCTCGCAGATGCCGCGCACGACGCTGTAATCGATGCCGAATTTTTTCTCCCCGGCGAGGGCTTCCCCGCTGAGCTTCAGCAGGACCCGTTTATACTTCAGTGGCATACATGACCTCCCGGAATGGTTATTTTTGGCACTTTTGCGCCCTGTTTATGCAATCCAGCCCGCAGGCCGGAGGGGGAAATTACATCCCTTCTATTTTACAATAATCACCCGTCAAAGTAAAGGGCGCGCCGCGATTAATTTCCCCCTCCCGCATACAAAAAAGGCGGCCGGAAATCCGGCCGCCTTTCGACGGAAAAATCTTACTTGATCATGCTGGCAACTTCGTCGGCGAAGTTGTCCTCGCGCTTCTCAAGGCCCTCGCCCTTCTCATAGCGGACGAAACCGGTGACCTTGATCGAGCCGCCGAGCGCCTTGGCGGTCTCCTCGGTGTATTGCGCGACGGTGATGTCGCCGTTCTTGACGAACGGCTGATCCAGCAGGCAGTTCTCCTTGTAGTACTTGCCGATGCGGCCGTCGACCATCTTGGCGATGATCTGGGCGGGCTTGTTCTTGAGCTTCTCGTCGTTAGCGATCTGCGCGGTGAGGATCTCCTTCTCCTTCTCGATAACGTCCGCGGGAACGGAAGCCTCGTTGAGGAAGAGCGGATTGATCGCCGCGACCTGCATCGCGACATCCTTCGCGTAGGCCTGGAAGCCCTCCTTGTCCGCGACGTCGGTCTCAAAGGTGACCATGACGCCGATGCGGCCGCCGCCGTGCACGTAGGTGACGAGCGGGCCCTCGGCATAGGTGAAGCGGCGGACCTTCATGTTCTCGCCGATCGTGAGGATCTTGTCGCGGAGCTCCTCCTCGACGGTCATGCTCATGCCGACCGCGGGGAGCTTCAGAAGCGCGTCGACATCGGCGGGCTTGTGGGCCGCGACGGTCTTGGCGCAGGATTTGACGAAATCCATGAACTTGTCGTTCTTCGCGACAAAGTCGGTCTCCGAGTTGACTTCGATCACGACGCCGACCTTGGTGTCGTCGTCGACCATCGCGAGGACGACGCCCTCGGCCGCGATGCGGCCGGCCTTCTTGGTGGCCGCGGCGAGCCCCTTCTCACGGAGAATCTCAACCGCTTTTTCCATATCTCCATCCGCTTCGGTCAGAGCCTTTTTGCAGTCCATCATGCCGCAATTGGTCTGCTCGCGCAGCGCCTGTACGTCTTTTGCAGTGAATGCCATTCGTGAAACCTCCATATATCTTTTATTCGTCCAAAAAGCCGGGATTTACTTATCGGCGGGAGCCTCGTCGGTCTCGTTCTCCTTCGCGGCGGCCTCTTCCGGAGCGACCTCGGTGCTGCCCTGGCGGCCCTCGATGAGCGCGTCGGCCATGGTGGCGCACAACAGCTTGACGGCGCGGATCGCGTCGTCGTTGCCGGGGATCACGTAGTCGATCTCATCGGGATCGCAGTTGGTGTCGACGATCGCGACGATGGGGATGCCCAGCTTGCGCGCTTCGGCGACGGCGATCTTCTCCTTGCGGGGGTCGACGACGAAGAGGGCGGACGGGAGCTTCTTCATGTCCTTGATGCCGCCGAGGAACTTCTCGAGTTTCTCGATCTCAAGGTTGAGCTTGCTGACTTCCTTCTTCGGTAGCAGCTCGAAGGTGCCGTCCTCCTGCATCTTGCGCAGCTGCGCGAGGCGGTCGATCCGGCGGCGGATGGTCTTGAAGTTGGTCAGCATGCCGCCGAGCCATCTGGCGTTGACATAGTAGGCGCCGGCGCGGGTGGCCTCGTCGCGGACGGAGTCGCCCGCCTGCTTCTTGGTGCCGACGAACAGGAGGTTCCCGCCGTTGGCGGCCATGTCGCGGACGAACATATAGGCCTCGTCCAGCTTTTTGACGGTTTTCTGGAGGTCGATGATGTAGATGCCGTTGCGCTCGGTGAAGATGTAACGGGCCATCTTCGGATTCCATCTCCTGGTCTGGTGGCCGAAGTGGACACCCGCCTCCAACAGTTGTTTCATTGATACTACGCCCATGATAAATTCCTCTCTTTCGGTTAAATTCCGCCACCGCGTTCATCTCATCCCACCATCCCAGAGGGACACCGATCAGATGATCGCGCGGTGTGTGTGTTACCGGCAGTATGCCAGCCGTAATATATTACCACAAAGAGAGAAAAAATGCAAGTATGAATTTCCCGCCGCGCCAATATTTTGCGCGGTTTTGGGGCGTTTAGTCGTCCTCCAGGATACGGAACCACTTTCCGCGTCCGCCCGTGGAATTCTCCTGTGCCGGAAGGGTGTGGTTGACGAGGATGGTGTCCTCCCCGATCACCTCGATGTCCTGCCAGCGGATGACGGTGTCCTCCTCCCGGCCGAGCAGCCCGAAAAAGCGTAGCCTGCCGCGGATGACGATCGCCGTGACCGCGGCGGCGGCCGTGTCGATCTCCGCGTCCGAAACGTACCCGAGCTTGCTGCCGTTGCGCACGTTGATGACGTATTTGTTCCGAAGGTCCCCCATCCGGCAAAACATGGCGCTTCCCCCCTGTGCTGATTTGATTAAAGTATATGTGCGGGACCGGGGAAATAGTTCTTCTGCAAAGCAATTGACATTTGGATGGAAATCCCTTATGATAAACTTTATGAACAATTTGTAAACCCCGCAAACGGAAATCCCCGGCAGTACAGGGACGTGCCGGGACGGAGGTGTTTTTGTGCAAAGGGAAAAGTTTTCTTCGCGGCTCGGCTTTCTGCTGATCTCGGCGGGCTGCGCCATCGGGATCGGCAACGTCTGGCGGTTCCCCTACATCACGGGACAGTACGGCGGCGCGGCGTTCGTGCTGATCTATCTGTTCTTCCTCGTCATCCTCGGCCTGCCGATCATGGTCATGGAATTCTCGGTCGGCCGCGCCAGCCAGAAGAGCGCCGCCCGCTCGTTCGACGTGCTCGAACCGAAGGGGAGCAAATGGCACCTCTATAAATACGGCGCCATGCTTGGCAACTACATGCTGATGATGTTCTATACGACCGTCGGCGGCTGGATGCTCATCTACTTCGTGAAGATGGCGGGCGGCGAGTTCGCCGGCAAGACCCCGGATGAGGTTGGCGGCATCTTCAACAGCATGCTCGGCGACCCTCTGCTCATGATGATCTGGATGGTGATCGTCGTCGTGATCGGCTTCGGCGTCTGCTCGATGGGGCTGCAAAACGGAGTTGAAAAGATCACCAAGGCGATGATGAGCTGTCTGCTTCTCATCATGGTGGTGCTCGTCGCGCGTTCGGTCACGCTGCCGGGCGCGGGCGAGGGGCTTCGGTTCTACCTGATGCCCGATTTCGGCAAGATGGCCGACCAGGGCGTTGCCACCGTCGTATCCGCGGCCATGGGGCAGGCGTTCTTCACCCTCAGCCTCGGCATTGGCGCAATGGCCATCTTCGGCAGCTACATCGGCAAGGACCGTTCCCTCACCGGCGAGTCGATCAGCATCACGCTGCTCGACACCTTCGTCGCGCTGATGGCCGGCCTCATCATCTTCCCCGCTTGCTCTGCGTTCGGCGTCGACTCGGCGCAGGGCCCCGGACTCGTCTTCGTCACCCTGCCCAATATCTTCAACGAGATGCCCGGCGGCCGGGTGTTCGGCGCGCTCTTCTTCGTCTTTATGTCCTTCGCCGCCCTCTCGACCATCATCGCGGTGTTTGAAAACATCGTCTCTTTCGGGATGGATCTCTGGGGCTGGACCCGCAAAAAGACGGTCGCCGTCAATCTCGCGGCGATCATCCTGCTTTCGATCCCCTGCGTGCTCGGCTACAACCTGTGGAGCGGCTTTGCCCCGCTCGGCGCGGGCTCCGCGGTGCTCGACCTCGAGGACTTCATCGTCAGCAACAACCTGCTGCCGCTCGGCTCCCTCGTCTACCTGCTCTTCTGCACCTCCCGGTACGGCTGGGGCTGGAAGAACTTCATTGCCGAGGCGGACACCGGAAACGGCGTCAAGTTCCCAAAGTGGTCGCGGATCTACGTCTCCTACATCCTGCCGCTCATCGTGCTGTTCATCTTTTTCCAGGGCTATTGGGACAAATTCTTCAAGGCGCTGTTTATCCACTGAGAAGCAAAAGGGAGCCGCCCGCGGGCGGCTCCCTTTTTAGATTAGATGTGCTTTTTGATCCAGTCGAGCGCGCCCTTTTCCAGACGGGAGACCTGCGCCTGCGAGATGCCGATCTCCTTAGCGACTTCCATCTGGGTCTTGCCGACGAAAAAGCGCAGCGTGAGGATCTTCTTCTCCCGTTCGCCCAGGCTCTTCATCGCCTCCTTGATCGCGATCTCGTCCATCCAGTCGCTTTCACCGCCCTTGTCCCCCACCTGGTCCATCACGTAGATGGTGTCCCCGCCGTCCGAATAGACCGGCTCGTAGAGGGACATCGGTTCGACGATCGCCTCGAGCGCGAGCACGACGTCCTCTTTTTTGGCACCCATCTCCGCCGCGATCTCGTCCACGGTCGGCTCTTTGGAGTTGCGGTTGATGAGCGTCTCCTTCGCCTGCATCGCCTTATAGGCGAGGTCGCGCAGCGAACGGCTCACCCGCACCGAGTTGTTGTCGCGCAGATGGCGGCGGATTTCCCCGATGATCATCGGCACCCCGTAGGTGGAAAAGCGCACGTTCTGGTTGGGATCGAAGTTGTCGATCGCCTTGATGAGCCCGATGCACCCCACCTGAAAGAGGTCGTCCAGGTTTTCGCCGCGGTTGGTGAACTTCTGCACGACCGACAGCACCAGCCGCAGGTTGCCGTTGATCATCTCCTGGCGCGCCTGCTGGTCCCCCTGCCGGATGCGCTTTAACAGCTCGATCTTTTCCTTTTCCTTTAAAACGGTCAGCTTGGCCGTATTGATCCCGCAGATTTCCACCTTGTTGTAATACACGTTTCGCACCCCGCTCACCCGAATCTTTCTAAATTCAGTATGAGCAGGGGAATTTGCAAACATACGCTTTCCAGAAATTGCTTGACCGGTGCGGCGGCATTTCCCGGTTGGCGCGTAAAAGGCCCCGGGACGAAATTTTCGTGCCGGGGCCTTTCTGTAAAGCGAAGTGACATTACAGAGTTTTTTCGAGCTCCTTTTTGAGCTTTTTGATGATGCGCTTTTCCAGACGCGAGATGTATGACTGGGAAATGCCGATGATATCCGCGACCTCCTTCTGGGTCTTCTCCTCGTTTCCGAGCAGGCCGAACCGCAGCTTCATGATGAGCTGTTCGCGCTCGTCGAGATGGCTGATCGCGCCGAGCAGGAGGTTTTTCTCCGCCTCGTCCTCAATGGGGCGGTTGATGCTGTCCGGGTCGGTGCCCAGAATGTCCGAGAGGAGCAGCTCGTTGCCGTCCCAGTCGATGTTGAGCGGCTCGTCGATCGAAATCTCGTTCCGGTGCGACTGGTTTTTGCGCAGGTGCATGAGAATCTCGTTTTCGATGCAGCGGGAGGCGTAGGTGGCGAGCTTGATATTCTTCTGCGGGCAGAAGGTGTTCACCGCCTTGATCAGCCCGATCGTCCCGATGGAAATGAGGTCCTCCACACAGATGCCGGTCGACTCGAATTTTTTGGCGATGTAGACGACCAGCCGCAGGTTATGTACCGTCAGCGTCTCCTTCGCGCCCTCGTCGTTCTCCTCGAGCTTGCGGAAAACGATCTTTTCCTCCTCCTTGGAGAGGGGCGCGGGCAGCGTCTCCGGGCCGTTGATATAGTAGGCCCGCCTCCTCCACAGCCTCCAAAAGATTTCACGCAGCCGCCCGAACAGCCCGGCCGCCCGCGTCCGTAATGTCGTGATCAAATAAATACGCCCCTTCCCTAATGCGCCCGGTCGATAATCTGCGGGTTGATGAGCGCCTGGTATTCCCCGCTGATCGGTTCGCGGCTCGCCGCTATGTAGACGTCGGAGGTCCGGATCGTCCTGCCTCCTCCGGTGATCCGGATTTCATCGGGCCGGAACCCCTCGAGCGCCCCCTCCCCCGTCACCGTCCGGCAGGGGATCACCCGGAAGCCCGCAAATTCGGGCGGCCGCACCCGTTCCGCCAGCGCCCGGTCGCAGACGATGACGGGCGCGCCGGAAAAGGGCTCCCGCAGGTCGCTGCCGGTATCCGCGAGCCCCTTGCAGGAGACCGTCTTCCCGTCCGCCGTCATGGTGATTTCATAGAGCCGCCGTTCGTCGACCCGGCCCGCGAAGAGCCGCTCGAAGAGCAAAATGAGCAGATACGCGGCGGTCGTGGAAAGGATGAGCGCCAGCACGGAGATGTCGAAATAGACCACGCCGTTATAGAAGATCATCCCGGCGGGCGCGAGCAGGCGGGAGAGCGCCAGCATGAGCCCCGCGAAGAGGAAGCTCACCGCAAAGGTGACGAAAAGGGCCTTTGCGAGACGCTGCCATGGGCGCACGCCGAAGGCGGCCGCCGCCATTGCCAGTGCGAGCAGGATTTTATAGAGAATTTGGAACCACAGCCCCACATAGGGCAGGAAGATGACGAGCGACCCGAGCGCGCCGACGAGGGCCCCGGCGCACAGCCTCCAGCGGCTCGCCAGCACGCCGAGCAGTTTGGCCGAAGCGAGCAGGAGCAGGAGATTGACGATATAGTTCACCACTACCAGCACATCCGCATAAACTGTCATAACCGCCCCGCCCCCCGCCGGAAATCCCAAGCCGATATTGTCCAACAGGACTATTATAGTGAGCGGACAAGTTTTGTTTCTGTCGAAATCGCGGGACAAATCATCGGATTTCTCCGAAGCCTCCCGCGGGCTAACACGATGGGCCCCTCCCGCATACAATGAGAGAGAACAGCAACTGTATCGGAACGCCGGCGGAGCTCCCTGCCCGCCCTTTCCTGCCGCACGGGACCGCGCGCGGCGTTCTTATCCCTGTGAGCTGTGCTTTTGATACATTTATTCTGAGAAAAAGGTGTGATCGTTAATGGCTTGTTGTTGTAACAACAGGAACCGCTGCAACTGCGGCTGCAACTGCTGCCGGAAAAAGACCTGCATGGACGACTGCCGCATCCAGCCCGTCAGCGGATGCCGGCCCAACAGCGACTGCTGCTGGTATCCGGTTGATGTCACGTCCGACAACGGACGCCAGATGAGGCTTTGCTGCGACCAGAACGGCTGCTGCGGGATGTTTCCCGAGGACTGCCGGAATACCTTCTGGCCCGACTTCGCCCATCCGCGGTGGCTCTGCTGCAAGGACCTCTACTGCGCGAGGAGAAAGTGCGGCTGCTGACTCCCGTTTTTGGGACGGCGCCGCCCGCGCAGGACATAAAAAAGGCGCGCGGCAACCGCCGCGCGCCTTTTTTATTTGGCAGGCAAATATTTACCCGGCGTTCCCGCTTCCGGGCTCGACGGAACCGCGCCCGCCGGCGAAAGCGAAGTCCGGGCTGGACGCCGCCTCGAGCAGCGCCCGGGTATAGGGGTGGCGCGGATGCCCGCAGACCTCCGCGGTCTCCCCCAGTTCGACGAGCCTTCCCGCTTTCATGACACCGATGCGCCCGCATACCCGCCGCACC
>NZ_CABUCJ010000005.1 GCF_902490045.1 uncultured Anaerotruncus sp.
CCCGCCTCTTTTGTATTTTGTCGCAATTTGTTAAGGGAATTGTAAGAATTTTGTCGACCCGGAGGAAAGAACTGTCTGGTATCATCGAAGCATGACGAGAGAGGGGAGGTGTGGTATAATCATGAAAACGAGGATCGCGGCCGGACGGATTGCGCCGAGGCCGCAAATCGCCTGCGGGGGGACAAAACGAATGGAAGAGAGACTGAGCGTGCTGGTCGTGGACGACGACCGGGAGATTGTGGAATCGATCGCGATCTACCTGAGCAGGGAAAATTTGCAGATTTACAAGGCGTATGACGGCCTGCAGGCGCTCGACGTCGTGGCGGGCCACACCATCCACCTCATCTTGATGGATGTGATGATGCCCCGGCTCGACGGCATCAAGGCGATGCTGAAGCTCCGGGAGGAGCACAACATCCCCATCATCCTCGTCTCCGCAAAAAGCGAGGACACCGATAAGATCTTCGGGCTGGAGTTCGGCGCGGACGACTACATCACCAAGCCCTTCAACCCCCTTGAGCTGATCGCGCGGGTCAAAAGCCAGCTCCGCCGGTATGTGCAGCTCGGCACCGCCGCGGACGCGGGCGGCTCGTCGGAGGTGCTGTCGGTGGGCGGGCTCGCCCTCGACGTGCACCAGAAACGCCTCACCGTCGACGGCGAGGAGGTCAAGCTCACGCCGATCGAATACAAGATCATGGAGCTGCTCATGCGCAACCAGGGGCGGGTGTTCTCAATCGATGAAATCTATGAGCGGGTGTGGAACGAACCGAGCTTCGCGCCGGAAAACACCGTTGCGGTCCACATCCGCCGCATCCGTGAAAAGATCGAAATCAATCCGCGGGAACCAAAATACTTGAAGGTGGTGTGGGGCATTGGCTACAAAATCGAGAAAGCGTAGGCCGGGGCTGTGTTTCGTCCTCTTTTTCCTCAGTCTGTCGATCCTGCTGACGGCGGGGATTCTTACGCCGTTCGCGCTGGAAAACGGGGTCGCGGCGGACTACAAGGACACCGCGAGCTACCGCAGGCTGATGGGTTCCCTCATCGGGGACGCCTACGACATTGCGGACGGCAAGCGGGCGGCGGACACCCTGCTGTGGGGCGAGGACAACGTCAGCTTCGACATCTACGACGGGACCGCCCGGGAGGACTGGTCGAAAAACGCCTCGGGAAACGGGGAGCTGGTCGCCGCCGACCTGCTGGGACAGGTGGGCGCGGGACAGTATGACCATGTGGTCTATATCAACGGAATCCACATGAAGGAACGGCTCTTCACCATCGGCAGCGGCGTCCAGGAGCGCGACTACGACTCCCTCTGGCGCTCCCCCTACGCCGCGGGCTTTTCCTCCGGGGGGATTGGGGCCGATTCCCCGACGATCGCCATCGCGGTCAAGGCGCGGGACCAGATGCTCAACTACGGCCCCGTCTACAGCGAATACTACCGCTGGTTCCGCTGGATGATGGTGCTGGCCGCCGCGGGCGCCGTCGCGGGGCTCGCCCTGCTGGTGCTGCTCGGCACGCTGATCGCCCACCGCACCCTCGGCGCGGCGCACCGCGCCATCGCCTCCGCGATGGGGCGGCTGTGGATGGAGGTCAAACTTCTCCTCTCGGTCGCCGCGCTCGGTTTCGGCGGGTGGACGCTGTGGGAGACGTTCGTCTGGGAGATCGGCCCCGCGCCCGGCATCGCCGTCTTCCTGCTCTGCTTCTGGTGGTGCTGGCTCGTGCTGGCCGACCTTGCCGTCAACGGCAGGGGATTTTTCCGGAACAACATCCCCATGTCGGTCGTGCGGTTCATGAAGAGCCTCGAGAGCCCCTACGAGTTCCTCGAGCGGATGAAGACCCGGCTGGTCGTGCTGATCGGCGCGGAGCTCATCCTCCTGGTCGTGTTCGGCGTGCTGCTCCTGCTCGGGCCCGTGGGAGGCATCCTCGACATCGGCGTGCTGGCGCTCGGCGTCTTCCTGCTCGCGCGCTTTGTGCTCGAATACAACCGCAACATGGACGAGTTCTCCAAGGTGGTGGACTACACGGCGGGCATCCGCGGCGGCACGGTCCAGGGACCGCTCCTGCTGCGGGGCGACTTCGCCGGGCTGGGGGAGGACCTCAGCGACATTATGAGCGGCGTGAGCCGCGCGGTCGAGGAACAGGTGCGCAGCGAGCGGATGAAGGTCGAGCTGGTGACCAACGTCTCCCACGACCTCAAAACGCCGCTCACCTCGATCATCAACTACACGGACCTGCTCGGGCAGGAAAACCTGACTCCCGATTTTGCAAACGACTATGTGAAGATCATCGGGCAGAAGGCGGGCCGGCTCAGCCACCTCGTGCAGGACCTCTTTGAAATCTCCAAGGCGAACAGCGGCGCGATCGACCTGGAGCCCGAACGGATCGACGTGGTCGCGCTGGCCGAGCAGACGATCGCCGAGATGGACGAAAAGATGAACCTGTCCGGCGTGGAGATCAAGGCGCAGCTCGCCCCCCAGCGGCTCTTCGTCTGGGCGGACGGCAGGAAGCTCCACCGCGTCTTTGAAAACCTGCTGGGCAACGCCCTCAAATATTCCCTCGCCGGCACCCGCGTCTACGTCGTCGTGCGGCAGGCGGAGGATTCGGCGGAAATCTCCTTTAAAAATGTGGCGAGCTATGAGATGACCTTCACCGCCGACGACATCGTCGAGCGGTTCCAGCGGGGGGACGCCTCCCGCACCGGCGAGGGCAGCGGGCTCGGACTCGCGATCGCCAAGAGCTTTGTGGAGCTTTCGGGCGGCGCGCTGTCGATCGAGCTGGACGGAGACCTCTTCAAGGCCACGGTGACGCTGCCCCTCTGCCCGGCGGAGCCGGCCCCCGCCGCACCGGAGGACGGGGACGCGTCCGGCGGCCCGGAGGCGGAATATCTGGTCGCGGCGGGCGGCGTGCCGTCTGATGAACAGGCTCCTCCCGATCCCACCGATGAATAGAGAGCACCCCAAAAGCGAGGGGCCCGCGGCGCTGCCGCGGGTCCCTCGCGCGTCCGGCGCGGGCGTGGATTAAGATTCCGTTAGAGATGGGCGCGAAGGGTTCCCCCGGGCGCGCGATGTGGTATGATAGGGGCAGAAAAGAGGGGAGGGAACCGGATGTCTGGGAAAAAGCTGTTTCTCGTCGGTCTGCTCTGCGTCGCTTTGATCGCGCTCATCCTGCTGGCGCTGACCTCCGCGTACATCGCCGTGTCCTACCGGTGGCTGCTCGTCCCGCTCGGGGCCTGGGCGGCCGCGATGCTGGTCCTTCATTTCCGCAAA
The DNA here is from genome assembly GCF_902490045.1 of uncultured Anaerotruncus sp. Classification (GTDB taxonomy): domain Bacteria; phylum Bacillota; class Clostridia; order Oscillospirales; family Ruminococcaceae; genus Anaerotruncus. The sequence goes on from NZ_CABUCJ010000005.1 coordinate 3,267, forward strand.
AAGGACGACTGAGGAAAAAGGCCGGGGCCCCGCAGGGGCTCCCGGCCTTTTTTGTCCTCACAGCTCGTCGCAGGGGATGCCGCGGACCGCGTCCTCGGTGCCCGCCTCGCAGGCGAGCTCGTAATAGCGGATTTTGTGGTTGATCTTCTCCATGTGCTTTTGGAGCAGGGAGATCTGCTGCTCGACGATCGACTTCTGCCGCCGGAACATCGCAAGCCGGTCGGCCAGCGTGGTATCCCCCTGCACGCACCAGTCGATGAACTGCCGGATGTCCCGGATGGGCATCCCCGTGCTCTTGAGGCAGGTGATGACCGACAGCCACTCGAAATCGCTCTCCTTAAAGGCGCGGAATCCCGAGGGGGAGCGGTCCACGAAGGGCAGGAGCCCCTCCTTGTCGTAATAGCGCAGCGTGTGCGCGGTCAGCCCCGCGCGCCGCGCCGCCTGCGTGATGGTACAGCTCATCTGCGGCGTCTCCTTTCACCGGAAAAAATATTTTTTTGGGGGTATTGACTTCGAGCATGCTCTAAGGTCTATAATCATACCAGAAACACCGCAGAAATGCAAGCGGCGGGCGGCGTCCCGCCCGGTTCCAAACGATCATCATAAAGGAGCGATCTCATATGAAATTCAACTACTACATTCCCACCCGCATCCTCTTCGGCAAGGGGATGCTGAACCGGCTGTCGCGGCAGGAGCTGCCCGGCAAAAAGGCGCTCATCGTCACGACGGGCGGAACCTCGGTCAAAAAGTACGGCTATCTCGCGCGGGTCGAGGAGCAGCTTGACAAGGCGGGCGCGGAGCACCTGCTCTTCGATAAGATCCTGCCCAACCCCATCAAGGACCATGTCATGGAGGGCGCGGCGCTCGCCAAAGAGAACGGCGTGGACTTCATCGTCGGGCTCGGCGGCGGCAGCGCAATCGACTCCGCCAAGGCGATCGCGGTCATGGCGGCCAACGGGGGGGACTACTGGGATTACATCACGGGCGGCACCGGCAAGGGCCTCACGCCTCCGAACGACCCGCTCCCCGTCGTCGCGATCACAACGACGGCGGGCACCGGCACCGAGGCCGACCCCTGGACGGTGACCACCAAGACCGAGACGAACGAAAAGATCGGCGGCGGATACGACAAGACCTTCCCGGTGCTGTCGATCGTAGACCCCGAGCTGATGCTGACCGTCCCGCAGAAACTGACCGCCTACCAGGGCTTCGACGCCCTCTTCCACAGCACCGAGGGGTACATCAACTGCACCGCCTACGTGCTCAGCGACCTCTACGCGCTCAAGGCGATCGAGTTGATCGGCAGGAGCCTGGCGGCGGCGGTCGCGGACGGCGGCAACCTCGAGGCGCGCGCCGACGTCGCCCTAGCCAACACGCTGGCGGGTATGGTCGAGTCGACCTCCGGCTGCATCTCCGAGCACAGCCTCGCCCACGCGATCAGCGCCTTCCACCCGGAATTTGAGCACGGCGCGGCGCTCATCTCGGTGAGCCGCGCCTACTACACCCACTGGGCGAAGGCAGGCTGCTGCGACGAGCGGATGGTCGAGATGGCAAAGGCCCTCGGCAAGCGGGACGCGAAGGAGCCGATGGACTTTGTCGCCGCGCTCGAGGCGCTCATGCGCGCCTGCGGCGTGGACGACATCAAAATGAGCGACTACGGCATGAAGCGGGAGGAGCTCGAAAAGTACGCCCGCAACGCGCGGGAGACGATGGGCGGCCTCTACGAGGTCGACCCCGCGCCCCTCTCGGACGCGGACGCGCTGAAGATTCTGGAAGAATCCTACCGGTAACGGAAAAAGGCCCCGGACAAAGTCCGGGGCCTTTTTCCGCCATTTTTTTGCGGCCGCGCGGGGCGGGAGAAATTCCCCCTTGCTTTTTTGCGGAAGATGAGATATGATATTTGCAAATCCTTCCGTTTGATCGGAACATACAGGGAGCAATGCTTGATGTCGGCAGTTTACGAGGCGGCTTTCCACTAAAACCGAATAACCCGGAACGGAGCGGGAGCGCGGGGAATGACCGGCGCTTTTGCGGCGTTCGCGCCACCTTTCGTGAATACTGTCGCGCAGCGGGCTGCGCAGCGTAGGACACGTTTGGCGTGTCCTTTTTTGCGCCCGGATTGCGCAAAGCGGCATGCCGGACGATCCCGCGGGGACAGGCTGAAAGGTTCTGTCTCCGCGGGATTTTTGCGTTTTGGCGGGGAAAGCCCGATTGGAAAGGAGCGGCCGAAAAGGCCAAACATCGGAAACCTGTATATTTCGGAGGGAACAACATTTGAATATTGAACAATATGGATTCCGCCGGGCGGACCTGCCGCAGGACGCCCAGGGAATCCCGGCGCGCATAACGGCGGTCCGCCGCGACTGCTTTGAGATCGTCTGCGACAGTGGCGCCGGCCTCGCGCGCCTGAAAGCGGGCGCGTACCGCCCGGGCGGGGAGCCCGGCCCGACGGTCGGGGATTTTGTCCTGCTCGACTGGCGGGAGGACGGTGAAAGCCGCATCCTGGAGACGCTGCCCCGCAGGACCTGGTTCTCCCGCAGGGACCCGTCCTCGTCCGGACATGGGGAACAGGCGGTGGCGGCGAACTTTGACTACGTCTTCATCCTTCAGCCGCTCGGAAGCGGGTTTCGCCCGCGCGGGCTGGAGCGGTACCTGTCGCTCGCGTGGCAGTCGGGCGCCGTCCCGGCGGTTCTGCTCACAAAGGCGGACGCCGTGGAGGACTTTACGGACCAGCTCCGCGCGGCGGAGAAGCTCGCCGCCGGGACGGGGGTCTTCGCGGTCAGCGCCCGGACGGGGCGGGGCCTCGACCAGCTCGCCGACTACCTCAAGCCGGGCAGGACGATCGTCTTCCTCGGCCCGTCGGGCGCGGGAAAGTCGACCCTTGTGAACGCGCTGGCGGGCGGGGAGGCCATGCGTACCGCCGGCGTCCGCGAAAAGGACGGTCGGGGCAGGCACACGACCACCCACCGCCAGCTGGTTCTCCTGGAAAGCGGCGTCATGGCAATCGACACGCCCGGCATGCGCGAGCTCGGGATGTGGGAGGCGGAGGTGGGGCTTTCCCACAGCTTCTCCGACGTCGAGGAGCACCTCGGGCGCTGCCGGTTCAGCGACTGCCGCCACCAGGGGGAGCCCGGGTGCGCGGTGGCGGAGGCGATCCGACTCGGCGAGCTTTCGCCCGAACGCTGGGAGTCCTACCGGAAGCTCCGGGAGGAGTCGCGGCTGTCCGGCGGCAAGGCGGATTACCTGCGCGAAAAGCAGCGGCGGCAGAAGGAACTCTCCAAAACCCTGCGGCAGTGGAAAAAGGCGGATTACCGCCATGAGCCCTGTACGGAGAGCTTCACCTGCAAGGTCTGCGGCGCGCTGGTGACGCCGGAGGACGCCGGAAGCCGCCACCGCAACCACTGTCCCTGCTGCCTGTCGAGCATCCACGTCGACAACCGCCCGGGGGACCGGGCGTCGCTCTGCGGGGGCACGATGGACCCGATCGGCGTCTGGGTGCGCAGGGACGGGGAGTGGGCCCTCATCCACCGCTGCCGGGCGTGCGGCGCGCTCAGCTCGAACCGGATCGCGGCGGATGACAATCCGACCCTTCTCATGTCGATTGCGGTGAAGCCGCTGGCGGAGCCGCCCTTCCCGCTCTGGCGGGCCGCCCCGGAAAAGCCGTAAAAAAGCCCCGGGAACAGCAAAAGCAGCCGCGTATGCGGCTGCTTTTCTGCGGTGCGGGACGCTGCCCGCTCAGTGGCATTTCGTACAGGCGGTATAGCCCATCGCCTCGGCGCTGGCCGTATTGTAGGCCACGAAGCCCGCCGCTTCGTCAAAGTCGGCGCAGTCGAGCCTGTGGTAGACGGTGGCGCCCTCCCCCTGAATGAGCGCGATATAGGTGTCGAGGAAGAGCGCCTTTTCGGCGTCCGTCTTACCGGTCACGGCGGCGGGCGCCGCCGCGGGGGCGGAGGCTTCGGCGGGGGCCGCCGGCGCGCTCTCGTAGGGGCAGACGCCGTTTGGATGCAGGTGCGCGGGGTAGCCGTGGTGGTAGTGGTAGGGGCCGAGCCCGCTGGCGTTCTTGTTGTCGCGGTGGCCGCCGGCGGAATCGGTGCGCCCCGAATGGGCGGAAACCGGCAGTGAGAGCAGCAGGATGGACAGCAGGACGCAGAGCGTTTTTTTCATGGGACAACACCTCCTGCACACATTGTAACCCCCGGAAAATACTGGGAATGTCGAATCCCGTCGAATGGCGGAGCAAAAAAAGACGGGCCGCGGTTGTGCACCCCGCCCAACGGGCCGCCCGCTGAAAAGTCAATTTTTCCAACAAATTCTCTTTTTTACCTTGACATTCCCGCGCCAATATGGTAAGGTATAATTCGTCGAGTAAAGCTCGGCTTTTGATTTTCCCTCGGTCTGATGGACATGCGGTGGTGCTGGAATCGGCAGACAGGCACGTTTGAGGGGCGTGTGCGCGAGCGTGTGGGTTCAAGTCCCATCCACCGCACCAAAAGCGATAAATCCGAACCCAACGGGTTCGGATTTATTTTTGTCCTCCGCACCAAAAGTACAAGACAAAGCGATAGCCGGCGTGAAAAGCCATTCTGCCGGAGGGTACGGCGGGTGTGAATGAAGAATACTGGAAACAAAGCACGGGGGCGGTCCGTTAAAGGGCCGCCCCCGTGCTTTTCGGGTGAATGATAACATTCAGAGGTTAAGCCAATTCCCGCTGCAATTGCTTCAGAAACACCTCGGCTATCCTTGTAAACACCTGATATTTTTTCCAAACCAAGTACAGCTTCGTTTCCAGCAGGGGCGTGAGCGGACGGAAGCACAGCTCGCTGTCGGAGCCGGTGTTGATCAGCTTATCAAAGGACAGGGCGCAGCCCATCCCTTCCCGTACCAGGATACCGGCGTTGTAGGCCAGATTAAAGGTGGCCACGATGTTGAGCCGGTCCACCTTCTCCCCGAACCACCGGGGGAAATCTTCTGTGATTCCCTGCCGGGAGCAGATCAGCGGCAGGTCAAGCAAATCCTCTATTTGGACAGCCTCCTTTCGGGCAAGGGGGCTGTCCTTTCGCATCACAAGGCCCCAGCGGTCGGCGTGGGGGACCTCCAGATAATTGTATTTTGACAGGTCCACCTCCTGGGCGAGGACCGCGAAATCCAGCAGGCCCTTGTCCAGCCGATCCGCCACGTCTTCAGTGTTGCCGCTGTAAAGGTGCAGACGGATGCGGGGATACTGCTCCCGTAAGGATTTGACGCATCGGGCCAGGTACTTGACCCCGTCGGACTCGGCGCAGCCGATGCGGATATCCCCGCCGGTGATTTCCCCCAGAGACTTAAATTCATCGGCGGTCTTATCCACCATCTCCAGGATGTCCTCCGCCCGCTTGCGCAGGAGCATCCCCTCGTCGGTCAGCCGGATGCTGTAATTGCTGCGGGCAAACAACTTTTTCCCCAGTTCCCCCTCCAAATCCTTCAGCTGCTTGGATAGGGTGGGCTGGGACACGTGGAGGCGTTCCGCCGCCCGGGTGATATTTCCTTCCCGGGCCACCTCGAGAAAATAGCGCAGGACACGAATTTCCATACCGATCCCTCCTCTTTTCAGAATAGCAGAAAGAGTTATGCTTTTCAAGAATAACTTGATATAGAAACAAAGTATTTGATATTTCTGAATTGCAGACTTATACTCAAGACAACAGGAGGCGGTACTATGGCGGAAGCGTCAGATATCCAGGGCATCCTCTATCAGAATCTGGTGGACGCGGGCTGCGGACGGGAGACGGCCGAAAGGTGCATCCTCCTATTTCAAAACGGGGAAATGTCCGAGCTGCTCCGGCTGCTCTCCTGCCATCGGAGAGCCCTGCTGGACGCGGTCCACCGGAACCAGAAACGGCTCGACTGCCTGGATTACCTCGTCTACCAAACAGAAAAGAACAGCGTCAGGAGGAATCATGATGGTTCAATTTGATTTTAACTACCCTACCCTGGAGCAGGCCGCCCAAACGGGCCGAAGCGTATGAATAGGAGGCTGCTTATGAAGAAACGGTTTTTGTTCCCGACGCTGGTGTTCTGCACGCTGAGTCTCCTGACGCTGCCGGCCTGCGCGGCGAAAAATCGCGCTGAGCCCTCAGCCCTGCCGGAGAACACCCTCGCTTCCGGTGCCACAGAGGTGTTTACGGACATGGCCGGCGAGACCGGGCGCGCGGCGGAAGCCGTGCAAATCTCTGTGGGCGGCAAGGACTTCACGGCCGTGCTGGAGGAAAACGCCTCGGCACGCGCTTTGGCGGAGCGGCTGCCGCTCACGGTGACCATGGACGAGCTGAACGGCAACGAGAAATATTACGATCTCCCGGATAGCCTTCCCACCGACCCGGAGCAGCCGGGGACCATTCAGGCCGGGGACCTGATGCTGTACGGTTCGGACTGCCTGGTGCTCTTTTACGAGAGCTTTGCCAGCTCTTACTCCTATACCCGCTTGGGGAGGATTGCCGATCCGACCGGGTTGGCCGAGGCCGTGGGCGGCGGAAAAATAGAGGTGACCTTCCGGATGCGGACACAGGAAAGCGTACCGAACTCCAATGCGGAAAATAAAATCCTGGCGGCCTATTTTTCCGCCACCGGCACGACCCGGTCCCTGGCCGAATATGCGGCCGGTTCCCTAAACGCCGACCTCTATGAAATCGTACCAGAGGTTCCCTATACCGTCGACGACTTGAACTACAACAGCGGTTCCAGCCGTGCCAACCGAGAACAATCCGATCCCTCCGCCCGCCCCGCTATTTCGGGGAACGTAGAGAATATGGAGGATTATGACATTGTGCTTCTGGGCTACCCCATCTGGCACGGTCAAGCGCCAAGGATTATCAGCACGTTTCTGGAGAGCTATGATTTTTCCGGTAAGACCATTGTGCCTTTCTGCACCTCCCACAGCAGCGGAATCGGCTCCAGTGATACGGACCTCCATGCCCTGGCGCCCGGGGCCGATTGGCGGCCGGGCAGACGGTTCCCCGGAGGGACCGGCCGGGAGGCCGTGGAGAGCTGGATCGACGGTCTGGACTTATCCCGGCCACCGACCGCTCTGGCGGGCAGCGGAGGATTCGATTTTGAGACAGGGACCGTGACGCTCAACAGCGGCTACACCATGCCCATCAACGGATTGGGAACTTACTCCTTGACCGGTGAAACCTGCGTCCGTTCCGTGTCCGCGGCGCTGGAACGGGGCGTCCGGCTCATCGACACCGCCTATATGTACCACAACGAGGCGGAGGTCGGGCGCGCGGTACGGGAGTCCGGCATCCCGAGAGAGGAAATTTTCGTCATCACCAAGCTCTACCCGAGCCAGTTTTCCAACGCGGAGGCGGCCATCGACCAGGCGCTGGAGACGATGGGGCTTGATTACATTGACATGATGCTGCTGCACCATCCGGGCGACGGGGATGTGGCCGCCTATCAGGCCATGGAAAAGGCGGTGGCAGAGGGAAAGATCCGCTCCATCGGCCTGTCAAACTGGTATGTGGAGGAGCTGGAGGAATTTCTGCCCCAGGTGAGCGTCACCCCGGCCCTGGTGCAGAACGAGATCCACCCCTACTACCAGGAAAACGACGTGATTCCCTATATTCAGAGCCTGGGCATTGTGGTGCAGGGCTGGTATCCCCTTGGAGGCAGGGGGCACACCGCCGAGCTGCTGGGCGACGGGGTCATCTCGGACATCGCCGCGGCCCACGGCAAATCGTCGGCCCAGGTCATCCTCCGCTGGAATCTCCAAAAGGGTGTGGTGGTGATCCCGGGCTCCAGCAATCCCGACCATATCCGGGAGAACACGGAGCTCTATGATTTTGAATTGACCGACGAAGAGATGGCGCGGATCAACGCCCTTGACCGGAATGAAAAGCATGATTGGTACTGACGCACCGGCCCTTTCGCCAACTACCCGCCCATTCTGAGATTGAACAGTGATTCGCGTGATGGTTAAATCAAGCAAGAAAGCGGGAGTCGCACAGGATCAAGTCCCCGCACTTGTGGCAAAGGGAACACCGGTCGCTGCGGCGGTTGGTGTTTTTGTTTTTGCCCGGCGCGCGGGGGGAACGCTGAGACTCCCCGCATAGCGGCGCCCTCCGCGGCCCGCTGAAAATCCGGACGCTCCGCGTCCGGATTTTTTGCCGTCCGCGCGGCGGCGGAAAAAACTGGGGCGGGGTGCAGGAATCCGGTTTGATTTCGACACGTAAGGGGTGTATGACTTCAAGTATAATCTCCGCCGTGGACAGACACCGCCCTTCATCGGCGGACAAATGAATGTATATTTTCCGCGCCCCGGACGAATATACAGTGGATAAGCTGTTGAAACGGCGGGGGAGAGCGGGGCGTTTTCGCTGGTTATGGGGAAACGCTCCGGTGGAAAACCCGGTGGAAAGTGTTTATAACTTTGTGTATATTCTATGAAGCGGTCGCCACAGTCACAAAACCGGGGCGGAATATCCCCGCTTTCACCGGATTTACAACCCTTTGGCCGCCGCGGACATCCACTTTCCGGCTTTACAAGGCAAATGCCGATGATGTATAATAAGCACGTCACCGTGCACCCGGCCGGGCGGCGCGGGGGCGGACGGAATACGCGGGAGGCGGCTCCCGCCGTTAGGAGTAGAGGGATGTTTGAAAAGAAACCGCCCAAGGTGATCCGAGGGCACAATCGGAATATGCTCTGGCCGGTGCTCGGCCTGCTGGCGTTCGCACTTGTTTTTTCGCTCGCCGTGGCCGGCATCTGGCAGAAGGTGGCAGCCCAGCCGGAGGAGAGCGCCCCCTCCGTGGCGGAGAGCGCCGCGCCGGAATCGGGCAGCGAACCGGAGGCGTCCTCCTCCGAGCCGGAGGAGAGCAGCGAACCGGAAGCGCCGGAGAAGCCCGCCCTTCCCGAGGGCGCGGTTCCCGAGTCGGAGCGGGTGATGGGCACCTATTTTGACGACGCGGCGTTCGTCGGGGATTCGATCACCGAGGGGATCGGCCTCTATGGGCTCATGTCCAACACGACGGTGCTCGCGGGCACCAGCGTCAACCTCGACACCGTCTACACGCGCGAGGTCGTCAAGACGGAGGAGGGGCGCATCACGATCATGGACGCGCTCGGGCAGAAGCCCTATGCCAAGCTCTATATCATGCTGGGCGGGAACGAGGCCAGGGAGGACACCGCGACCTTCATCGCCCGTTACGGCAAGCTGCTCGACGACATCAAGGCGCTCCAGCCGGACGCGCTGATCTATGTCCAGTCGATCCTTCCGGTGACGCCGGGCAACATCTACAACCTGGACAACGGCCACATCGACGCCTTCAACGCGGCGCTGCTCGAACTCAGCAGGGAGAAGGGCGTCTACTTCGTCAACGTGGCCGAGGCGCTCAAGAACGAAAAGGGTGAACTGCCCGAGGAGGCATCCCCGACCGACGGGATGCACTTCGGGCCGGAATATTACACCAAGTGGTTTGAATACCTCAAGACCCATACCGTATCATAGATAAGGAGCTGTTATCATGAAACGTATTTTAGCGGCCCTGCTCGCATCGCTGGCGGTGCTCTCGCTGGCGGCGTGCGGCGGGCAGGCGGATTCCGGAAAGCAGCCGGCGGCGGCGGACGTGGTTGCGGCGGTGGCCGGCGGCCTCGAACTCAAGGACCAGATGGTCACGGCGGACGAGACGGTCTTTTACGGCCTCTACAGTTCGCTCGACCGGGAGAAGGTCGCCGACGCGTCGATGTACATGAGCGGCACCCGCTCGACCGCCGAGGAGGTCACCGTCATCAAGGCGAAGGACGAGGCGGACGTGCAGCATGTGAAGGACGCGATCGATGTGCGCATCGAGGACCAGAAGTTCTCCTATGAGGACTACAAGCCCGAGGAGATGACCAAGATTAACGGCGCGCTCGTGCTGACCCACGGGAACTATGTCCTGCTCGTCATGGCGGACGATACCTCCGGTGTGGAAAAGGCCTTTGAAGCGCAGTTCTGACCGCCGGAAGCCCCCGGGGAAACGGACCGTTTCCCCGGGGGCTTTCCCGTGTCCCATTTTACACGATTTTGACGGTATTTCCCCGGATTTTCGGAAATCGGGCCGATTTGGACGGTTTTCGCGCGGCTAGGCGGAAGAGGGTCCGGATTGCGGGAATTTGCGCTTGCAATCGGGGAATCATGTGCTATAATGGGAAAGGCGTCAAATGGACGCTGGAAATGAAATTTGACGGATCAAACTGTTTGGAGGTGCTGATGTGAACCCTGACCCGGGAAGTACCCGCTGGTGGAAGCTCTGTGTCAAAAAACACAATATCGTCAGGGGCGCATCCCACCGTGCGTAGAAGCCCCTGAGAAAGGGGCCATTCTATGCTGAACTTCTATAAGACGGTGGACAACCGCATCCTGAAGATCGACGCGCCCGAGCCGGGCTGCTGGATTTCGGTCGTCAGCCCCACCGAAGCGGAGGTCGCCTACCTGACCGGCGACCTCGGCGTGGAGCCTGATTTTGTCCGTGCCGCGCTCGACGAGGAGGAGAGCTCGCGCATCGAGAGCGAGGAGGATCAGACCCTCGTCATCGTCGACTATCCTTCGGCGGAGGAGCAGACCGACGAGAACAAGACGCTGCTCTACACCACCCTGCCGATGGGCATCATCATCACGCGGGACTATGTCATCACCGTCTGCCTCAACGACAACCTCACGATCATGGACATGGCGGAGGGCCGCGTCAAGGGGCTGCAAACCTCCCTCAAGACCCGTTTTCTGCTGCTGACGCTGCTGCGCATCGCGGCGCGCTTCCTCATCTACCTCAAGCAGATCGACAAGCTCTCCTCCACCACCGAGAGCCGTCTGCACCAGTCGATGCGCAACAAGGAGCTCATCCAGCTGCTCGGGCTGGAAAAATCGCTCGTCTACTTCTCCACCTCCCTCAAGTCGGACGAGGTTACGCTCGAAAAAATCCTGCGCGGCCGCATCATCAAGCTCTATGAGGAGGACGAGGACCTGCTCGAGGACGTGCTGATCGAGGTCAAGCAGGCCATCGAGATGTGCAACATCTATTCGGGCATCCTCTCGGGCATGATGGACGCCTTCGCGTCGGTCATCTCAAACAACCTCAACATCGTCATGAAGGTGCTCACCGCCATCACGATCGTCATGGCCATCCCCAACATGGTGTTCAGTTTCTACGGAATGAACGTCTCGGGGCTGCCGTTCCCCGTCTGGTGGGTGCCGATCGTCATCTCGCTGATCATCGCCGCCATCGGCACCCTCATCCTCGTCAAAAAGGATATGTTCCACTGAATATCCGTCGTAAGGCAGAAAAAGAGCCGCCCTTTCGGGCGGCTCTTTTGGGTTTTCATTTACAGGCCGTGGCAGGCCTCACATTCGGTGATCGTCCCGACGATCGGGTCGGGGTCGACGCCGTTTTTGCGGTAGTAGTCGGCGAGCGCCGCCTTGACCGCCTGTTCGGCGAGCACCGAGCAGTGAATTTTGCTCGCGGGCAGGCCGTCGAGCGCCTCGACCACCGCCTGGTTGGAGAGCCCCAGGGCCTCCTCGATGGTCGAGCCCTTGATCATGTCGGTGGCCATCGAGCTGGTCGCGATCGCCGCGCCGCAGCCGAAGGTCTTGAACTTCGCGTCCTCGATGACGCCGTCCTTGATTTTGAGGTACATCTTCATGATATCGCCGCATTTGGCGTTGCCGACCTCGCCCACGCCGTCCGCGTCGGGGATTTCCCCGACGTTGTGGGGGTTGGCGAAATGCTCGAGCACCTTATCCGAATATAACATTCTGCATCCAGTCCTTTCTATGCTTAGACCTTGAAGGTTTTTTTACCGGTTTGGATATCCTCCCACAGCGGGGACATCGCGCGGGTGCGTTCCACGACCGATTTGACCGCGGCAATGATCTGCTCGACGTCGCCGGGGGTGGTCCAGTCGGTGATCGTGAGGCGCAGCGAGCCGTGCGCGACCTCGTGGCAGAGTCCCAGCGAGAGGAGCACGTGGCTCGGGTCGAGGGAGCCGGTCGTGCAGGCGGAGCCGGAGGAGGCGCACACCCCCTGCATATCGAGCCCCAGCAGGAGCGCCTCGCCCTCCGCGCCGACGAAGGAGAGGTTCGCGTTGCCCGCGAGCCGCCGTTCCCGGTCGCCGTTGAGGCGGGAGAGGGGAAGGGTGAGCAGCTCGTCGATGATGCGGTTGCGCAGCGGGGTGACCTTGGCGATCTTGGCGGGGATGTCGGCGCAGGCGATTTCCATCGCGCGGCCGAGCCCGATGATCGACGCGACGTTTTCGGTGCCGGCGCGGCGTCCGCGCTCCTGCTCGCCGCCGTCGATGAGGTTGGGCAGCAGGATGCCCTTTCTGATGTAGAGGGCGCCGACCCCCTTGGGGGCGTGGAGCTTGTGCCCGGAGAGGGAGAGCATGTCGATCTTCTGGGCCTGCACGTCGATGGGGACGTTGCCGACCGCCTGTACCGCGTCGGTGTGGAACCAGACGCCCCTTTCGCGGCAGAGTTCGCCGATCTCGGGAATCGGCAGGATGGTGCCGACCTCGTTGTTTGCGTACATAATGGTCACGAGCGCGGTGTCGGGGCGGATGGCTTCCGCCACCTGCCGCGCCGTGATGAGGCCCCGCTCGTCCACCGGCAGGTAGGTGACCTCGAAGCCCTCCTTCTCGAGCGCCGCGCAGGCGTGCAGCACCGCGTGGTGCTCGAACACCGTCGTGACGATGTGTTTTTTGCCTTTGGCGGCGAGCTTGTGCGCCGCGCCCTTGATCGCCCAGTTGTCGCTCTCCGAGCCGCAGCCGGTGAAATAGATTTCGTTCGGCTGGGCGCCGAGCGCGGCGGCGACCTTTTTGCGCGCGTCCTCGATTGCAAAGCCCGCGCTTCGCCCGAGCTCGTAGATGCTCGACGGGTTGCCGTAGCCCTCGGTGAGCCAGGGCATCATCGCCTCGAGCACCTCGGGGGAGATCTGTGTCGTCGCGGCGTTGTCCGCGTATACAAACCGTTTCATTCGATTACCACCATTCTATCCGGAAATGTGAAGGGATGTTTGATTACATCTCAATTGTATACCAATAAAGTATAATTTGCAAGGGGTTCCGCGAAAAATCACGGATTTTCCCGCACCTTTTCGATCGCGGCGACCGCGAGCGCGTCGCACCGTTCGTTTTCGGGATGCCCGTTGTGCCCGCGCACCCAGCGAAAGGTGACGTCGTGCTCCGCGAGGAGGGCGAGCAGCCGCTTCCACAGGTCGGGATTCTTGACGGGCTCGCCGGGGGCGCGCATCCAGTTTTTCTTCTGCCAGCCGTAGACCCAGCCCTTGGAGACCGCGTCAGCGACATATTTGGAATCGGTGGTGATCGTGACGGCGCAGGGCTCCTTGAGCGCCGAAAGCGCCATGATCACCGCCGTGAGCTCCATACGGTTGTTGGTGGTCTGCTTTTCGCCGCCCGAGAGCTCCTTCTCGTGCCGCCCGAACCGCAGGACCGCCCCCCAGCCGCCCGCGCCGGGATTGCCCGAGCAGGCGCCGTCGGTAAAGATTTCGACCTGTTTACGCATCCGTTCCTCCGTGCCGTAAAACTGCCGGTTTCCCGGCGATAGACACCGGAAAATATTGTAGACGATTTTGCTCTTTTTTACAAGGGGCGCGGCCGCTTTTTTGCGCACGAACGGCTGGGAAAAGTGTAAAGGAGGGAGATTTCGTCCATACTAGCGGTAAATCTGTTTGTACGGAGGGTTCCCCACCTGATGAAAGCGGTCATTATGGCGGGCGGGCAGGGCTCGCGCCTGCGCCCGCTCACGGAAAACGTCCCCAAACCGATGGCGCGGCTGTGCGGCCGCCCCGTCGTGGAATATATCCTCGAGCTGCTCGCGGAAAACGGCGTCTTTGAGAGTGTGCTCACATTGCAATACCTGCCCGAACGGATCACCGGCCACTTTGAGGGCGCGGAGTTCGCGGGGGTGAAGCTCTCCTTCTGTGAGGAGGAGACCCCGCTCGGCACGGCGGGCAGCGTCAAAAACGCGCTCGGGACGCCCGACGGCCCCGCGCTCGTCATCAGCGGCGACGCGCTCTGCGATTTTCCGCTGCGGCAGGCGGCGGAGGCGCACCGGGAGAGCGGCGCGGCGGTCACCATCGTGACCGCGCGGGTGGACGACCCGCGCGAATACGGGCTGGTCGTCGCGGACGAAACCGACCGGATCACCGGCTTCGTGGAAAAGCCCTCCTACGCGCAGGCGACGAGCGAACTGGCCAACACCGGTATCTATATCCTGTCCCCCGAGGCGGTCAATATGATTCCCGAGGGCCGGAAATTCGACTTTGCGTCCGATCTCTTTCCCGCGATGCTCGAGCGGGGAATGCTCCTCAAAAACTGCACCCTGTCGGGCTACTGGTGCGACATCGGCGATCTCGGCGCCTACCGCCGCGCGCAGGCGGACCTGCTCGCGGGGCGGGTCCGGTGCCGGCTGCGCGGGGAGCGGGACGCCGACGGGAACTACTTCGCGGGCAGGCGGCCCGCGGGCCGGTACGAGCTGACGCCGCCCGTGTGGATTGGCGAAGGGGTGCGGATCGGCGATAACGCGCAGGTCGGGGAGGGCAGCGTGCTCGACGACGGCTGCACCATCGGCGCGGGCGCGCAGGCGCGGGGGAGCGTGCTGCTGCCCCGCAGCATGCTCGGCGGGCGAAGGCGCCGTCGTCGGCGCGGACGCGGAGGTCCGGGAGTGCGTCCGGGTGGCGGGCGGCGTGAAGGTCCCCGACGGCGCGGCCGTCTCCGACCATCTCTCGGCCAGAGGGGGCGCGGCCTGCGCCTTCGACGACGAGGGGATGTGCGGCGAGGTCGGCGTGGAGCTGACTCCTGAGCTCGCCGTGCGGATCGGCTGCGCGGTCGGCACCCTCGCCAAGGGCCGCCCGGTCGGCGTCGCCACGGGGGACGCGCGGTCCGCCAAGGTGCTCGGCGCGGCGCTCATCGCGGGGGTTCGCTCGACCGGCGCGCCGGTGCTCGATTTCGGAAGCGTCTTCGAGGCGCTCTTCGGCTTCGCCATGGGCTACAACGCCCTGACGCTGGGGGTCTACCTCTGCGGCGGAGAGCAAAACGCGATCAAGGTGCTCTGCGAGGCGGGGCTGCCCGCCACCCGCCGGGTCGAGCGGGAGATCGAGCTGGCGCTTTCGCGCGGGGAGTTCGCCCGCGCGGGGGCGGACGGGTTCGGCGACTGCGTGGACATGAGCGGCATCGGGGTCATGTACCTGACCGAGCTGCTGCGGCAGGCCCCCGACGGGCTTGACGGGATGCGCGCGCGGGTCGCCTGCGGAAACGCCGCCGCGGGGCGGCTGCTCTCCGACGTGCTCACGAAGCTCGGCTGCGAGGTCACCGAGGAGGCGGGGCTGAAGCTCACCCTCTCTGAGGACGGGCGGCGGCTGGAGCTCTCGGAGGGGGAGACAAAATTCGGCTGCCACCGGGCGGTGGCGGCGTGGTGCCTCGCGCAGTTCGAGCAGCAGGAGGACGTCGCGGTGGAAAACGACTTCCCGCGCGCGCTCGACGCGCTGGCCGGAGAGCGGGGACGGCACGTCTACCGCTATCTGCTCTGCCCGGCGGACGGCTCGGACGCGCAGGGCAGGAAGCTCGCGGCGCGCCAGCAGTGCGCGCGCGACGGGCTGATGCTCGCCGTGCAGCTGCTCGCGCACATGAAGCGCGGGGGGCTTTCGCTGCGCGAGCTCGACAAGCGGCTTCCCCCCTTCGCCGAGGCGGAGCGGACGGTGCCCATCCGGACGCCGCCCGCGCGGGCGCTCGGGCAGTTTTCCGGGGAGCGCGCGGGGGAGGGGATCGTCGTGCGGGGCGACCGCGGGGTCGTGCTGCTGCGCCCGCGCAAAAACGGCGGCGCCATCCGCGTCTTCGCGGAGGCCGCGAGTTGGGAAATCGCGGAGGAGCTCTGTACAGATTTTACCAGACGGCTGGAGAGCTTGCTTGACAAAGAGGGAGAAATCGTGTAAAATGTATAGAAATCATGTGTTCGTTTTACGCATTTTCACAATGCGTTTGATGGTAGAAGAATTCGGCTGACGGAATTTCATCGCCTATCCTCTCACTGCGATTGATGTCCTTTCCGGCGGGGATGCTGACCCGTTTCGTGGATTGGGCATGACCGGGTAAGCAGTTGGAGGATGGGTTCTGATTTTGTGATCTTTTCTGCCGGATTTTGATAAGAGCAGATGCTAATTGCATAAAACATGGAGGTACATTTTGTGACAGATGAAAAAAAAGTCGGTGGAAAATTGACCGACGAACAGCTCGGCCTTGGGCTTGACGCGCTCGAAAAGCGTTCGGTCGTCGAACGCGGCGCGCAGAAGAAAAAGCCCCGGCAGCCGGTGAAGGAGGCTGCGGCCAAGCTGATCCAGAAGGCGCTCCCCAAGACGGAGACGCCGAAAAAAGCCGCGCCCAAATCTCCTGAGAAACAGGGGAAGGGCGCCGCCGGGGCGCAGAACGAAAAACAGGACGCGCCCCAGAAGCAGCAGAAACAGCCCAAGCAGGGCGCCAAGCAGCAGGCGGGTAAACAGCAGCCCCCCAAGCAGCAGGCCCCGAAGGAGCCGAACCGGAAACAGGCCCCCAAGCAGCAGGCGGCTCAGAAGTCCGCGGCTTCCGGGCAGCAGGCGCCCAAGGCGCCGAAAAAGCCTTCCAGGGGCGGCAAAAAGGCCCCGGTGGTCGTCGGCGCGACGATCGAGCTTTCCGAGCCGGGCAAGGCCCGCCAGGCGGCCGAGGCGCGCCAGGACGCGGGCAAACAGCAGGGCCGCAGACGCAAGGGCCAGAAGGAACAGCGCAAAACCCCGGTGCGTGTCATCCCGCTGGGCGGGCTTCTGGAGGTCGGCAAAAACGTGACGGTCTACGAGTGCATGGACGACATGTTCCTCGTCGACTGTGGCATGACCTTTCCGGATGAAAACATGCTGGGCGTCGACCTTGTGCTGCCCGACTTCACCTATGTGATGAAAAACCGCGACAAGGTGCGCGGCATCGTCATCACCCACGGCCACGAGGACCATATCGGCGCGCTGGCCTATTTCCTCAAGCAGCTCAACGTCCCCGTCTACGCCACCCGGCTGACCCTCGGACTCATTGAGAACAAGCTGCGCGAGCACGGGCTCTACGGCAAGGTCAAGCTCGTGCAGATCGCCCCGCAGGAGACGATCAAGCTCGGCTGCTTCGAGGTGGAGTTCATCCGCGTCAACCACTCGATCCCCGACGCGGTCGCGCTCGCCATCCACACCCCGGCGGGCGTCATCATCCAGACGGGCGACTTCAAGATCGATTACACGCCGATCATCGGCGACATCATCGACCTCGCGCGGTTCGGCGAGCTGGGCGGCAAGGGCGTGCTCGCGCTGCTGTCCGATTCGACCAACGCGGAGCGTCCCGGCTTCACCCCCACCGAGGTGACGGTTGCCGAGAGCTTCGACAAGCTCTTCAAGCAGGCGGAGCACAAGCGGATCATCGTTGCGACCTTCTCGTCCAACATCCACCGCATGCAGCTCGTCTGCGAGGCGGCCGCCAAATACGGCCGCAAGGTCGCCGTCTCCGGCCGCAGCATGGTCAACACCGTGCTCGTCTCGACCGAGCTCGGCTACCTCAAGCCCCCCGAGGGGGTCATGATCGACATCGACGACATCAACCGCTACCGTCCCGAGGACGTCGTCCTCATCACGACGGGCAGCCAGGGCGAGCCGATGAGCGCGCTTTCGCGCATGGCGTCGGGCGACCACCGCAAGGTGTCGGTCACCGCGAACGATTTCATCATCATCAGCGCGAACCCCATCCCCGGCAACGAAAAGACGGTCGGCCGCGTCGTCAACGACCTGATGCGGCTGGGCGCCGACGTGATCTACGAGCGGATGTACGAGGTGCACGTCTCGGGCCACGCCTGCCAGGAGGAGCTGAAAATCATGCTCGCGCTCACCAAGCCGAAGTTCTTCTTCCCGGTGCACGGCGAGTATAAGCAGCTCAAGCGCCACGCCGGCCTTGCGCTGGCGATGGGCATCCCGCCTGAAAACATCTTCATCGGCGAGAACGGACATGTCTTCGAGCTCGACGGCGTGTCGGTCAAGACGGGCGAGATCGTCCCGTCCGGGCGCATCCTCGTCGACGGGCTGGGCGTCGGCGACGTCGGCAGCATCGTGCTGCGCGACCGCAAGCATCTGGGCGAGGACGGCCTCATCGTGGTGGTCACCACCATCGACGGGACGAACGGCCAGATCGTCGCCGGCCCGGACATCATCTCGCGCGGCTTCGTCTATGTGCGCGAGGCGGAGGATATGCTCGCCGAGGCGCGCGTCGTCGCCAAGCAGACGATCGAGGGCTGCACCAAAAAGCACGTCAGCGACTGGGGCAACATCAAGACGCAGGTGCGCGATTCCCTCTCTTCCTATTTCTACAGCCGCACCAAGCGCAGCCCGATGATCCTGCCCGTCATACAGGAAGTCTAGGCGCGCGTGCTTTTGGCCCCCGACCAAAAGCACGTTAAGGAAGGGCGGGACTGCCCGGCCCGATGGGCCGGAGCGGCGCTTCGCGCCGACGCCCGCCCGGCGCGCCTCATGGAGGGGGGGCGGGTCGTCCCCCTCCATGGACCACCCCCTGACAAGCAGCATACAGAAGCGGCCGCCCGATTGGGCGGCCGCTTTGTTGTGCGGTTAACATTCAGTAGGCGAGGGCGGGGTCGAATTTTTCCGCCCACAGCTCGCCGAGCGCGGCGAGATCGGCGCGGAACTCCTCGGGCGTCTGGGTCTCCTTCTGGGTGAGCTCGTCGAGCACCTCAAAGACGAAGGCGTCCTTTCCGCATGCCTTCCAGTCGGCCGAGAGCTTGTGCCAGTTGCAGCAGTCGGTCATTTTGGAAAACTCGAACTTGCCCTTCGAACCGGAGAGGTTCGTTTCGGCGGCGAGCAGGTAGCGGCCGTTTTGGGTGTTGCGGATGACGTACACGCCGCCCGAAAGGGGGCGGCTTTTGTAGGCGTTCAGCAGCTCCTTTTTATGCATGTCCATCAGTATCCCATCTCCTTTAACAGCCGGGCGAGGATGGAAAACCGCTCGCCGAGGCGTTCCCCCTCGTTTGAGAGGGCCTGGCTGAAGAGCTTGATATCCTCCCGGATCATCGGGTTTTCGGTGCAGACCGAGACGGTCATCGCGTCCCCCTCGAGTCCCACCCGGTCAATGACGGGGTGTTCCGGATCGTAGAATTCCGGATGGCGGTAGCTCTCCTCGCGGAAGTACTGGCAGGCGCGGGCGGTGAGGATGGCCAGGTCGAGCACCCGGTGAAGGGGCAGCTCCTCCGACTGCCGGGACCATTTGCCGCCCGTGTGGCGCCACACCTTGGCGGAGATATCGAGCTTTCCGCGGTCGTTCCACTGGGCAAGCCCGAGGGAGAGGCCCTTGGCGTCGGTGGCGGGGAAGCGGTGATCGTCGATCGCCTCGTAGTCCTCCACCGCGATGACGGGCTTATGCTTTAACGTTGTCGGGATGTTCATGGGGAACCCTCCATTTACTAAATTAGTAATTTACTAATCAGATTATATCAGGGCGGGCCCCACGTGTCAAGCGAAAGGTTGTGGATTGCAACTGCCGGGCGGACGTGGTATAATAATCTATGTATGAGTGGGCCGGCCCCGCTTGGGAAACCGACAACATCGTCACAAACGAGGTTTTGAAGTGAAGAAAAGTAATCATCCGTTCCAATCCTTTTTGCTGATCGCAATCGGGTGCTGCGCGGCTGTCACGGTGGCTACGCTGTTCTTCAATATCCGGCTGTTCTATATCTGCGCGTTCGTCACGGTGGCATGCGCGGTGCTGCTTGTATGGCAGGTCCAGCTTACCAAGCGGCAGATCAGCCGTTTTCTGGTCACGATGGGTCAGACGCTGACCACCGTGCAGCAGGACGCGCTGACGGGCTTCCCCATCCCGGTGTTCGTGTGCAGCGGGGAGGGTGAAATCGTCTGGTGCAACCGCCTCGGACAGACGGAGATCCTCGGGGAGGAGAACTGCTACGGCAAGAGCATCTACACCATCCTGACCGGCGTGGACATCACCCGGACCTGCCCTGAGGGCGGCTACGACACCGAATACAAGGGACGTTTTTACACCGCCTATGTGGCGCGCGCGGTCAGCGAAGAGGAAGAGCTCTACATGGTGTACTTCTTCGAGAATACCGAGCTCAAGCGCTACGCGCGCGAATACTTTGAAACCCGCCCGTCGGTCATGCTGATTCTGGTGGACAACTACGAGGAGCTCCAGCAGAACATGAAGGACAACGAGCGCGCGCGGGTGATGGGCCAGATCGAATACGTGGTGAGCAAGTTCGTCACCGACAGCGGCGGGCTGCTGCTCAAGACCGAGCGCGACCGGTTCACCGCGGTGATGGAGGAGCGCAGCCTGCGCGGGATCATTTCGGCGCGGTTCACCCTGCTCGAGCAGGTGCGCGCCATCGAGACGGAAACCAAGATGGCCCCGACCCTGTCGGTCGGCGTCGGCCGCGACGCGTCCACCTTGGAGGAGAGCGAGCGGTTCGCGCGCCAGGCGCTCGACATGGCGCTCGGGCGCGGCGGCGACCAGGCCGCGGTGCGGGGCGCGTCGGGGTACGAGTTTTTCGGCGGCGTCTCGAGCGGCATGGAGAAGCGCACCAAGGTCAAGACGCGCATCGTCGCCACCGCGCTCGCCGAGCTGATCGGCGGCAGCGACAACGTGCTCGTCATGGGCCACCGCGCCGCCGACCTCGACTGCTTCGGCGCGTCGGTGGGCATCATGAAGGCCGCCCGCCTCATGGGCAAGGAGGCTTACGTCGTCATCCGCAGGAACACCAACCTCGTGGCGCTCGAATATGAACGGCTGCTCCAGAACGGGTTCGAGGGCATGTTCCTCGAGCCGGAGGACGCGCTGCTCAAGGTCACCCGCAAGACGCTGCTCATCATCTGCGACACCCACGTCAAGCACATCCTCGAGTCGGAGGCCGTCTTTGACGCCTGTAAGAACGTCGTCGTCATCGACCACCACCGCAAGATGGTCGGCCACATCGACAACGCCGTCATCTTCTACCACGAGCCCTACGCGTCGAGCGCCTCTGAGATGGTCACCGAGCTGGCGCAGTATTTCGGCGACAAGCTGCGGCTCGGCCGCCCCGAGGCCGAGGCGCTGCTGGCGGGCATCATGCTCGACACCAAGAACTTCATCATCAAGACGGGGGTGCGCACCTTCGAGGCCGCGGCCTACCTGCGCAAGATCGGCGCGGACACGGTCGAGGTGCGGCGGATGTTCGCCCTCTCGATGGAGAGCTACCAGCGCCGCGCCAAGCTGGTCGCCAACGCGGAGGTCTACCGCGGCTGCGCGATCGCCGTCTCGCCCGACCGCGACGCGCCCGACATCCAGGTGACTGCGGCGCAGGCCGCGGATGAACTGCTCGGCATCATCGGCGTGCAGGCGTCCTTCCTCGTCTTTGAGATGAACGGCGGCGTGTCGATCTCGGCGCGCAGCATGGGGCAGCTCAACGTTCAGATCATCATGGAAAAGCTGGGCGGCGGCGGGCACCTCACGATGGCGGGGGCGCAGCTGACCGGCGTGCCGCTCGACGAGGCGTACCGCAGTCTGGTCGCGGCGATCGACCAGTACTTCGAGGAAAACAGCAGAAATTAGTCCCGGACGGCGCTTGCGCCCGACGGAGATTGCATTTGGCAGGCCCCCTTCAGGGGGCCGGAAGGGAGACGGAACAATGAAAGTGATTCTGACACAGGACGTCAAGGGAAGCGGTAAGAAGGGGGACCTCGTCAAGGTTTCCGACGGGTACGCCCGCAATTTCCTGCTGCCCAAGGGGCTGGCGATCGAGGCGAACGCGCAGGCGCTCGGCGAGATGAAGGCGCGGCAGGCGTCGATCGAGCACAAGGCCGAGGTGGAAAAGCAGGCGGCTCAGGAGCTGGCCGGGAAGGTCGGCGGCAAGACGGTGAAGATCGCCGCCAAGGCGGGCGCGAACGGCAAGCTGTTCGGCTCGGTCACGAGCAAGGAGATTTCCGAGGAGCTCTCCCGCCAGCTCGGCGCGCAGATCGACAAGCGCAGGATCGTCATGGATTCCGACATCAAGGCGTTCGGCAGCTACACCGTGCAGGTGAAGCTGCACCCGGGCATCGCGGCGGACGTCTACGTGGTCGTCGGCGAAGCGGAGTAAGCGGATCACACTGAGAGGAGGGGCGGCGTTGGCGGACTTCAATCTGGACACGGGGGAATACGGCCGGCAGATGCCCTACAGCCTCGAGGCGGAGCAGAGCGTGCTCGGCGCGGTGCTGATCGATCCCGCCTGCTTTGCGCTGGTGATGGAGAACCTGCGGTCGTCGGCGTTCTACCGCCCCCAGCACCAGCAGATTTTTGACGTGATGACCAACATGTTCAACATGAACAGGACGATGGACTTCATCACGATCCTCGACGCGGTCAAGGGAGAGCAGATCTTCGAGACCGACGAGGACGCCAAAATCTACCTGACCAACCTCGCGCAGGTGGTGCCCTCGTCGGCGAACGTCGAGGCGTACTGCCGGATCGTGCGCGAAAAATATTATGTGCGCCGGCTGATCACCGCCTCGCGGGAGATCATCGACATGGCGCAGGAGTCCCAGGCGGAGTCCGACGTGCTGCTCGACTCGGCCGAGCAGAGCATCTTCGACATCCGCCAGGGGCGCAACACGAGCTCCTTCAAGCATATCCGAACGGCGATCACCGAGACCTACGAGCTGCTCCAGCACCTCTCCGGCGAGGACCGGGACAAGTATAAGGGCATCTCGACCGGCTACCCGGCGCTCGACCGGGTGATCACCGGGCTCAACAAGACCGACCTCATCCTCATCGCGGCCCGCCCCGGCATGGGCAAGACCTCACTCGCGCTCAACATCGCGGAGAACGTCGCCACCAAGGGGGGGCGCACGGTCGCCGTCTTCTCGCTCGAAATGAGCAGCGAGCAGCTCGCGCAGCGCCTGCTTTCGTCGCAGGCGTCGGTCGAGGGGCAGCTGCTGCGCACGGGCGAGCTTTCGGGCGACGACTGGGTGCGCATCGCGGTGGCGTCGCAGGTGCTCTCCAAGGCGGATATTTACCTCGACGACACGCCGGGCATCACGGTGGGGGAGATGAAGGCGAAGCTGCGCCGGCTCAAGAAGGTCGACCTCGTCATCATCGACTACCTCCAGCTGATGTCCACCGGGCGGCGCAGCGAAAACCGCGTGCAGGAGGTTTCGGAGATCACCCGAAACCTCAAGATCATGGCCAAGGAGCTCAACGTCCCGGTCATCACCCTCTCCCAGCTCTCCCGCGGACCGGAGAGCCGCACCACCCACAAGCCGATGCTCTCCGACCTGCGCGAATCGGGTTCGATTGAGCAGGACGCCGATATCGTCCTGCTGCTCTACCGCGAGGACTACTACGCGCGCGAGGAGGCGGAGGAGCGCAACATCGCCGAATGCGACGTGGCCAAGAACCGCCACGGCGAGGTGGGGGTCGTCAAGCTCGGCTGGGACAACCGCTACACGAGATTTACGAATTTGGAGCTGGGGCGCGATGAACCGTAAGGCGAGGGCGACAATTGAAGAATTTTCCATGCTCCGGCAGGGTGACACGGTCACGGCGGCGGTTTCGGGCGGCGCCGACTCGGTCGCCCTGCTTGATTTTTTGTGCTCGCTCACCGATCTAAATCTGACGGTGCGCGCCTGCCATCTCAACCACTGCCTGCGCGGGGAGGAGAGCGACCGGGACGAGCAGCTCGTGCGCACGATGTGCGCGGAGTACGGCATCCCGCTCGACCTGCGCCGGGTCGAGGTCAGGGAGCTCGCGCGGGAGCGGGGCGTGTCGATCGAGGTCGCGGCAAGGGAGGCGCGCTACGCCTTTTTCGGCGAGCTTGCGGAAAAATACGACTGCAAGATCGCGACGGCGCACACCCTTTCGGATACCGCCGAGACGGTGCTCCTGAATCTCGCGCGCGGCACCGGCATCGCGGGGCTGTGCGGCATCCCGCCGGTGCGCGGGGCGGTCGTGCGACCGCTCATCGGCTGCACCCGGCGGGAGACGGAGGACTACTGCGCGGCCCACGGGCTCTGCTACGTCACCGACAGCACCAACCTGACCGACCGCTACACCCGCAACCACATCCGCCACAACGTCCTGCCGCAGCTCTTCCGGGTGAACCCCGAGGCGCTCGCGGCGGTCGGGCGGATGACCGACTCCCTGCGGCGGGACGCCGACTGCCTCGCGCAGCTCGCGGGGGAGGCGGGGGAGAAGCTCCGGCGGGAGGGAGGCTTCGACGCGGCGGGGCTTGCGGCGCTGCATCCGGCGCTCTGTACCCGCGTCATCGCCTCGCTGCTCGAGGAGGGCGGCGTCGAGCGTTCGGCCGAGCGGATCGGCGCGGTCGCTGGGATGCTCGAAAACAGCCGACGGCACACGATGCAGGTCGGGCCGCGGCTCTACGTCACCGTGCGGGACGGTGTGCTGCGGCTGGAACGGCGCGGCGAGCGCCCCGCGGGGCCGGTCACGCCGCGGCAGCTCGAGAAGGCGCGGCTCGACGGCGCGCGAATTCCGCTGGACGGTGGAAAAGCAATAGAATTTTCGGTTATAAACTGTGCAGATTATGAAATTTTTGAGAACATTCCGGATAGGGGATTAAAAAACGCGGTCGATTATGATAAAATAAATGTTGATATTTTTTTGCGTTCGCGGCAGGCGGGCGACCGGATGAAGCCCGCCGGGCGCGGATGCACAAAAACGCTCAAAAAGCTCTTTTCCGAGCTTGGGCTCGACGACCGCGAGCGGCTGTGCGTACTGGCCGACAGCGAGGGGGTCTTCTTTGCGGAGGGCGCCGGCGTGGACGAGCGGGTGCGGGTTGGCCGCGGGACGAAAAACATCATGATGATCACCCTCGCGCCGGAGCCCGGGGCGGGGGAAAGACGAGCGGAGGATGAATAGGCATGGCAAAAGGGAAT
This sequence comes from uncultured Anaerotruncus sp., assembly GCF_902490045.1. GTDB lineage: Bacteria > Bacillota > Clostridia > Oscillospirales > Ruminococcaceae > Anaerotruncus. The sequence continues at coordinate 28,218 of NZ_CABUCJ010000005.1, forward strand.
ATGACGGACGACATCCTGAAGGTGCTGATCGAGGAAGAGGAGATCGCGGCAAAGGTAAAGGAACTCGGCGCGCGGATTTCCGCGGATTACGCGGACAAAAAGCTGCTGGTGCTCGGCGTGCTCAAGGGATCGTTCGTCTTTATGGCCGATCTCATCCGCGCGATCACCGTCCCCTGCGAGATCGAATTCATGGCTGTTTCGAGCTACCGTTCCGGCGTAAAATCCTCGGGAGTGGTTAAGATAATCAAGGATATCGACATCAACCCCCAGGACTACAACATCCTCATCGTCGAGGATATCCTCGACAGCGGCCTGACCCTCAAATACCTCAAGGAGCTGCTCATGCAGCGGCACGCGTCGGACATCCGCATCGCGACGCTGCTGGATAAGCCCGCCCGCCGCGCCGCGGACATCCAGGCGGACTACACCTGCTTCGAGGTGCCCGACGAGTTCGTGGTCGGCTACGGGCTCGACTTCGCGGAGAAATACCGCAACCTCCCCTATGTGGGCGTGCTCAAGCCGGAGGTCTACGAAAAGTAGTCCCGCGCCGCCGTGCGGCGCGCCTTGGGCGCGCAATGATTTGACAGGAGTGAATCTGATTTGAACAAAAAGTCAAGAGGCATCGGCATCTGGCTTTCCACCTTCCTGCTGCTGATGCTCATGGCCGTGCTGATGTTCTCGTCGATGCGGCAGACCCCCGTCACCGAAAAGTACTCCGACGTGCTCGGGTATTTCCAGCGGCAGGAGGTCAAGGAATACACCCTCGACCTGGGCACCGGCGAACTGAAAATGACCTTCCAGGACGACACGGCCAAGGACTACAAGGTCCCCAACGTCGTGCTTTTCCTCGACGATATCAGTTCCGACAAGCCGGACGGCACCAAGAGCTATGTCCGGCAGTACAACGAGGCGCATCCCGACGCCCCGATGGTCTACGACCACTTCCCGATCAAGCAGACCCCCTGGTGGGTGAGCCTGCTGCCGACCCTCGTGCTCGTGGGGCTGCTCGTCTTCTTCTATTACATGATGATGAAGCAGGCGCGCGGCGGCGGCACGGGCGGCGTGATGAGCTTCGGCAAGGCGAAGCCCCGCGCCCCCGAGGAGGGGCCGAAGGTGACCTTTCAGGATGTCGCGGGCGCGGACGAGGAGAAGGAGGAGCTTGTCGAGATCGTCGAGTTCCTCAAAAACCCCTCCAAATTCAACTCCCTCGGCGCGCGCATCCCCAAGGGCGTGCTGCTGATGGGCCCTCCCGGAACAGGTAAGACGCTGCTTGCCAAGGCGGTCGCCGGCGAGGCGGGCGTGCCCTTCTTCTCGATCTCCGGCTCCGACTTCGTCGAGATGTTCGTCGGCGTCGGCGCGTCGCGCGTGCGCGACCTCTTCGAGCAGGCCAAAAAGAACGCCCCGTCCATCGTCTTCATCGACGAGATCGACGCGGTCGGCCGCCACCGCGGCGCGGGCCTGGGCGGCGGGCACGACGAGCGCGAGCAGACCCTCAACCAGCTGCTCGTTGAGATGGACGGCTTCGGCACCAACACGGGTGTCATCATCATCGCCGCGACCAACCGCCGCGACATCCTCGACCCGGCGCTGCTGCGCCCCGGCCGCTTCGACCGCCAGATCGCGGTCGGCTATCCCGACATCAAGGGGCGCGAGGCGATTTTGCGCGTCCACACCAAGAATAAACCGATCGCGCCCGACGTAAACCTGCACACGATCGCCGCGTCGACCGTCGGCTTCACCGGCGCGGACCTTGAAAACCTCGCGAACGAGGCGGCGCTGCTCGCCGCCAAGAAGAACCTCCGGGCGATCACGATGGCCGAGATCGAGGAGGCTACGATCAAGGTGATCGCCGGCCCCGAAAAGAAGAGCCGGGTGGTCACCGAGAAGGACAAAAAGCTCACCGCCTACCACGAGGCGGGCCACGCGGTCTGCACCTACTACCTGCCCACGCAGGACCCGGTGCACCAGATTTCGATCATCCCGCGCGGCATGGCGGGCGGCTATACGCTCTCGCTGCCGGGCGAGGACAAATCCTATATGACCAAGCGGGAGATGAACGAGGAGATCGTCACCCTGCTCGGCGGGCGCGTGGCGGAGAAGCTCGTGCTCGAGGACATCTCGACCGGCGCGTCCAACGACATCGAGCGGGCCACCAAGGTCGCGCGCAATATGATCATGCGCTACGGCTTCTCGGAGAAGCTGGGCCCCATCGTCTACGGGCACGACGAAAGCGAGATCTTCCTCGGCCGCGACTTCTCGAGCACCCCGAGCTATTCGGAGAACGTCGCCGCCGAGATCGACGCGGAAATCCGCGAGATCATCGACACCGCCTTCGAGCGCGCGGTCGAGATCCTCACCGAGCATATGGATCAGCTGCATCAGGTGGCGCAGTACCTCTTCGAGCACGAGAAGATGGAGGAGGACCAGTTTGCCGCGATGATGGAGGGCAGGCCGGTTCCGGAGACCTCTGGATCCTCCTTCTACCGCGACGCCTCCAGCCGGCAGCCTGAGCCGCCCAAGGAAACCGCCCCCAAAGAGGGGCCCGCCCCCGGAGGGCAGGCTCCCCCCGCGGAGCACCAGGACGATTCGCCCTTCGGGGAGGAATGGAATCACTTTTAGCGGGAGGTTAGGAAGATGCTCTTCGACAAGATCATCACGCTGTCGCTCAACCCTGTGGCGGACATCACCCTCTACGTGGATGGATTCATCATGGGCAGCGAGAACACCGTCACCAGCGAGCTGTACGACTCGGCGGGCAAGGCGGTCGACGTTTCGCGCGTGCTGCAGAGCTACGAGCTTGCAAACACCGCGCTCATCGTGGCCGGCCAGGAGAACAGCAAGCGCTACTTCGAGCGCCTCGACGACGAGCATGTCCGGACGCGGGTCATCCTCACGCCCGGGCGGATGCGCGAGAACATCAGCATCGTCACCCCGGACGGAACCTTCACCCGGCTGATCCGCAGGAGCCCCAAGATCCGGCAGCGTACGATCGACGAGCTGGAGACGGCGCTGTCGGAGGAGATCCGTCCGGCGACGCTGGTCGTTGTGGCGGGCGCGATGCCCGAAGGGGTCACCGACGACATCTTCTGTGAAATCTGCATGTTCATCAAGGAGTGCGGCGGCACGGTCGCGCTGGACACCCGCTCCGCCACGCTTGAGAACATCGCCAAAATCCAGCCGTGGGTGATCAAGCCCAACTTCGAGGAGCTGTGCATGCTCGTCGGCCGTCCGCTCGAATCGCTCGAGCAGGTCAAGGACGCCGTCAAGCAGCTGGCCGATCTCGGCGTGCGCCATGTGCTGGCGAGCATGGGCGCGGAGGGGATGGTCTACGGGGACGGCAAGGTTACATACAAAGCCGACGTCCCCGAGCTCTCGGAGATCAAATCCTCCATCGGCGCGGGCGACGCGGCCCTCGCGGGGTTCATTATCGCCCACGATTACAAGTACGATCCCAAGCGTTCGCTGCAGTTCGCGGCGGCGTTCGGGACGGCCTCCTGCCTCGTGGAGGGCACCAACCCGCCCCGGCGCATTTCGGTCGCGATGGTCAATAACCAGGTATCCGTATACGAAATTTAAACGGAGGGCCGGAGGAATCCGGCCCTTTTCAAAAGGGAGGACAAGCAAGTGAGCAAGCTGTTGGTCGTGGTGGACTACCAGAACGATTTTGTGAACGGGAGCCTCGGATTCCCGGGCGCGGAGGCGCTTGAGGAGCCGATCTGCCAAAAGATCGAGGCGTACAAATCCCGCGGGGACGACGTGGCGTTCACCTTTGACACCCACGGGGAGGATTACCTCGAGACGCAGGAGGGCAAAAACCTGCCCGTCGTCCACTGCGTGCGGGGGATGCCCGGCTGGGAGCTCTACGGGAAGGTGGCCGATTACTGCGACGCGCTGACCCCCTGCTTCCACAAGCCCGCCTTCGGTTCTATGGCGCTGGCCTACTATGCCAAGACGCAGGGCTATGAGGAGGTCGAGCTGTGCGGGCTGGTGTCCAACATCTGCGTGATCTCCAACGCGGTACTGATCAAGGCCGCGCTTCCCGAGGCGCGGGTGTCGGTCGACGCGCGCTGCACCGCCTGCGCCGACCCGGCGATGAACGAAAAGGCGCTCGACGTGATGGAGGGTCTCCAGGTCGCCGTGACCAACCGGTAGGAGCGGCCAAACGGGATGACAAAGCCGCTTGAGAAGCGGAAAAAAAGAGGGCGGACACGAAGGTGTCCGCCCTCTTTGCGCGTGATGCCGGGGAAGGGGAAGCGGCGGCGATGTTGACAACCCCGCCGCGGACGCTTACAATGTCTACATTGATAAGATGAAGAAATGCTCGAGGCGCCGACTAATTGACCGAAAGGAAGTCTGCAATATGTATGAACTGATGCTTGACACCGCGAATCTGGCGGATTTGAAGGAGGGGCTGGACAGCTGGCCGGTCGTCGGCGTGACCTCCAACCCCACGATCCTGAAGGCGGAGGGCGAAATCGACGTCTACGCCCGCCTGCGGGAGATCAAGGCGCTCTGCGGCGAAAAGCGCAGCCTGCACGTGCAGGTCGTCTCCACCGCCACCGGCGCGATTCTCGAGGAGGCGCGGCACATTCTCGAGAATCTGGGCAAGGACACCTTCATCAAGGTCCCTGTCAGCGCCGCGGGCCTGCCCGCCATCAAAAAGCTCTCCGACGAGGGGGTGAACGTCACCGCCACGGCGATCTATTCGACAATGCAGGGGATGCTCGCGGTGCTGGCGGGCGCGAAGTACATCGCGGTCTACTACAACCGCATGGAGAACAACTGCACCGACCCCACCCGGGTGATCGCGGAGCTCCGTGAATTCATCGACGGCAGCGGCAGCGGCGCGAAAATCCTGGCCGCGAGCTTCAAGAACGCCGCGCAGGTCGTCTCCGCCTACGCGAGCGGCGCGCAGGGCGCCACCGTGAGCGCCGACATCATCCGGCTGGGGCTGGGCATGACCGGCGTCGCCAGCGCGGTGGACGTCTTCCGGAAGGACTTTGAGGCGATCCACGGCGCGGGCCGGACGATGATGACGATCTGAGCCGCGCCATAAAAAGCCCGGCTGCGGGAGGCAGCCGGGCTTTTTTTCTTCGCGGTCGATTTTTCCAGCTCCGGCGGGGGCGCACAGGCCGGGCCGGCGGGAAAAGTTGAACGCCCGCCGGGAAAGGCGGACGCTCTTGGGGAAAACGGGTTATTTGTTTGTGTCTTTAGTATACCATAAATTTACAGCTCTGTATATAGTCATATTCGCGAAAAAACGGGAAAGAAAATCGAATATATTGTGATATCCAGAAAATTGGAAATGAAAAAAGGGCAAAAAAGTACCGCCCAAGCGATTGCCCGGACAGCACCCCTGGTGGACGGTAAGGAACTCGAATCCCTGACCCCCTGCACGTCAAGCAGGTGCTCTACCAGCTGAGCTAACCGTCCATATCGTCGTCTCTATCAGCGACTTTGTTATTATAATATAATTCTCGGTAAAATGCAAGCGAAAAATTCAAAAAAGGCGCAAAAATTTGTAAACCGTGGAAATCGACAAGGAGCGCGGGGGGAATCGGGGGGATTTATTGTGCAGTTCTGTCAAAAATTGCCCCCTCCGCACTGTCAAAACCAACTGAAAAGCACTTGTTCGCCGGTGCGTGAATGTGATATAATAAATTGATTTGGCATGTACAGGAGGGCGTCATGGTAATTCTGGGAATCGACCCCGGCTACGCCACGGTCGGCTTCGGGGTGGTCGATTATGCCTATGGGAGGTTCACGCCCATCCGCTTCGGCGCGATCACCACGCCGGCGGGGATGGCGTTTCCGGCGCGCCTGGAAATCATCTACGGCGACATCTGCCAGGTGCTCGACAAGACCCCGCCCGGGGCGATGGCGGTCGAGCAGCTCTTCTTTACCAACAACAAGACCACCGGCATCGACGTGGCGCAGGCGCGCGGGGTGATCCTGCTCGCGGCGCAGCAGCGCGGCGTGCCGGTATACGAGTATACGCCGATGCAGGTCAAGCAGTCGGTGGTGGGCTACGGGCTGGCCGAAAAGCAGCAGGTGATGGAGATGACGCGCCGTCTGCTCGGGCTGGAAAAGGTCCCGCGGCCGGACGACACCGCTGACGCGCTCGCGCTGGCCATCTGCCACGCGCACTGCGCGGGCTCGCTGCTCGCAAAATACCGATAGGAGGCGCGGGGATGTATTACTGCGTAACCGGAAAGCTGATCCATGTGGAGCCCTATCTCGCGGTGGTGAGCTGCGGCGGGGTGGGCTACAAGTGCATGACGACGCTGACGACCCTCTCCTGCCTGCCGCCGGCGGGCGGGGAGGTCACCCTTTATACCCACCTGAACGTAAGGGAGGACGCGCTCGACCTCTACGGGTTCTATACCCAGGCGGAACGGACCGCCTTCCAGATGCTGATCGGCGTGTCGGGCGTGGGGCCCAAGTCGGCGCTCGCCATCCTTTCGGACATGACGCCCGACCAGCTCTCGCTGGCGGTCGCGTCGGGCGACGCGAAGAGCCTGCGCAGCGCGCCGGGCATCGGGCCGAAGGTCGCCCAGCGGATCATTCTCGAGCTCAAGGACAAACTCGGGACGGATGGGCTCGCCGAGGGGATGCAGGAGGTCGCGGCGCAGCTTCGCAGCGAGACGACCAACATGAGCGAAGCGGTCAGCGCGCTGTGCGTGCTCGGCTACAGCCAGTCGGAGGCGGCGCGCGCGTTGGCGGGCATGGCCGCCGACACGCCCGTGGACGAGCTCATCAAGCACGGGCTCAAGGCGCTTTCGGGCGGCAGATAACGGGAGGGGGCATCGGGGATGTTCGACAACGAGATGGACTTTGAAAACCGCATCGCCGCGCCGGAGTACACCCCGGCGGACGGCGAGATCGAGCTCTCCCTGCGCCCCCGGACGCTTGGGGAATACATCGGTCAGGAAAAGGTCAAGGAGAACATGCGGGTCTTCATCCAGGCGGCGAAGGGCCGCGGGGAGCCGCTCGACCATGTGCTGCTCTACGGCCCTCCAGGACTGGGCAAGACGACCCTTTCGGGTATCATCGCCAATGAGATGAACGTCAATATTCGCGTCACCAGCGGCCCGGCGATCGAAAAACCGGGCGATCTGGCCGCGTTACTCACCAATCTCGCGCCAAATGATATACTGTTTATAGATGAGATCCATCGGCTGTCCCGCGCGGTGGAAGAGGTGCTCTACCCCGCGATGGAGGACTACGCGCTGGATATCATCATCGGGAAGGGCCCGTCGGCGCGGTCGATCCGCATCGACCTGCCGCGCTTCACGCTGATCGGGGCGACAACGCGCGCGGGACAGCTCACCTCGCCGCTGCGCGACCGGTTCGGCGTGATCCAGCGGCTGGAGCTGTACACCGCCGACGAGCTCTGCACGATCGTGCGGCGCAGCGCGGGGATCCTCGGGGTCGAATGCGACCCCGAGGGGGCGTTTGAGCTGGCGCGCCGCAGCCGCGGCACCCCGCGCGTCGCCAACCGGCTGCTCAAGCGGGTGCGCGATTTCGCACAGGTGATGGGGGACGGCAGGATCACCAAGGAGATCGCCGCCATCGCGCTCGACCGGCTGGAGATCGACCATCTCGGGCTTGAGACGACCGACCGCCGGATGCTCGAGACGATCATCAAAAACTATGCGGGCGGCCCGGTGGGGCTGGACACGCTGGCCGCCGCGGTCGGCGAGGAGGCCATCACGCTCGAGGACGTCTACGAGCCCTACCTCATGCAGCTGGGCTTTCTGGCGCGCACCCCGCGCGGGCGGTGCGCCACGGCGCTGGCATACGGGCATCTCGGGCTCAAAATGCCGGGGGAGGACGCCCCCGGACAGCTGACGCTCGGCTGAGCGGAGCGATTACATACGATAGGAGAAAGACCGAATGGGCAGAATTTTTGGAACCGACGGGGTGCGCGGTGTCGCCAACGGCGACCTGACGCCCGAGCTCGCCATGAACCTCGGCCGCGCGGCCGGCATGGTGGTGGAAGAGGCGACCGGACGCCGCCCGACCTTCCTGGTCGGTAAGGATACGCGGGTTTCCTCCGACATGCTCGAATCCGCCCTGGCGGCGGGGCTGTGCAGCGCGGGGGCGGACGTGGTGTTGCTCGGCGTGGTGCCCACCCCGGCGGTCGCCTTTTTGGTGACCAGGTACGGCGCGGACGCGGGGGTGATGCTCTCGGCGAGCCACAACCCCTACGAATATAACGGCATCAAAATCTTTTCTTCCCAGGGCTACAAGCTGCTCGACGCGCAGGAGGAGGAGATCGAGCGGATCGTGCTCGACCACGAGAAGCCCTATTCGATCAAGGCCCCGGCGGAGATCGGCGGGGTGCGCCGCGCGGAGAGCGCGGTGGACGACTATGTGGAATACCTCAAGACCACCGTGGAGTGCGATCTCTCGGGGCTGCGCGTCGCGCTCGACTGCGCCAACGGCAGCGCGAGCGTTACGGCGAAAAAGCTCTTCGAGGGGCTGGGCGCGGAATGCGAAATCCTCCACGCCGAGCCGGACGGCAGAAACATCAACGACGGCTGCGGCAGCACCCACATCGGGGAGCTCTGCGCGCGGATGCGCGCGGGCGGCTTCGACGCGGGGCTCGCCTTCGACGGGGACGCCGACCGCTGCCTCGCGGTGGACGAAAAGGGCGGGCTGGTCGACGGCGACCGGCTGGTGGCCCTCTTCGCATACCATCTCAAGGAGCAGGGCAAACTGAAAAACAACACCCTTGTGGCCACCGTGATGAGCAACCTCGGCCTCTTCAAGTTCGCCGAAAAGCACGGCATCGCGGCCAAGGCCACCAAGGTCGGGGACCGCTACGTGCTCGAGACGATGCTCGCCGAGGACTTCTGCATCGGCGGGGAGCAGTCGGGGCACATCATCTTCCGTGACTTCATGCCCACGGGGGACGGGCAGCTTTCGGGCATCCAGCTGCTGAGCCTCTTAAAGCTCTTCCGCAAGCCCCTCTCCGAGGCGGCGGGGCTCATGAAGACCTATCCGCAGACCCTCCTAAACATCCACGCGACGCCGGAAATGAAGGCTTCGCTCTCGCGGGACGCGCGGGTGCAGGGAGAGATCGCCCGGCAGAACGACCGCCTGGGCGGCGACGGGCGGGTGCTTGTGCGCGCGTCGGGGACCGAGCCGCTCATCCGCATCATGGTCGAGGGGCAGGACAGCGGGGAAATCGAGGCGATCGCGCGGGAGATCGCGGACGTGATAAAGGGGTAGTGACATGCGCGCAGCAACCGGATGGAAGGACTTTGAACTGCTCGACGCGGCGGACGGCGAAAAGCTGGAGCGGTGGGGGGATGTGATCCTCGCCCGCCCCGACCCGCAGGTGATCTGGAAGACGCCGAAGGGGCCGGAGTGGGGCCGCGCCAACGCGCGCTACAACCGCTCGTCGAGCGGCGGCGGGAGCTGGCAGGTGAACCGCCTGCCGCGCGCCGAATGGGAGATCGGCTACGGGGCGCTGCGCTTTTGCATCCGGCCGACCGGCTTCAAGCACACGGGACTCTTTCCCGAGCAGGCGGTCAACTGGGACCTGATGGACGGCCTTGTCAAAAACGCCGGCCGTGAGGTGAGCGTGCTCAACCTCTTCGCCTACACAGGCGGCGCGACGCTCGCCTGCGCGGCGGCGGGCGCGAAGGTCTGCCACGTCGACGCCTCAAAGGGGATGGTGCAGTGGGCGCGGGACAACGCCGCGCGCTCCGGCCTTTCGGACAGGCCCGTCCGCTGGATCGTCGACGACTGCAAGAAGTTCGTCGAGCGGGAGATTCGCCGCGGCGTCCGGTACGACGGCATCGTCATGGACCCGCCGAGCTACGGCCGCGGGCCGGGCGGCGAGGTGTGGAAGCTGGAGGACAGCGTCTATGACCTCGTGAGCCTCTGCGCGGGGGCGCTGTCGGACGCGCCGGAATTTTTCCTGCTCAATTCCTACACGACGGGGCTTTCCCCGTCGGTGATGGCGTACATCCTGTCGGTGACGGTGGGGGAGCGGTTCGGCGGGCGGGTGTCCGCCGACGAGATCGGCCTGCCGGTCGCGCGGACGGGGCTGACGCTCCCCTGCGGCTCCACCGCCGTCTGGACGCGCGAATAGGCGTCCGGCGGGAGCGGCCCGTAAAAACAGACAAGCTCACACGGCCGGTATCCCCCGGGAACCGGACCATCTAAGAGGAGACAGCCAAAATGGAAGACATCATTTCCGCGGAGCGGGTGGTCTTTGGCTACCCGAAGGAGGACAACCAACTGAATATCGTCCTGCGGGGCGTGAGCCTTACCATCCCGGAGGGGCAGTTCGTGGCGGTGCTCGGCCATAACGGCTCGGGCAAATCCACGCTGGCCAAGCATTTTAACGCGATCCTCGTCCCGAACGAGGGCAAGGTGACCGTCTGCGGCATCGACACGACGGACGAGGACAAGCTCTACGACATCCGCCAGCAGGTGGGCATGGTGTTCCAGAACCCGGACAACCAGATCGTCGCGACGATCGTCGAGGAGGACGTGGCGTTCGGACCGGAGAACATGGGGGTTGACCCGGCGGAGATCCGCCGCAGGGTGGACGAGTCGCTTTCCGACGTGGGGATGACCGAGTACCGGACCCACGCGCCGCACCAGCTTTCGGGCGGGCAGAAGCAGCGGATCGCCATCGCGGGCATCATCGCGATGCGCCCGCGCTGCATCGTGCTCGACGAGCCGACCGCGATGCTCGACCCCAAGGGCCGCAGGGAGGTTTTGAGCGTCATCAAGCGCCTCAACCGCGAAAACGGCATCACCGTCGTGCTGATCACCCACTATATGGAGGAGGCGGCGCAGGCGGAGCGGGTCGTCGTGATGAACGACGGCGAGATCCTCTTCGACGCGCCGCCGCGGGAGGTCTTCTCCCACGTGCAGGAGCTGAAGGAGGTCGGGCTCGACGTGCCGCAGGCCACCGAGCTCTGCTGGCAGCTGCGGCAGGCGGGCGTCGATCTGCCGGGCGACATCCTGACCGAGGCGGAGGCGGTCGAGGCCATCTCGGGCGCGCTGCGGAAGAGGGGGGTGGGCGCAAGATGATCGCGATCAAGACAGAGGAGCTCACCTACACCTATTCGGCCGGCACCCCCTTCCAGAAGACGGCGATCGACCATGTGAACCTCGAGATCGAGCAGGGGGAGTTCGTCGGCGTCATCGGGCACACCGGCTCGGGCAAGTCGACCCTCATCCAGCACTTCAACGGGCTTCTCCGGCCCACCTCGGGCCGGGTGCTCATCAACGGGACCGACCTGTGGGCCAAGGAGACCAACCTGCGGGAATACCGCTTCAAGGTGGGGCTGGTGTTCCAGTACCCGGAATACCAGCTCTTTGAGGAGACGGTCTACAAGGACATCGCGTTCGGCCCCACGAATATGGGCCTGTCGCCCGCGCAGGTGGACGAGCGGGTGCGCGAGGCCGCCAACTTCGTCGGCCTGCGCGACTACCATCTGCAGAAGTCGCCCTTCGAGCTTTCGGGCGGGCAGAAGCGCCGGGTGGCGATCGCGGGGGTGCTCGCGATGAACCCGGACATCCTCGTGCTCGACGAGCCGACCGCGGGGCTCGACCCCAAGGGGCGCGACAGCATCCTCGGGCAGATCAAGCGCTACCACCGGGAGCGGGGCAGCACGGTGCTGCTCGTCTCCCACAGTATGGAGGACATCGCGCGCTACGCGCGCAAGGTGCTCGTGCTCAACCGCTCGGGCGTCGCGATGTACGACAACGTGGCGAAGGTCTTCTCCCGCGCGGAGGAGATTACGAAGATGGGCCTTTCGGTGCCGCAGGTGACCCGCATCTTCATGGGCCTGCGGGAGGCGGGCTTCCCGGTGAGCGAGAGCGTCTACACGATGGACTACGCGCGCGAGGAGCTGCTTTCGCTGCTCGGAAAGGGGGCGGGGAACCGTGCTTAAGGATATCACGATCGGCCAGTATTTCCCCGGCACCTCCCCCATCCACAAGCTCGACCCGCGCATGAAGATCGTGCTCACGGTCGCGTATATCATCCTGCTCTTCACCGCGCAGAACGCGGTGGGGCTGGCGGTCGGGGTGCTCTTCCTCGTGCTTGTCTACGGGATTTCCAAAATCCCGCCCGTCATGATCCTGCGGAGCTTAAAGCCCGTGGTCCCGATCATCGTCTTCACCTCGATCCTCAACATGTTCTTCATCGACGGCAGAGTGCTTTTCCAGTGGTGGATTCTAAAGCTCACGGCGGAGGGAATCAAAACCGCCGTTTTCATGAGCGTGCGCATCGTCTGCCTGATCGCGGGCACCAGCCTGCTGACCTACACGACCTCGCCCATCGCGCTCACCGACGGCATCGAGCGGCTCTGCAACCCGCTCAAGCGCTTCAAGCTGCCGGTGCACGAGCTTGCGATGATGATGACGATCGCGCTGCGCTTTATCCCGACCCTCATCGAGGAGACCGACAAGATCATGTCGGCTCAGAAGGCGCGCGGCGCCGACCTCGAGAGCGGCGGGCTCATGCAGCGGGCGCGGGCGCTCATCCCGATCCTGATCCCGCTCTTCGTGTCGGCGTTCCGCCGCGCGGACGAGCTGGCGCTCGCGATGGAGTGCCGCTGCTACCGCGGCGGCGAGGGCCGCACCCGCATGAAGCAGCTCAAAATCCATGCGCGCGACGTGTGGAGCGCCGTCTTTGTGGGGGCCTGCCTCGTCTTCATCGTTCTTTCCAACATTTATGGGGCCCGGGTCCTGGCGCAGCTGGGCCTGCTGCTTCGTTCTGTCTAGCGGGGGGGTGACGGGGTTGCGCCATCTGCTTTTGACGCTGCGCTACCGCGGCACAAATTACCACGGCTTCCAGGTGCAGCAAAACGCGCTCTCCGTGGCACAGGTGGTACAGGACGCGGTGGAGGCGGTATTCGGCGCGCGGCTCGACGTGAAGGGCTGCTCCCGCACCGACGCGGGGGTGCACGCCAACAGCTTCGCGCTCACCCTGCGCACCGAAAGCGGAATCCCCTGCGACGCGGTGGTGCGCGCGATGAACGTGCGCCTGCCGGAGGATATCGCCGTGACCGGCTGCCGCGAGGCGGCGGAGGAATTCCACCCGCGCTACTCCTGCACCGGCAAGCGGTACCTCTATAAGATCCACAATTCCCCGGTGCGCGACCCGTTTTTGAGCGGCCTCGCGCTCCACTGGAAATACCCGCTCGACGAAGGGGCGATGGACGCGGCGGCGCGGGAATTCCTCGGGACGCACGATTTCGCGGCGTTTTGCAGCGCGGGCGGCTCGGTGGAGGACACGGTGCGGACGATCACCGCCGCGTCGGTCACGCGCGAGGGGACGCTCGTCACCTTCTCGGTCACGGGCAGCGGCTTTCTCTACAACATGGTCCGCATCATGACGGGCACGCTGCTGGAGGTTTCGCGCGGCGCGCTTTCCCCCTCCGACATTCCCCGCATCCTCGCGGGCCGCGACCGCGCCGCGGCCGGGCCGACCGCCCCGCCGCACGGACTCTATCTCGACGCGGTATTTTACTGATTTGGTCATTCACGGGAGGAAAACCGATGGCACAGTTAACCGATCTTGAAAAGGTGCGCCGCCGCCGGGCCCGGCGCCGGATGGTGCGGAGCCTCTTTATCCTCGCGCTTTTCGCGGCGGTGGTCTTCCTCTGCGTGACGGTCATCCGCCAGGCGGGCGACCTCGACCTCAAAACCGCCTACAGCGATCTCAAAGCGGGGATGGCGTCGGGCGACGGATACCCCGTCTCGCTGCCGGGCGGCCAGGTGACGGAGCTCGAGAGCGCGGGGGACGCGCTCGTGATGCTCACCGACACCAACCTCTACACCTACAACTCCTCGGGCGGGCAGATGCTGGGCGTGCAGCACGGCATGGCCGGCCAGACCCTGAAAACCGCCCGCGACCGCATCCTGCTCTACGACCCGAGCGCGGAGAAGCTGGCGGTCTACTCCAAGTCGGCGCTGCTCTCGTCGGTCACGACCGACAGCCAGATACATACCGCGGACCTCGCCACCAACGGCAACTTCGCGGTGGTCACCGGCGCGAACGACGCGCTCGCGCGCGTCATCGTCTACAACCGCGGCGCCGAGGAAATCTTCCGGTTCTCGGGGAACACGCCGATCATCAGCATCTCGCTGGCCGACAACCGCGATACGATGGCGGTCGGTTTCGTGGACGCGGCGGACGGCAAATACCTCTCGAGCATCCGGAAATTCCAGTTCAGCTACCAGGAGGGGGACACCGGCCGGGTCGACCTGCCGGGCGAGCTGCTCCTGATGGTCGACTACCGCAGCGCGAGCGCCATCCGCGCGCTGACCGACCAGCGGGTCATCCTCTTTGACGGCGACCTGCGCGAGACGGCGTCCTTCTCCTTCGGGGAGACGGCGCTCGACCGCTACGCCGATTCCCCCGACGGCAGGCTGGTGCTCGTGCTCGGCAACTACGACAAGGAGAAGCGCCTCTCGGTGGTGACCCTTGACCGCGACTTCAACGAGGTCGGGCGGTTCACCGTCGATTACAACATCTCGGGTGTCAAGGCGGACAGCGACTACATCTACCTGATGGCCAAGGACCGCCTGCACATCCTCGGCTTCGACGGCGCGATGGCGGCGTCGGTGCAGATCAACAGCTTGAGCCAGATTCAGCCGGTCGGCGGCAAGCTCTACTATACGACCGACACGGCGCTGAGCGTCATCGACGTCGGAGAGATCGCGCCGCCCGTCAACTCCGACAAGGAAACGCCCTCGCCGTCCGGGGAGGAAAGCGCCCCCGCGGACGACGGGCCTTCGGAAGAGGAGGCTTTGGAGCCGTCCGGGGAGGAAGCGCCTTTTGAGAGCGGGGAAGACGCGGAAAGCCTCCGGGCGGAGCCTGAAAGCGGGGCGGAGCCGGAGTCCGTCCCCGCTTCCGAAAGCGGCGCCCCTTCCGGGGACGCCTCGACGGGCGACCTTCTCAACTACGACAACCTCACGCCGGAGGGCTGAACCGATTTGTAAATTTGCGGCAGAACTGGTATAATAGCCGCAGGACGATCCGCGCCTGCGGCGCTTCCGTCCCGATGCGCAATGATACCGCTTCGCGCATTGCGCCTGCGGAATCATGGCCGCAGGCGGCGGCTATGATACCCGTGCGGAGCGTTCTTTGCGGCTGCGCCCGCCGCGCGTTTCGCGCCGGTGGGCGCGCAGCCGCAGGAAAGGGAATCTATGGACATTGTAGCCATTGTATTGGATATCGCCGCCGTCGCCATCGTGATCTATTGCGCGCACGCGGCGGCAAGAAAAGGCTTTTTGCGCACGGTCATCCAGATGGTCGCCTATGTTGCGATCATCCTCGCGGCCTCCTTCTTCAGCCGCGCCGCCGCCCCGGTCGTCTATGACCGGGTGGTCGAGCCGATGATCACCCAGCGTCAGGAGGCGCCGCGCGAACCCGGCGGGGCGGACCTCATCTCCTATGGGCGGACGGGGCTGCTCTCGGTGCTTGACGACGGCCTCGGCGCGCTGGAAAGCGGCCTGGACTCGGTGAAGGAGCTGCTGCCCGACGAATTCGACCCGCAGGCGCTCGCCGACGGACTCGTGGACGAGCTGGCGGACGCCACCCTGCGCCCGCTCATGATCAGCGCGATCGGCATGATCGGGTTTGTGCTGCTCTTTTCCATCCTGTCGATCGTCGCGAACATCCTGCTCTCCACGCTGGGGATCGTCAACCACCTGCCGGTGGTCGGCCCGATCAACGCGCTGCTCGGCGGCGCGGTGGGCATCCTCGAGGGGCTGCTGCTCGTGTGGGTGTTCGCCTTCCTGCTGCGGGGGCTGCTGGGCATCTACCCGGAGGGCTGGTGGATCTTCCGCGCCGACACGATCGGCCACACCTTCCTGTTCCGCTATTTCGCCGATCCCACGCTGCTGGGGCAGCTTGCATAAGCCGTTTGGCCTCCGACGCCAGAGAGAGGGTTGACCGCAATGAAAATGAATGTACCAAACGCGCTGACCGTCCTGCGGATTCTGCTGATTCCGCTCTTTTTGTGGCGGTTCCTGACCGCGCAGACGCAGCCGCAGTTCTACGCGGCGGCGCTGGTTCTGGGGGTTTCGGCGCTCAGCGACACGCTCGACGGCTATATCGCGCGGCACTATGACCAGATCACCCAGCTCGGTAAAATCCTCGACCCCATCGCGGACAAGCTCACCCTGGCCTCCGTCGTCGCGGCGCTGTGGATTACAAAGCCGCATCTCTGGCCGCTCTACGCGGTCTTCATCCTCAAGGAGTTCCTCATGCTCGTCGGCGGGCTGCGCCTGCACCGCAAACAGGTCACCATCGAGGGGGCCAAGTGGTTCGGCAAGCTCGCGACCGTCATGTTTTATGTCATTATGATCACGATCGTGGCCTTCCCGGCGCTGGGCGACGGGACCATTTTTGCGATGCTCCTGCTGCTGCTCGTCTTCATGCTCTTTTCTCTGCTGCGGTACGGGGTGATGTTTTGGGGGATGCTGCGGTCCGCCAAAAAACGGTAAACTACACCAAAATCGTATGATTATTTATGACGCGTTAATATGTTGTTCACAACGGGCATATACAATATAGTCTGGTAGATTCCATTTCCGCTTGTGAGAAAAGGTGAAAAATCTGATGGATATGATGTGTACAAGATGCAAAAAACGCCTGGCGGTGGTCTTTATGACCCGCCTTGACGGGGATAAAACGGTCAACGAGGGGCTCTGCCTGCGCTGCGCGAAGGAGCTTGGCCTCAAGCCGGTCAGCGACCTGATGGAGAAGATGGGCATTACCGACGACGAGCTGGACAATGTCTCCGACCAGATGATGGATATGTTCGGCGCGGACGGCGAGAACGGCTTTGAAATGGGCGGCGCGCAGGCGCTGCCGCCCTTTCTGCAGAACATCATGGGCGGCGGCCTGGTGCCGCAGGAGCCGAAAAAGGAGGAGCTTCCGCAGGAGCCGCCGGCGCGGCTGCGCGAGAAGCCCAAGCCGCCGCGCAATAAGCGCGGGGCCCCCGAAAAGAAATACAAGCACCTTGACGCCTACTGCGACAACCTGTCGCTCAAGGCGGAGCAGGGGAAGATCGACCGGATCATCGGGCGCGACCGGGAGATCGGCCGCGTCGTCCAGATCCTCAACCGCCGCACCAAGAACAACCCCTGCCTGATCGGCGAGCCGGGCGTCGGCAAGACGGCGGTCGCCGAAGGGATCGCGCAGCGGCTGGCGAGCGGCGACGTGCCCTTCCGCCTCGCGGACAAGAAGCTCTACCTGCTCGACCTGACGGCGCTCATCGCGGGCACCCAGTTCCGCGGGCAGTTCGAGAGCCGCGTCAAGGGGCTCGTCGAGGACATCAAGGAGGCGGGCAACGTCATCCTCTTCATCGACGAGGTCCACAACCTCGTCGGCGCGGGCGATTCGGAGGGCTCGATGAACGCCGCGAATATCCTGAAGCCCGCCCTCTCCCGCGGGGAGATCCAGGTGATCGGCGCGACCACCTTCAACGAATACCGCAAGAACATCGAAAAGGACGCCGCGCTCGAGCGCCGTTTCCAGCCGGTGACGATCGAGGAGCCGTCAATCGAGGAATCGGTCGAGATCATCAAGGGGATCAAGAGCTATTACGAGCAGCACCACCGGGTGGTGGTCAGCGACGAGCTGGCCCGCATGACCGTCGTGCTGTCCGAGCGGTATATCACCGACCGCTTTCTGCCCGACAAGGCGATCGACCTGCTCGACGAGGCCTGCTCGGCCGCTGTGCTGCGCAACGCGGACCTCGCGGAGTACGACCGCCTGATGAAGCAGGACGGCGACGTGACCGAGCAGCTCGAGGAGCTCGAGGCGTCGACCGACGAGCCCGATTACGAGACGATCGCGCGGCTGCGCGGAGAAAAGATCGTCATCGATGAAAAACTCAAGGAAGTCGGCCCCAGGGCGCTGGCCCAGCCGGTGACGGGGGACGACCTCGCAAACGTCATCGAGCTGTGGACGGGCATCCCCGCCGCCAAAATCCGCGAGACCGAGCTGCGCCGGGTGGCCCGGCTCGAGCCCGCGCTCAGGGAAAAGATCATCGGGCAGGACGAGGCGGTCGAACTGGTGAGCGCCGCCGTGCGCCGCTCCCGCGTCCAGATTTCCGCCCGCCGCCGCCCGGCCTCCTTCATCTTCGTCGGCCCGACCGGCGTGGGCAAGACCGAGCTGGTCAAGGTGCTCTCGAAGGAGCTCTTCGATTCGGCCGACCCGCTCATCCGGCTGGACATGTCCGAATTCATGGAGAAGCACACGGTCAGCCGCCTGGTCGGCTCGCCGCCGGGATACGTCGGCTATGACGAGGCGGGGCAGCTCACCGAGAAGGTGCGCCGCAAGCCCTATTCGGTCGTCCTTTTCGACGAGATCGAAAAGGCCCACCCCGACGTGCTCAACATCCTGCTGCAAATCCTCGACGAGGGGCGCATCACCGACGCGCACGGCAGGGTCTGCTCGTTTGAAAACACCGTCATCGTCATGACCTCCAACGCGGGCAGCGAGCGGCGCGAGGGCGCGCTCGGCTTCAACCGCACCGATGGGGAGGCCTCGAAGGAGAAGGCGCTCAAGGCGCTCTCCGAGTTTCTGCGGCCGGAGTTTCTGGCGCGCGTCGACGAGGTGGTCGTTTTCCGCCCGCTTGACGAAGGGGACTTCCGGAAGATCGCCGGGCTGATGCTCGGGGAGCTTCGGGACCCGCTCGCCGAGAAGGGGATCAAATTCGGCTGGGACGACGAGGCCGCGGCGCTCATCGCCCACAAGGCGCACGGCAAGCGCAGCGGCGCGCGCGACCTGCGCACCGTCATCCGCAAGGAGGTCGAGGACGCCATCAGCCTGCGGCTGGTCGACGATCCCGACAACGTCCCCGCGCTCATGAAGCTGACCGTCGAGGACGGAAACCTGAAGCTGATCTACCAGTAAAAAAAGCGGCGCTCACCATAT
>NZ_CABUCJ010000006.1 GCF_902490045.1 uncultured Anaerotruncus sp.
GGGGGATTCTCAAGGGGGGCGAGCTTTGCGCCCTGCCTTCTTCAAGTGAGCCCCCCTTGAGCGCCCTTCTTCCGTCGACTTCTTGGGCGCGCAAGAAGTCGACCCGCCTGCCGGGGCGGGACCCGGCAACTCTGCCGCCCGATGAGCGGCAAAACAAAAGAGCCGCCCTTTTGGGCGGCTCTTTCAAAAACCTATTACTTATGATCAACGGTAGCCATGTGCTGGATGAGCATGAGGACCTTGTTGCTGTAGCCCCACTCGTTGTCATACCAGGAAACCAGCTTGACGAACTTGTCGGTCAGCGCGATGCCGGCCTTCTTGTCGAAGATGGAGGTGCGGGCGTCGCCGATGAAGTCGGACGAAACCACGTCGTCCTCGGTGTAGCCGAGGATGCCCTTGAGGGAGGTCTCGGAAGCCTTCTTCAGCGCGGCGCAGATCTCCTCATAGGAGGCGGCCTTCGCGAGGTTGACGGTCAGGTCGACGACGGAGACGTCCAGCGTCGGGACGCGGAACGCCATGCCGGTCAGCTTGCCGTTGAGCTCGGGGATGACCTTGCCCACAGCCTTGGCGGCGCCGGTGGAAGACGGGATGATGTTGCCGGAAGCAGCGCGGCCGCCCCTCCAGTCCTTCTTGGAAGGACCGTCAACAGTCTTCTGGGTGCCGGTGGTGGAATGGACGGTGGTCATCAGGCCGTCGACAATGCCGAACTCGTCGTTGATGACTTTCGCCAGAGGCGCCAGGCAGTTGGTGGTGCAGGAAGCGTTGGAGACGATGTCCATGCTCGGCTGGTAGGTCTCGTGGTTGACGCCCATGACAAACATCGGCGCGTCCTTGGAGGGAGCGGAGATGATGACCTTCTTGGCGCCGGCCTTCAGGTGCGCGCCAGCGGTGTCCATGGTGGTGAAAACGCCGGTGGACTCAACCACATACTCGGCGCCGCACGCGCCCCACGGAATGTTGGCGGGCTCCCGCTCGGCATAGAACTTGACAGTCTTGCCGTTGACGATGATCGCGTCGTCGGTGTAGCTCACTTCGCCCGTATACTGGCCATGAACCGTGTCATAGCGGAGCATGTAAGCGCAATAGTCAGGGGTCATGAACGGATCGTTGACGCCCACGAATTCAATGTTCGGATTGTCCAGTCCAGCGCGGAAAACAAGCCTGCCGATACGGCCAAAACCGTTGATACCAACTTTAATTGCCATTGGAAACAACCTCCTGTATTTTTGATACCTTTATCATAATACAAATCTCTGGAAACTACAAGAACTCTGATAAACTTTAAACGATTTTTTTTATTTTCTGCAATCCCGGGATGTTTATACTTTGCTTTTTATTGAAAACGCCCAACTCCTATTGAAAAAAACACCCCCATATACTATAATTGAAACGGAATTTTCTGTCGATTTGTGTCGAAAGGTCCCTGTTTTCCCTGATCCCGGGCCTTCATGCAAAATCTGGAATCCGAATATTTCCGCGGCCCTTCCCAAATGATAAGTGCAGTTCCGCAGCGAGGAGGTGCGCCTTTGGACGATTCCCGAACAGACTCCTTTTTCGACCTGCTGGCCGGACTTCTGGACGCCTCCGGCCAGCCCGCCGCCGTGATGGACCATGATTTCCGTCTCGTCTGGCACAGCGCCGCCGGCGCCCGGGAAATGCCCGCGCTGGCCCTGCCGGACGGCGCGCAGCTGCTGCTGCACGGCTACGACCCCGAGGTCGTCCGCGCGGAGATCGACCGGTGCGGCTCCTTTACCACCGCCGGCCCGGACCACCTGTTCGCCGAACGGCCCACCGTCATCTGCGCCCTGCCCGACGGGAGCGGCCGTTACCTCCTGCTGCCGGCCTCCGGCGCCGGGCAGGGCTCCGGCATGCGCCCCGAGGGGATGTCGCGCACCCTCTCCTCCTTCGGCAACCAGTACCGCGCGCCCCTGACCGTCATCTTTTCGATGCTCACCCTGCTCTCCCGCAACTGCGGCCCCGGCTCGTCCGAAAAGGACCGCGAGCGCATGCCCGATTACCTCGCCGCCATCAACCAGAGCGCCTTCCGGCTGCTGCGCAGCAGCGAGTGGATTTCCGACTACACCCGCCTGACCTATGGATTTTCGCCCGTGCGGACCCGGCGGGTCGACCTCTTCCACTACCTGCGGGAGCTTTCTTCAGCGGCCGCCGCCCTCATCGAACCGACCGGCATCCCGCTCTCCGCCGACATTCCCGAGGGGATGCTGCCCGCCGCCTGCGACACCCAGAAGGTGTCCGCGGCCCTGCTCAACATCCTCTCGAACGCCTGCCGCTACACCCGGCCCGGCAATCAGATCGCCCTCCGGGTGCGCCTCAAGCGGGGGATGCTCAGCGTTTCGGTCGCGGACCGCGGGCTTGGGATCCCGCCCGACGTGCAGCCGCGCGTCTTTGAGCCGTACTTTTCCTACGACCACGGGGGACGGCCCTTTTCGGGCAACGGCCTCGGCCTGACGATCGCCCGCGATTCCATCGCCGCCATCGGCGGCACCATCGCGCTCACCTCCACGCCCGGGAAGGGGACCACCGTCGTCTTTACCCTGCCCGTGGAGGACGACCAGAGCGTGCCGTCCGCGGTCTTCTGCGATGCCGCGGACTATCTCTCCGACCGCTTTTCCCCCCTGCGCGTCGCGCTCAGCGACAGCATCGACTGCCCGCTGTAAAAGGACCGCCCACCGGCGGTCCTTTTTTCTTTGCCGCCCGGCCGCCCAATGGGTTCCGGGCGGCAAAAACTTTCCACAGGCCCTGTTCATTTTACCCAATTCGTGGTATACTATATCATTACATTGACGACACCAAACTCATGCAAGGAGGTTCCACATCATGAATGGAACAGGAAAGACATTTTACATCACCACCCCCATCTACTACCCGTCGGACAAGCTGCACATCGGGCACAGCTACTGCACCGTCGCGACGGACGTCATGGCGCGCTACAAGCGCATGCAGGGGTTTGACGTCATGTTCCTGACCGGCACCGACGAGCACGGCCAGAAGATTGAGGAAAAAGCCAAAGCCGCCGGCGTGACCCCGCAGCAGTATGTCGACAGGGTGGTCGCCGGCATCAAGGAGCTGTGGAAGCTCCTCAACATCTCCAACGACCGGTTCATCCGCACCACCGACGACTACCATGTGGAATCGGTGCAGAAGATTTTCAAGGACCTCTACGACAGGGGCTATATCTACAAGGGCTCCTACAAGGGCAAGTACTGCACCCCCTGCGAGTCCTTCTGGACCGAGAGCCAGCTCAAGGACGGCAAATGCCCCGACTGCGGCCGCGAGGTCATCGACGCGGAGGAGGAGGCCTATTTCTTCAAGCTCTCCGCCTTCCAGGACCGCCTGATCAGGCTCTATGAGGAGAATCCCCACTTCATGGAGCCGCAGAGCCGCCTCAACGAGATGGTCAACAACTTTATCAGGCCCGGCCTCGAGGATCTGTGCGTCTCCCGCACCTCCTTCTCGTGGGGCATCCCCGTCACCTTCGACCCCGGCCATGTCGTCTACGTGTGGGTCGACGCGTTGACCAACTACATCACCGCGCTCGGCTACGGCAACGATAAGTATCACGACTTCGAGAAGTTCTGGCCCGCCGACGTGCACTTCGTCGGCAAGGAGATCATGCGCTTCCACACGATCATCTGGCCCGCCATGCTCATGGCGCTCGACCTGCCGCTGCCCAAAAAGGTCTTCGGCCACGGCTGGCTGCTGCTCGAGGGCGGCAAGATGAGCAAGTCGAAGGGCAACGTCGTCGACCCCGTCGTGCTCGTCGAGCGGTACGGCGTCGACGCCATCCGCTACTTCCTGCTCCGCGAGTTCCCCTTTGGCTCGGACGGCCTCTTTTCCAACGAGGGGCTCATCACCCGCATCAACGCCGACCTCGCCAACGACCTGGGCAACCTCGTCTCCCGCTCGGTGGCGATGGCGGAAAAATATTTCGGCGGCGCCCTTCCCGCGGAGCGGAAATCCGAGCCGGTCGACGAGGAGATCGTTTCGATCGCACGCGGGCTCAAGGACCGCTACGAGGCGCAGATGGAGCAGTACGCCTTCCAGAACGCGCTGATCGAGGTCTTCAAGCTGATCTCCCGCACCAACAAATACATCGACGAAACCGCCCCCTGGGTGCTCGCCAAGGAGGAGGCCAACCGTCCCCGCCTGGCCACGGTGCTCTATAACCTTTTGGAGTGCGTGCGCATCGCGGGCATCCTGCTCGCGCCCTTCATGCCCGCCACCTCCCCGAAGATCTTCGAGCAGATCGGCGCGCCCGCGGAAGCATCCACCTACGAATCCGCCGGGACGTGGGGCCTGCTGCCCGCCGGCGTGACGGTCCGCAAGGGCGAGGGGCTCTTCCCGCGCATCGACGTGGCCAAGGAGCTCGAGGCGCTCGAAAAGGCGCGCGCCGCCGCCGTGGAAAAGGCCGCCGCCGCGGAAAAGAAGCCCGCCGCCCGGGAGGAAAAACCGGAGGGCGTCGCGTCGCTCATCACGATCGACGACTTTGCGAAGGTGCAGCTGCGCGTCGCGCAGGTGACCGCCTGCGAGCCGGTGCCCAAGGCGGACAAGCTCCTGAAGCTCACCCTCGACGACGGCAGCGGCACGCCGCGCCAGGTCGTTTCGGGCATCCATCCGTGGTACGAGCCGGAGGCGCTCACCGGCAGGAAGGTGATCGTCGTCGCCAACCTCAAGCCCGCCAAGCTGCGCGGCGTCGAGTCCAACGGCATGATCCTCGCCGCCGACGCGGGCGAAAACGACGTGAAGGTCGTCTTCGTCGACGAATCCGTCCCCTGCGGCTCGGTGGTGCGGTAGCCAAAGGGAACTTTCGAGAAAGTTCCCTTTGGAAACCCTCAAAGCTTTTGATTCAGGCGGGGCGCTCTTCGCCGCCGCTTACGCGCCCCGTGCGGGAGAAAGACCAGAAGTTTCGGGGTCCGGGGGACTTTTCAAAGTCCCCCGGAAAAAAGAACGGAGGCTGTTGCAAAGGAGCTTTGCAACAGCCTCGCTTTTCAGAGGTTTCCCTTCCCGTCGAGGTACTCCAGCTGCTTGGAGACGAGCTGCATGTTCTGGTGCCCGTCCTCCCCTTCGACGATATGCAGGTTGTAGTAGCGCAGGCGGTCGGCGATTTTGAGGTTCGCCTTCTCCTCCTCGGTTTCGTCGCGGAAGAGGGCGAGGAGGACGTTGCAGAGCTTTTCGAGCAGCGGCGTGCCCACCCCGATCAGCAGCACCGATCCGGGTGTGAGGCCGGAATAGTCCGCCTGGTACATCCGGCGGCCGAGCTTCATGACCTCCGCGCGCAGCCCGCCCCGCACCTCGATCCGGTCGGCGCTCCCTTTGAGCGCGGCAAGCAGCTCTTCCTTTGTGGTTACGGTCATCGCGAATCCCTCCTGTTCGATCTTCAGCATTTCGTCCAGCACCCTTCCCGGCGTCTCCCCGACCGTCCGGCCGATCGCCTGCAGGATTCTGCCGGTCAGCGAAGCGGCGGGCTTGCCGTTGGCGCTTGCCAGCGTCTGCTGGCTGAGCCCCGTCTCCTTGAAGACGTCGTACCGCTTTTTCCCATGCCTGCCCAGGTACACGTCGATCAGCTTCAATGGATTCCCCTCCTTCCGTTTATATGTTACTACGAAATTTCAGATTAGTCAACAATATCATAGTATTGAAAAATTTGCCATGCGAGGTGCGCCATGTACCAGAACATCTTCGATACCCACGCCCACTACGACGACGAGCGCTTCGACGAAGACCGCGGCGCGCTGCTCGAATCGCTGCCCGCCAAGGGGGTCGTCGCGGTGGTCAACGCCGCGAGCGACATGAAAACCTCCGCCTCCGGGCTCGCGCTCGCACACCGGTATGACTATTTCTACTGCGCGGCGGGCGTTCATCCGCACGAGGCGGCCTCCTTCGCGCCGGGCGACCTCGACGCCATCGCCGGCTACGCGCGTGACCCCAAGGTCGTCGCGGTCGGGGAGATCGGGCTCGACTACCACTACGACTTCTCCCCGCGCGACGTGCAGCAGCGGGTCTTTGAGGCGCAGCTCGGACTGGCCGGCGATCTCGGCATGCCGGTCGTCATCCACGACCGGGAGGCGCACGCCGACACTCTCGCGCTGCTCCGGAAATACCGCCCCAAGGGGATCCTGCACTGCTTCTCGGGCAGCGCGGAGATGGCGGCGGAGATTCTGAAGCTCGGCATGTATATCGCGTTCGGCGGGGCGGTCACCTTCAAAAACGCGAAGAGGCCCGCCGAGGCGGCGGCCGCGGTGCCGCTCGACCGCCTGCTCGTCGAGACCGACTGCCCCTACATGACCCCCGAGCCCTTCCGCGGCAGGCGGTGCGACTCGTCGCTCATCCCCCACACCGCCGAACGGCTCGCCGCGATCAAGGGAATCCCCGCGCAGGAACTGCTCGACATCACCTGCCAAAACGCGCGCAGCGTCTATCAACTCGACTGACGGGAGGCGTCCCCCATGACCCTGGCAGAATTGCAGCGGGCCTACCTGCAAAAGGTGGACGCGGAGGAATCCTACCGCTTCGCAAAACGGATGGAGCAGTTTCGCTCCAACCCCACGCTGGGCTTCCGCACGGCGGGCTCCCGCGCGGAGTTTTTGACCGGGGAGATGCTCCTCGCGGAGATGGAGGAGCTCGGCCTGCAAAACGTGCGCAAGGACCCCTTCACCCTCGACACTTGGGAGTTCGAGCGGGCGCGCATGTGCGTCTCCGACGGGGAGGGCGCCGAGCACTACTTCGAGCTCGGCGGCTACCAGACGAACTTTTCCACCGGCGGCTGGCGGGAATTCACCCTTGTCGACGGCGGACGGGGCACCGCCGGCGAGCTGCAAAAGCTCGACCTGCGCGGCAAGCTCGTGCTCGTGGACATCAACCAGCGGGACGACTGGTGGATCTCCTACCCCGTCTACCAGGCGCACCTGATGGGCGCGGCGGCGGTCGTCGCCGTGCAGCAGGGGGGCTACGGCGGCGTCGACTCCGCCGCCCTCAACGCCCAGAACATCTGCGGCCCCGCCGACGCGCCCGCCTTTTCCCTCTCCCGCCGCGACGCGCGCGCACTGCGCGCCCTCACCGGCGGCTTCGGCGGCGAAACGCCCGTCTTTTTCGACGCGGAATCCTCGGTCGGCTTCGGCGGCACCTCCTACAACATCGTCGGGGAGATTCCCGGCGCGGACCCCGAATCGATGATCCTGCTCAGCGCCCACTACGACAGCTATTTTTCCGGCTTTCAGGACGACAACGCCGCCGTCGCGCTCATGCTCGGCATCGCCCGTGCGCTTGTGCAAAGCGGCTGCCGGCCCTGCCGCACCCTCGTCTTCTGCGCGATGGCCGCCGAGGAATGGGGGGTGTCCGACTGCAAATACGACTGGTCGACCGGTGCCTACAACCAGATTTTCAACGTCCGCCCCGAGTGGCGCGGCCGGGTGATCGCCGACCTCAACTTCGAGCTGCCCGCCTACCCGCACGACGCGCAGGACGTCATCCGCTGCGTCTACGAGTATTCCACCTTTCTGCGCGGCTTCGCGGATTCCCTGCCCGACGTCTCCGCCCCCTATCCGGGCGGCGTGGGGATCGCCTCCCCCGTCCTCACCTGGTCGGACGATTTTTCGATGGCGATCGCCGGGGTGCCCTCCCTCGTCAACGACTTCGCGGGCGGCAGCTTCATGGAGACGCACTACCACTCCCAGTTCGATAACGACGACGCCTACGACGCGGATATCTACCGCTTCCACCACGGGCTTTTCGGTGCGCTGGCCCTCGCGCTCGACAGCTGCGCGGCGGTCCCGCTTGACTTCGGCCCCCGCCTCGCGGCGCTCGCCGGCACCCTCGACCCCGGCCTGCTCGGCCGCTGCGGCATCGACGGAGAGCCGCTGCTGCGCGCGGCGCAGGCCGCCGCCACCCAGGCGGAGGTCTGCTGGCGGCGGGTGGGCGCCTTCAACCACCGGTACGCCGCCGCGCTTGCCGCGGGCGGGGAGGCGGCGGACGCGCTCTATGCGCGCGCCGGGCGCCTGAACGCCGCGCTGCTCGAGGCGTTCCAGTTCTGCGAGGACGCATTTGTGCGGCTCACCTGGCACGACGACGTGATCTTTCCGCACGAGTACGCCCAGCAGGCGCTCGCCGGGCTCGAGGCCGCGCGGGAGGCGCTGGCCGCGAAAGACATCCCCCGCGCACTCAGCGCGGTCTCCCACATCGACGTGAACCGCTACGCCTTCTCCTTTGACGAGCGCACCTGCCGCCACTTCACCGGCTACGTGACCGAGCGGCCGGCCCACCGGCTGATGTGGGGCGCGGGACGGCTTCCCGGGCTTTGCGACCTGTCGGGGACGGTGCGGTCCCTGCTCGAAAAGCGCGGCGGCCGGGACGCGGACCTATCGGAGGAGCGGGCCGCCGTGGAGGAGGCGTACGAGGCCCAGCGCGCGCTGCTCGCCGAGCTGCTCACCGAGGAGCGCGACGCCTGCGCGACGCTCGCGCGGATGCTCGCAAACATCGCGAAATACGAAGGGAGCGCGTGATAACGCGAGAAAAACAAAGATCGCGCCTCTCGCGGGAGCCGAGACCGCGCCCCGGTGCGGCCCAGCGCGCTCCCGCGCGCCACAATCCGTTTGCGGATTTCCTGTGCAAGGTGCTATAATCAGAACATCCAGAGGCGCAGTTCCATCCGGCAAACAAAACGCTTAGGGGTGGAATTATGAGCTAGCCAAACTCACCAAAAAATGCGGCGTCTATTTGTATCAGCCAACAAATTTTAAAGGTGAGTGAAATCTTGAAAACCGACCGATTATACCGTGTGGGCAGGGAGGACGCGCCCAAGCTGAACCAGCTTTTGACCGAGTGCTTCGCGAAGGACCCTCTTTACCTGCAACTGATCCCGCAAAAGGACAAACGCCAAAAACTTCTGCCGGAACTTTTCAGCTGCGATCTGGATGAACTGTTTGAAAACTGTGAAGTGTACGCCGACAGCGCCGATTTAAACGGCATTATCGTGGTCTCGGATGAAACCGAGCCCTACAACCCGCTCAAATACTACGCCATCGAGCTGTACTACGCGCTCAAGACGGGCGCGTACCTCATCCGCGACGACCACTCGCTGCGGACCTTCTGGAACTTCCTCAAAGGCAAGGACTACCTCAACTCGGTGTGGACCGACGACATCGGCTCCGACCGCCGCATGCACATCATCTACTTCGCGGTGCGCCCGTCGATGCGCGGCAGAGGCGTCGCAACCAAGCTGATGCGCGCCATCCAGGATTACGCCGACGAAAACGACCTGCTGGTTTCCCTCGAGACCCACAACGAGCAGAACGTCAAAATGTATGAGCACTATGGCTTCCGCCTCTTTGAGGTCGTCCAGAAGCACTTTTCCCTCAAGCAGTTCTGCATGGTCCGCCCGGGCCATGCGGCTGCGTGAAACGTGGACCGATAAAAAAAGAACCGCCTTCCGGCGGTTCTTTTTTTATCCTTTTACAGCGTGCGGACGAATTCCCGCAGGTAATCGCGGAATTCCCGGCCGATCTCGGGGTGGTTCACCGCCGTCTCAACCGCCGCCTGCATGATGCCCAGCTTGTTGCCCATGTCATACCGGGTGCCGACGAAATCCACGCCGATCATCCCCTCCTCCCGCGCGAGCACCTTCATCGCGTCGGTGAGCTGGTATTCCCCGCCCGCGCCCACCGGCAGCGACTCGAGGATTTTGAAGATGCCGGGCGGCAGGATGCAGCGCCCGAGGATCGAAAAGTTGGAAAACGCCTGCTCGGGGGTCTGGGGCTTTTCCACCATGTCGCTCACCCGGTAGACGTTGTCCCTGAGCGCCTCCACCTTGAGGGAGGAGTAGCGCGTCACCTGGTCGAAGGGCACCTCCTTCATGCCGAGGCAGCCGAGCCCGTAACGCTCATACTGCTCGATCAGCTGGCGGCAGACGGGGTCCCTTCCCATGATGACGTCGTCGCCGTAGAGCACCGCGAACGGCTCCTCCCCCACGAACGGCTTCGCGCAGAGCACCGCGCTGCCCAGCCCCTTGGCCTCCTGCTGGCGCACGTAAGTGATGTTCGCAAGCCGGGAGATGCCCACCACCTCGTCGTAGACCTCCCGCTTGCCCTTTTTGAGCAGGTGCTCCTCCAGTTCGGGGGAGCGGTCGAAGTGGTCCTCGACCACGTGCTTGCCCCGGCTGAGGATGATGCAGATGTCCTCGATGCCGCTTTTGGCGGCCTCCTCCACGATATACTGGATCGCGGGCTTGTCCACGATCGCAAGCATCTCCTTGGGCATCGCCTTTGTCGCCGGGAGCACTCTCGTCCCCAGCCCCGCGGCCGGGATCACTGCCTTACGGATTTTCATCTTCATCGCTCCTTGCCGTTATTCCGTCTTAGTTTGCGCCGATGCGCGCGATTTATTTTTCCGCCGGACGTCCTGTTTCCATCATATGCGATTCCCGCCCGTTCGTCAATCTTCTTTCACATTCCCGCCCCGCCGGATCCGAAGGCGCGCAGGTATTCCGCCATCTGCCGGCGGGCGCAGGCCGCCGCGTCCTCTCCCGCCGCATGGCATTTCGCCCACTCCACCGTTTTTTCCACGGCGGTTTGGATTCCCCACAGGGGCCGCCAGCCAAGCCGCGCCTCCAGCTTTTCGCACCCGAGCAGGAGCGTGTCCGCCTCGGGCGGGCCGCCGTCCGGAGCGGATACCCACGAGGCGCCCTCTCCCCACGCCCCGCAGAAGAGATCCGCCAGCTCTCCCGTCGTGATCCGGCCCTCCGCGCCGGGACCGACGTTGTAGCAGCCGGCGAGCGAGGGGTCCTCCGCCTGCGCCGCGGCGATCAGCAGGTAGGCGGAGAGCGCCTCGAGCACATGCTGGTAGGGCCGCACCGAGCCGGGATGCCGCAGGCGGACGGGCTCCCCCGCCAGCGCGGCGCGCACGCAGTCGGGCAGGATGCGCCCGGGCGCGAAGTCCCCGCCGCCGATCACGTTGCCCGCCCGCGCGGTCGAGACGGCCGGACCTCCCGCGAAAAAGGACTCCACATAGCTCCGCACCGCCAGTTCGGCGCACGACTTGCTGCCCGCGTAAGGGTCCGAACCGCCGAGCGGGTCCTCCTCCCGGAAGGGTCGGCCCTGTCCGCTGTTTTGGTAGACCTTGTCGGTCGTGACGACGAGGGCCGAGCGCACGCAGGGATGCCTCCGGACACACTCCAGCAGGCGCACCGTACCCATCAGGTTGACTTCAAAGGTGCCGGCGGGGTCGCGGTACCCCTCCCGCACGATCGGCTGCGCCGCGAGGTGGAAAACCACCTCGGGCCGGAACGCGTCAAAGAGCTCTCCGAGGGCGTCCGGGTCCCGGACGTCTCCCATGACCGAGCGCAGTTCCCCCTCCAGCCCGAGCACCGCGTAGAGGGAGGGCTCCCCCGGCGGCAGCGCGAAGCCCGCCGTCTCCGCCCCCAAAAGCTCGAGCAGCCCGCAGAGCCACGCGCCCTTAAAGCCGGTGTGCCCCGTTACGAGCACCCGCCGGCCCCGGTAATAATCCAGCTTCATTTCGTTTCCTCCCCAGACCGCGCACTCGCGTTCCGCGCCATCGGGCGGGCCTGCCATTATGATAATATGCGCCCGCTCGATGTGTCAAGGAGAGGCATTTCCCTCGTGCGAATGAGCGCGGTTCTCCGCCAGGATTTTGCATGCCGCCGCGACGGAAAAGCTATGAAACCCCGCGCGCTCATGCAAAATATCAACAAATTTCCCGGTGATTCCTTGTGCGGTAATAATAATTCATTCAATAAAATATTTTTTACTATTGTATTCCAAAATAAATCCCGATATAATAAACAAATCAAAGACCTTCAACGACGATATGGAAAAGAGGACCTTATGGAGAAGGCGAATATTGTTCTTACACCAGTCGATAAAATCATATTGGAGTCCTGCAAAACAGTCGTGGACGGGCTGGCGGATTACCTGGGCGACGGGTACGAATTCGTCCTGCACAGCCTGGAGAACCTCGACCAGTCGGTCGTCAAGATCATCAACGGGCACTACACCGGACGCAAGGAGGGCGCGCCCATCACCGACCTGGCGCTGAACATGCTCTCCCGAATCGAAGCGGACGGCGACCGCGGCTATATCTCCTACCGCGCGAAGAACAAAAAGGGAGAACCCCTCAAGGCGACGACGATTATCATCAAGGGGGAGGGCGGCCGTGCAATCGGTCTGCTCTGCATCAATTTTTACCTCAACACCCCCTTCTCCCGCATCATCGATAACTTTGTCGAGGAATCACAGTACGCGCCGAACTTTATCAAGGAAAGCTATGCCAGCGACCCCGACGAGCTGCTGCGGCAGGCGACGGTGAGCGCCAAGGAGCGGGTAAACGTCGACGCGAACATCATTCCCTCGCAGAAAAACAAGGAGATCATCAGCATCCTCTACAGCCAGGGGATTTTCAAGCTCAAGGATTCGGTCATCAAGATTGCCGATATCCTCGGCATCTCCAAGAACACCGTCTACCTGCACCTGCGGGCTCTTCAGCAGAAAAAGTAGATTTTACTGAATCATCGTTCAGTGTCTCACCCCCCACGCAGGCAATCTATAATAAAATATTTTTTATCTCACACCGCTGGCAAAGCAATTTTCCGGCGGTGTTTGCTTTTTTGCGTTAATTTTTACATGATATGGAAATTTGTTGTTGCCTATTCATGTGATTGCCTATAATGAAGGAAAATATTTGTCGAAAATTGCAATTGACTAAAATATTTTATAGCTATATAATTTAGTTAATAAAAAAAATTGCATCGTTCGTTTGATAGAAAGATCATTCGCTATCCACGTGTCAAAACAATGAGGTTTGATTTCCATGTTTTGGCACGTCTTCTTTTATTGCTTTTTTGTCAATTTGTTTAAAAAAATATAAACTTTGTTCAATAAACTATTCTGTTTCACAGTTATCAGATCCTAAGCTCTGTTTAAGTCCCAAAAATTAAAAGAAAAGGTGGTATGAACAAATGGAAAAAATTGCAACCAACAACGCTCCGGCCGCGGTGGGCCCCTACTGCCAGGCAATCAAATCGAACGGCTTTATTTTTGTCTCCGGGCAGCTGCCGATAGACGTCGGGAGCGGCCGGCTGCTGGAGGGCTGTATCGCGGAGCAGACCAACTGCATTATGAACAACATTTCAGAAATCCTGCGGGAGGCGGGCAGCGACCTGTCCAAGATCGTCAAGACGACCATCCTTGCCAAAGACTTAACAAAATTTCAGGAGATCAACGAGGCCTACGGCCGTTTCTTCAAGGGCACGCCGCCCGCCAGGGCCTGCTGCCAAGTCGCCGAGCTCCCCAAAAACGCGGAGCTTGAGATCGAAGTCATCTGTGAGGCGTAATCTATCTGTGTGTGGAGGAGAGATAACCGTGAGACTTTTCGACGACAGCGCCGTCAAGCTGGATATCCTGAAAAGGCGCGCCTTTAACTACCGCTGGGCGGAGGTCCCCGACGGGGTGATTCCGCTGACGGCCGCCGATCCCGACTTCCCCGTCGCAAAGGAGATCACCGATGCGATGATCCGTTACATCGGCGGCGGCTACCTGCCCTACACGCCCAAGCTGGGTATTCCCGAGTTCCGGGTGGCCATCTCGCGGCACCTGCGGGAACGTAAGGGGGAGGAGGTCCCTCCCGAGCTCGTCCTCCCCATCGACAGCGCCGCGCGCGGCATGTATGTGATCGCGCAGACGGTGCTGAAGCCGGGGGATGAGGCGGTCATCTTCGACCCGGTGGACTACCTCTTCAAAAACGCCGTCCTTGCCGCGGGCGCGACGCCCGTCTTCTTCCCGACGCGGATCGTGAACGGAAAGATCGATTTCAGCGGGCTGGAAAGCTGCATCACTCCGCGCACCAAAATGATCGGACTCTGCAATCCCCACAACCCTCTCGGCAAGGTCTACCCCCGGGAGGATTTGGAACAGATTCTCTCCCTCGCGGAAAAGTATGATCTGTGGATCATGAACGACGAGATCTGGTCGGACATCACCTACGGAGAGGCTCCCTTCCTCAGCATCCTGTCTCTCGGCGCCGAGCGCAACCGCCGAACCCTGTCGGTGTATGGGTTTTCCAAGGCGTTTGGAGTCGCGGGGCTGCGAATCGGCTGCATCTACTGCACCGATCGGGAAATCTTTGAGCGGATCGTCGAGGAATCAGCCGTCATGACGACGGCGGGCGGCATCGCTTCGGTCTCCCAGATCGCGGGGACCGCCTGCCTTGAACAGGCGGGCTACTGGACGCAGGAGTTCCTCGTGCATCTCAAACACAACCGGGACTACGCGGTGGAACGGGTCAACGGGATGCGCGGCATTTCCACCGTCCGGCCGGAGGCGACCTATCTTCTGTGGATCGACATACGCGAAACAGGGGTGGAGAACACCGCTTTCTGCGACTTTATGCAGGACCGGGTGCAGCTCGCGCTGGTCGCCGGTTCGGAAAAGATGTTCGGTCCCGGAGGCAGGGGGTACGTCCGTCTCTGTTTCGCCACCAGCCGGGCCATCCTGAAGGAGGGCCTCGATCGGTTGGAACGCGGGATGGTGCTGCTCCGGCAGGAAAAGGGCTTCTAGCCCTGTGGATGAAAACGACCTGAACCGACCATCTGTAATTAGGAGGATTCAAATGAAAAAAACGAGATTCTTACGCACACTCCTCGCGGTCGTCCTCTGCCTCACCCTCCTGAGCGCCTGCGGAAACAACGCGGACGGCGGCAATAGCGATACGGGCGGCGGCCCGTCCGGCAAGGACACCCTCATTGTGGCGGTCGCCAACGAACCCACAACGATGGACCCCTACGGCAAAAACGACAGCACCTCGGCCAACTTCAAGGTGCAGGTGTTCGACACCCTGCTGGCGCTCGGTCCAGACGGCGAGGCAGTTCCCTGCATCGCCGAAAGCTGGGAGTACACCGACGACACCACACTGGTGCTGCACATCCGCGAAGGGGTGGTCTTCCACAACGGTGAACCCCTGACCGCTGACGACGTCTTCTATTCGATCGGGCAGACGATGGCCAGCACCTATCTGCAGCCCTTCGTCGACGTGATCGACCTTGAAAAGTCGACGGTCGACGACGAGCACACGATCACCCTGCGCATGACCCAGCCCTGCGGCCCGCTCTTCTCCCAGCTCTGCTACGTCTACATCGTGCCGCAGAAATACCACACCGAAAAGGGCGCCGAAGCGTTCGCGGAGGAACCTGTCGGCAGCGGTCCCTTCGCGCTGGACAAATGGGTGCGCGGAGACCGGCTGGAATATACCGCCAACGACCAGTACTGGGGCGTCAAGCCCGCCGTGAAAAAGCTGATCATGCGCGTCATCGCCGAGCCCTCGAGCCGCACGGTCGAGATCGAATCGGGCGGCGTGGACATTGCGATGAACATCTCCGCCAGCGACCTGCCGATGCTCGGGGAGAACCCCGACGTACAGGTGCTGCGCGCCGACTCCTACAACAACTGCTTCATCGGCTTCGACTGCACGCTGGCACCCTACGACAACAAGCTCGTCCGCCAGGCGATCAGCTGTGCGATCGACAAGGAGAGCATCGTCCAGACCGTTTACGGCACGACCGGTTCGGTCGCCGACGGCCCGATCTCCCCGGCGATCTGGGGCTACAACCCCGATCTCAAGCCCTACAGCTACGACCCCGATAAAGCCAAAAAGCTGCTTTCCGACGCGGGCTACCCCGACGGGATCGACGTGGTGATCACCACGAGCGACGCCCAGCTGCGCATCGACATCGCCGAGATGGTCCAGAACCAGCTCGGGGCGGTCGGCATCCGCACCTCGGTCGAGGTGCTCGAAAACGCCACCTACCTCGACAAGATCGTCAACGGCGGCTTCCAGATGTACATTCTTACCTGGCCGACCTATACCGGTGACGCCGACTACGGCCTGAGCGACACCTTCCACACCGGCAGCGCCACCTGGGCCAATACCGCCCGCTACAGCAGCCCGGAGGTGGACGAACTGCTCGATATCGGCGCGAACACGATCGACCAGGATACGCGCCGCGACGCCTACTACAAGGCGCAGGAGCTGATCGTGGAGGACTGCCCGTGGGTTTTCCTGTGGAACAGCGAGGAGATCGCCGTGGCCCGCAGCAACATTCAGGGGCTCGAAGCCCCGCCCTCCGGCCGCTACTCCTTTAACAAGGTGACCTTTGCATAAAATCGCAATGCGTCGGAAATGAGGTGACGAAGTGTACCGGTATGTGTTAAAGCGGCTGCTCCTGATGATCCCCGTGCTGCTGGGCGTCACGCTGATTGTCTTTTCGCTGATGTACATCGCGCCGGGCGACCCGGTCCAGATGCTGCTGGGCGACAACGCCACGCAGGAGGATATCGACGCGCTCAACGCCAAGCTCGGGCGCGACGACCCCTTCATCGTCCAGTATGTGCGCTACGCCGGCAACATCCTGACCCGGTTCGATTTCGGCGAGTCCTACTTTACCGGGCGCCCCGTCATGACCGAGATCCTTGAGCGCTTCCCCAACACCGCCCTGCTGGCG
Source organism: uncultured Anaerotruncus sp. (assembly GCF_902490045.1). Lineage (GTDB taxonomy): Bacteria > Bacillota > Clostridia > Oscillospirales > Ruminococcaceae > Anaerotruncus. Next base: position 16,523 of record NZ_CABUCJ010000006.1, read on the forward strand.
GTGTTGGGGTGCGCCCTCTCGATCGTCATCGGGGTGACCTGCGGCGTTATCGCCGCCACCAAGCAGTATTCCATCTTCGACAATCTGGCGACGGCAACCTCCCTGATCGGCGTGTCTATGCCCTCCTTCTGGTTCGGTCTGCTGCTGATCATCTTCTTTTCCATCCGGCTCGGCTGGCTGCCGGCGTCGGGTTCCTACGGGCCGCTCTACTTCATCATGCCCGCGATCACGCTGGGGGTGAACGGCGCGGCCAACATCATGCGCACCACCCGTTCGAGCATGCTGGAAACCGTCCGGCAGGACTACATCCGCACCGCGCGTGGCAAAGGGCAGGTCGAACGCAAGGTCGTCATCAACCACGCGCTTAAAAATGCCCTCATCCCGGTTATCACCGTCATCGGCATCCAGTTCGGCAACCTCCTCGGCGTCACCACCGTCCTGTGCGAAACGGTCTTCGCCATCCCCGGAATCGGCAAGTACCTGATCGACAGCATCAAAACGCGTGACACGCCGGTGGTCATGGGCTGCGTGCTTTTTATGGCGATTCTCTTCAGCTTCGTCAACCTCGGCGTGGACATCCTCTACAGCTACATTGATCCGCGCATCAAATCCCAGTACCAGAAGATGAAAAAACGCAAGGAGGTGGCGGCAGTTGAAGCGTAAAAACGCTCTCCCCAAAAAGCAGGGCCTGTGGGGCGACGTGCTCCACAGCTTCCTGCGCAACCGGATGGCCGCGTTCGGCGCGGTCGTCATGATCCTGCTGATCCTCTGCGCCTGCTTCGCCCCCCTGCTCGCGCCCAGCGGCTACGACGACCAGGACGCCTCGCAGGCGAAGCAGCCACCCAGCAGTGAGCACTGGTTCGGCACCGACAACTTCGGCCGGGACATCCTCAGCCGGATCATCTACGGCAGCCAGATTTCCCTCCAGGTCGGCCTCATCGCCGTAGCGATCGGCCTGCTGATCGGCGGTACGCTCGGCACCGTCGCCGCCTTCTACGGAGGAAAGTTCGACACGGTGATCATGCGCTTCATGGACGTGCTGATGGCGATCCCCGGTATGCTGCTGGCCATCGCGATCGCCGCTTCCCTCGGCACCGGGCTGCGCAACATGATGATCGCCATCGGCCTTGCCAACGCGCCGGGCTTTGCGCGCGTGGCGCGCGCCGCCGTGCTCACCGTCAAGGACAACGAATACATTGAGGCCGCCCGGTCGATCGGCGCGGGCGACCTGCGCATTATGCTCAAGCACATCCTCCCCAACGCGGTCGCCCCGATTATCGTGCAGTCCACCCTTGGCGTGGCCGCCGCCATCCTCTCCTGCGCCACCCTCTCCTTCCTCGGCATGGGCATCCAGCCGCCGCAGGCGGAGTGGGGCGCCATGCTCTCGGCGGCGCGGCAGTACCTGCGCTACGAACCCTACATGGCGATCTTCCCCGGACTCTTCATCATGATCACGGTATTCTCTTTAAATATCGTCGGCGATGGCATCCGCGACGCCATCGACCCGCGGTTGAAGGACTAGGGAGGGAACAGCTATGAGCGACCTGCTTTTGGAAATCAAAAATCTCACTGTGAACTACAAGACCCGCAAGGGGAACGTCGCAGCGGTGGGCGGCATCAACCTCAACCTTCACAAGGGGGAGACCCTCGGGCTCGTCGGGGAGACGGGCGCGGGCAAAACCACGACGGCGCTGGCCATCATGCGGCTGCTGCCGGTGCCGCCCGCCGTCGTGCCCAGCGGGGAAATCCTCTTCGAGGGCCGTGACCTGCGCAAGCTCTCGCCCAACGAGGTGCGCAAGGTGCGCGGCGAACGGATTTCGATGATCTATCAGGACCCGATGACCGCCCTCAACCCGATTATGACGGTCGGCGAGCAGATTGTCGAGATGATCCGCCTGCATGAAAAGATGACCGCCGCCGAGGCGCACGTCAGGGCGTGTGAGATGCTCGAAATGGTCGGCATTCCGAGCGAACGGTTCGGCGAGTACCCCCACCAGTTTTCGGGCGGCATGAAACAGCGGGTCGTCATTGCGATCGCGCTGGCCTGCAACCCGTCGCTGCTCATCGCGGACGAACCCACCACCGCGCTCGACGTCACGGTGCAGGCGCAGGTCATGGAGATGATGAAAAAGCTTAAGCGGGAGCTCGGCACCTCGATGATCCTGATCACCCACGATCTGGGCATCGTGGCGGAAACCTGCGACCGCGTCGCGATCATGTACGCGGGCGAAATCATCGAGTCGGGTACCGCGGAGGACATCTTTGAGCACACGCGCCACCCCTATACGGTCGGCCTGTTCGGCTCCATTCCCGACCTCGACGAGGACCGGGACCGGCTCCAGCCGATCCCCGGGCTGATGCCGGACCCCACCGCCCTGCCCGCCGGATGCAACTTTGCTCCCCGGTGTCCCTATCGGACCGACGCGTGTGAAAAGCAGCCGGTGCCCACGCAGCATCTCTCCGACACTCACACCGTCCGGTGCATCCGGGAAATATAGACAGGAGGCGTGACGATGGGAACGCTGCTAGAGGTATCCGATCTGAAAAAATACTTCAAGGTCCCGCAGGGCGCCCTGCACGCGGTCGACGGCGTGAGCTTCTCGCTCGACGAGGGCAAGACGCTGGGTATCGTCGGGGAGTCAGGCTGCGGGAAATCCACCCTTGGCCGGGTGCTTGTCCACCTGCTGGACGCCACCGACGGCCGGGTGCTCTTCGAGGGACAGGATATCACCCGCCTCGACAAAAAAGCTCTCAAACACAACCGCCGGAACATGCAGATGATCTTCCAGGACCCCTATTCCTCGATCAACCCGCGCATGACGGTGTCGGAGATCATTGCCGAACCGCTGGACATCTATCAGGTGTGCGCAGATAAGGCGGAGCGGAATAAAAAGGTGTCCGCCCTCATGGATACGGTCGGGCTTGCCCAGCGGGTGGCCGACTCCTATCCGCACGAGCTGGACGGCGGCCGCCGCCAGCGCATCGGGATCGCCCGCGCGCTCGCGCTGAGCCCCAAATTCATCGTCTGCGACGAGCCGGTTTCCGCGCTTGACATGTCCATCCAGGCGCAGATCCTTAACCTTCTGCAGGATCTGCAGAAGGAGATGAACCTGACCTATATGTTTATCACCCACGACTTGTCGGTCGTCAAGCACATCTCCAACGACATCGGCGTCATGTACCTCGGAAACATGGTGGAAAGCGCGGGCTCCAAGGAGCTTTTCGCCCACCACTACCACCCCTACACCAAGGCGCTCTTGTCGGCCATCCCGCGCCCGAAGCTGCATCAGAAGCAGGAGCGCATCCTGCTCAAGGGGGAAATCACCTCCCCCATCAACCCCAAACCGGGCTGCCGTTTCGCGCCGCGCTGCGTCTACGCCAAGGAGAACTGCTTCTGTGAACAGCCGCAGCTGCAGGAGGTCGCCTGCGGCCACCATGTCGCCTGCCACTACGTGCGGGAGATCAATGGCCTCTAATTTCGGACAAAGAAGGAATCAAGCATGATTTTAACCGCTAAAACCATCGTTACCGGCGATGGAGAGACCGTCCTGCGCGATCACGCCGTCCGGATCGACCAGACCGGCAGGATCGCGCAGGTCTCCCCAAAGCAGGACCTTCTCTCTGCGCATCCCGCGGAAAAGGTCCTCGACTTCGGCGACGCCACCATCCTCCCCGGGCTGATCGACATGCACATCCACCTCGGCAGCTATATTCACTATCCCGACGCACTGCGTTTCAACGACCATCTCATCGCCTATAAGGCGCTCCACGCCGCGCAGTCGGCGCTGTCGGTGGGCGTCACCACCGTGCGCGACATGTCCTCCGACCACCTGCTCTGCGAAAAGCTGCGCTATGCGGGACAGAAGGGTTACGTCACCATCCCGCGCATTTTCCACTGCGACCGCGGGCTTACCATGACGGGCGGCCACGGCGACCAGATCACCAACCTCAAAAACGAGTGCGAGGTCGCGGACGGCGTCGACGAGATCCGCAAGGTCATCCGCAAGCAGCTACGCGCGGGCGCCGACTGGATCAAACTGATGAGCAGCCACCGGGTGATGACCCGGCCGGAATACACCCAGGAGGAGCTCAACGCCGCGGTTGAGGAGACCCACCGGCTCGAACGCAAATGCGCCATCCACGCGGGCGTGGGGCCCTCCGTGGGCATGGCGATTGAGGCGGGCTTCGACACGATCGAGCACGCCACCTACCTGACGATCGAGCAGGCCGCCGAGATGAAGCGCAAGGGACTCGCCTGGATCCCCACCATCATCACCTACACCGACGCCTACGACCGCTACAAGGCCCCGGACGGCAGCCCCGGCCCCGACGCCCCGCTGCCGGTGCGCAATTTCTGGAGCTTTTTTAGAAGCGCGGCGGAGTCCTATAAAAAGAACTTCAAAGTGATCTACGACCTTGGCGTCACGATCGCCGCCGGCACCGACATGGTGCTCTTCGGCGCGCCGCCCGCGCCCGTCGCCAAGGAACTCGCCTTTATGGTCGACTACGGCATCACGCCGGTGCAGGCCATCCGCCTCGGAACCCATAACGGCGCGGTCCTGCTCGGCATCGAAAACACCGCCGGGCTCGTAAGGGAGGGCCTTGCCGCCGACCTGCTCGTCTGCGACGGGGACGCCTCCGCCGACATCCGCAATCTCCAGCGGGTCCGGCGGGTTCTGATCGGCGGCAAAACCGTCTACCGGCCGGAAACGCCGGAAAGCTGATGAGGGGGATGAAAAGATGGTAGACGTTCTTATCAAAAACGCGTTTGTCGTCGATGGTTCGGGGCGCCCGGGATTCCGGGGCGATGTGGCGGTCAAGGGCGACACGATCACCGGCGTGGGCGACCTGCGCCATCTCTCGGCCAAACGCACGATCAATGCGGACGGGCTCGTGCTTTCGCCCGGCTTCATCGACGCGCACGCCCACTCCGACTTCGCGATCATCCACAACCCGCCCTCCCACAGCCAGGTGGCGCAGGGCGTGACCACCGAGGTTTCCTGCAACTGCGGCAAGTCCCCCTTCCCCGTGCTCCCCAACCCCCTGCCGCTCAAAAACATCGCGGACACCGTGTGGACCACCCCCAAGGACTACTGGAAAAGCGCCGCCCACTATTTTGAGCTGCTCGAGACACAGGGCATCGGCATCAACACCTACCCGCTCGTGGGTCACAACTCGGTGCGCGCCAAGGTGCTCGGTATGGACAACCGCCCCTGCACCGACGACGAGCTGCGCCAGATGAAGGAACTCGTCGTCGAGGCGATGGAACTGGGCGTTCCCGGCTTTTCAAGCGGACTCACCTACACGCCCGGCATGGGCGCGACCAACGAGGAGATCATCGCGCTCGCACAGGTCGTCTCGGAGTACGGCGGCATTTACACCACCCATATGTCCAACTATTCGGGCGCGGGGATTGAAAAGGCGATGGATTTCGCGGCGGAGACGGCGTGGAAAGCGGGCATGCGCCTGCAGTTTTCCCATGTGGCTCCCCACGGCGAGGAGCTCTACGGCAAGGGACAGTGGCTGTCCGACCTGATCGGCGGTTACCGTGCCCGCGGCGTCGACTGCTACGCCGACGTCCCCTCCTATCCGACAATCGGCGTTTGGTGGGGTCCCCGGGCCATCTTCCCCGGCTGGCTCTACAACTGGAAGAAGCCCTGGCCGCAGCAGATCCGGGAAATCCAGGACGCCATCCGCAACCCCGAGCAGAACGCCCGCATCCGCGAGCACATCGCGGGAATAATCGCGGGGGATAAGACGAGTTTCCTCGGACAGTTCTTCACCTTTCACAGCTGGGATTCGATCTTCCTTTTCGAGTGCCGGCCCGACTCCCCCTACCGCAAATATATCGGCCAGTCGGTCGGGCAGATCGCCGGTGCTGAGGGGATGGACGGCACCGACCTCTACTTCGACCTCTGCCTCCAGGAAGGGGAGGCGCTCTCGACCGTCAACATTCTCGAAAAGGAGGAGGACCGCAAGGCCTTTTTCCAGTCCCCCTGGACGATGTTCGGCTCGGATATCTACGCGATCGACGCGGACCATCCCGACGCCTGCTTCTCCCGCTTCCAGATCCATCCGCGCAACTTCGGCCACGCGATCTACGTGATCGAAACGATCGTGCAAAAAAACCGCTGGCTTACGCTCGAGCAGGCCATCCACAAGATGTCCGGTCTCACCGCCAGCCACTTCAACATGCATGACCGCGGATTTATCCGCAGCGGCTACAAGGCGGACATCACCGTCTTTTCGCTGGAGGACCTGCACGAGACCGCCACCTTCCTGCACCCGATCGGATATCCGACGGGCATTGCGCACGTCTTTGTCAACGGCGTCGAAACCTTTGCAAACGGCCGTATGACCGGCGACCTCGGCGGCGTGGCGCTCCTCAACAGGCGGCATTGATCCCATCAAGATGCCCCCCGCGCGCCGGAGCGCGCGGGGGGCATCTTTTTCGCGCGGAATGGATTGTAATCGCCCCCGCCCTGTGGTATAATTGCCCTCACGCGGCATCCACTCAACCCATACGAAGGAGGCGCATCGGCGATGGTTCGGCAGGACGCCGTTTCCGCAAACGGCATCACGGAAGGGGTCATCTGGAAGCAGCTACTCATCTTCTTTTTTCCCATCCTCTTCGGCACCCTCTTCCAGCAGCTCTACAACACCGCCGACGCCATCATCGTGGGGCGGTTCGTCGGCAAGGAGGCCCTCGCCGCGGTGGGCGGCAGCGCCAGCGTGCTCATCAACCTGCTGGTCAACCTCTTTGTGGGGCTTTCGTCGGGCGCGACCGTCGTGGTCGCGCAGGCCTACGGCGCGCAGGACTATGAAGAGGTCAGCCGCACGGTGCACACCTCGGTGATGCTCGCGCTCACGGCGGGCGCGGCCATGACGCTGGCGGGACTTTTGTGCGCGCCCGCCGCGCTGCATGCGATGGACACCCCCGCGGAGATCATGGCCGATTCGGTCGTCTACCTGCGGGTCTACCTGCTCGGCATCGTCGCCTCTTTCCTCTATAACATCGGCTCCGCCGTGCTGCGCGCGGTCGGGGACACCCGGCGGCCCCTCTATTTCCTGATCGCCGCCTGCCTGCTCAACATCCTGCTGGACCTGGTGCTCGTGCTGGGGCTTGGGCTCGGCGTGTTCGGCGTGGCGCTGGCCACCCTCCTTTCGCAGGTCCTCAGCGCCCTGCTTGTCCTGGTCACCCTCCTGCGGTCCGACTGGCCGCTGCGCCTCAACCGGAAGGAATTGCGCTTCACCGCCTCGTCGCTGAAAGGCATCCTGCGGGTCGGCATCCCCGCCGGCCTGCAGGCGGACATGTACGCGATCTCCAACGTCATCCTCCAGTCCTGCATCAACTCGTTCGGCACCGTCACGATCGCCGCCTGGACCGCCTACGGCAAGATCGACGGCTTCTTCTGGATGATCCTCTCCGCATTCGATGTGTCGATCACCACATTTGTGGGGCAGAACTTCGGGGCGCAGAAATATTCCCGCATCCGCAAGAGCGTGCGGGTCTGCCTTGTGATGGCGTTTGCCACTGCCATCCTCTCAAGCGCCCTGCTCTGTCTCTTCAGCCGCCAGCTCTTCGCGATTTTCACAGCCGACCAGGCGGTCGCGGAGGCGGGGCGGCACATGATGCTCTTCCTGACGCCCTTCTACTTCACCTATGTCTGCGTGGATATTCTGTCGGGCGCCATCCGCGGCACCGGCGACTCGGTCCTCCCGATGATCATGACCTGCGGCGGCGTGTGCGTGCTGCGGGTGCTGTGGGTCTTTTTCGCGCTGCCGCTGCACCGCACGATCGACATGGTCATCGTCAGCTACCCGATCACCTGGACGCTGACCTCCGTCCTCTTTGCGGTCTACTACCTGCAAGGCGGCTGGCTGCGGCGGCGCATCGCCAGGGCGGGCTATCCGCCAGAGGAGCGCGGGAAAAAAACCGAATAAAGACAAAGCCGCCCGCCCGCGAAGTATTTTCGCGGGCGGGCTCGTTATTTATTACAGGATGATGCAGATGAGGCCGGTGCAGCCCTCGTTGATGATCCGTTCGACCGTCTCCTGCAGCTTGATGCGGGCGTCGGACGGCATCCGGTAGAGCTTGTTGTGCAGGCCCTGGTTGACCAGCTCGTGCAGGCTCGTGCCGAAGATGTTCGACTCCCAGATCTTCTGGGGGCTCTCCTCAAACTCGTGCAGCAGGTAGTGCACCAGCTCCTCCGACTGCTTCTCCGAGCCGACGATCGGGCTGACCTCGGTGGTGATGTTCGCTGCCATCATGTGGATGGAGGGGGCGCTCGCCCTGAGGCGGACGCCGTAGCGGCCGCCCTGCTTGACGATCTCCGGCTCCTCGAGGGAGAGCTCCTCCAGCGAGGGCATCACGATGCCGTAGCCGGTGGCCGCCACCTCGTCGAGCGCGCACTTGACCTTGTCGTACTCCTTCTTGACGGCGGCCAGGTCGATCATGCAGGGCATCAGCGCGCTCTCGTCGGGAATGTCGAGGCCGGTCGCCTCGCCGAGGATGCGGTAGAAGAGGTCGCTCTGCAAATCCACGCTGACCTCGGCGCTGCCGCTGCCCAGGTCGATCGAATCGACCAGCACCCGGCTGACGTATTCGCAGTCCGCCAGGGTCATGATCTTCCCCTTGAGCGCGCCGATGTGCTCCACCCCGTCGGCGGCCTCGCGGATGGCGCCGTACAGCTCGGCGCGCAGCCAGTGGTCGGGGGCGAGCGAGGTGACCCAGCCGGGCAGGGTGATCGCGGCCTCCCGCACCGGGAACTGGAAGAGCACGTCGGAGAGGATGACGCGGATGTCCTCCTCCGCGAGGTTCAGGCAGTTGACCGCCACGACGGGCACCGCGTAGCGCTCCTCCAGCTCGGCGCGCAGCGCCTTGGAGGCGGGAGCGGCCGGGTCGGTGCAGTTGAGCAGCACGACGAAGGGCTTGTTGATCTGCCGAAGCTCGTTGATCACGCGGACCTCCGCCTCCTCGTACTCGCTGCGGGGGATCTCGCTGATGCTGCCGTCGGTGGTGACGACCAGCCCGATCGTGCTGTGCTCGTTGATGACCTTCTGGGTGCCGATCTCGGCGGCGAGGTTGAAGGGGATCTCCTTCTCGAACCAGGGGGTCACGACCATGCGGGGCTGCTCGTTTTCAATGTAGCCGAGCGAGCTGGGGACGATGTAGCCCACGCAGTCGATCATCCGCACGTTGAAGGCGGCGTTGTCCGCGAGGGTGACCTTGACGGCCTCCTCGGGGATGAATTTGGGCTCGGTGGTCATGATCGTGCGCCCGGCGGCGGACTGGGGCAGCTCGTCGGTCGCGCGTTCCCGCGCGAACTCGCTGCCGATGTTCGGGATGACGAGCGTCTCCATGAACCGCTTGATGAAGGTGGATTTTCCGGTGCGCACCGGCCCCACCACGCCTATGTATATGTCACCGCCGCACCGCTTGGCGATGTCCTGGTAGATCTTCTGTGCCTCCATTGTTTCCTCCCCTTTCCGTTATTTCATCGGGATGAGCAGCAGCCGGCGTCCCTCCAGGACGTCCCCTTCGAGCTGGTTGCCCGCCCGGATGGCCGCGACCGACGTGTTGTAGCGTTTGGCGATCTCCCACACCGGCTCCCGCTCGCTGGCATAATAGAGGTAGAGGACATTGTCCCGCCGGGTCTTCGCGCGCGTCTCGTCGACCGTGACGTCGCACACCACCGTCCTGCGGTAGAGGCTGCACACTTCCCCCCAGACGCGCACCGGGCAGCGCACCTCCAGCTTCTCATGCCCGCTCATCGTGAAGGCCGCCGTCCCCGCCGAGGCGTTCGGGGAGAACACGAGCGTCTCGCAGGGGCCGCGCAGGGCGACGCGGTGGCTGTATTCGCGCGTCTGGTCGTAATAGGCGATCTCCCCGTTCGCCTCGCACACGAACATGCACACCGTCATCTTTCCCGACACGACGGCGCAGTCCTCCTCGATCTGGACGGCCGGCGCGCCCGCCGTGCACCACACATCGACGATGCTGCCCGCGTCGGGCGGAAGGTCGAGCGTCTCCTTGTACATGCAGGTCTCGTCGACCGTGTCGATCAGGCGCAGCAGCGGCACCTGCCGGACGGTGGGCTTGCACTCGTAGCTGGTGGAATAGCAGTCGCACACCGCGTCTAGCTGCATCCGCCGGTAGGCCGACGCGCAGGCGTTGAGCGAAATATCGACCGTGAACGCGCGGTTTTCCCCGTCGGCGTTGGCCTTGGGGGTCACGTCGAGGGAGCACACCTCGTACCACACGCTGCACGAACAGTCCTCGTCCACCCCGTCGAGGTCGATCACCTGGCTCAGCGGCAGCGCGTACTCCATGACGTCGAGCTTTTTGGCGTCCTCCTCGCACTGGTAGATCACCTTGACGGTGATCTCCCCCTTGGTGACGAGCTTGCCGGTGATCGCCTTGTAATCGGTGACCTGGGCGGAGGCCGACGCGCGGATGACCGCCCCCACGGCCGGCTTTCCGTAGCCGAGCTCGACCTCCTCCCGCACGCTCGCCTGGCGCATGACGCGCGGCAGCACGCAGGCGTTTTCCGCCGTGTCGGGGCAGAGCTGTAGCCCCGCGCCCTCGGCGGCGACGAGGACCTCCTCCTCCGTCTGGCCGGTCACCCGCACGTTCATCGTGACCGCGCCGCGCATGTCGAGCCGGCGGGAGCTGACCGCGCGGCAGTTGAAATAGTCGACGCTCTGGGCGACGCACACCGAGGGGTTCTGGGGGGCGCACCGCAGCTCCACCACGCGGGTGTAGGGGATTTTATATTCCGCGTGGCGGATGCAGCCGTTCTCGTCGAGGTAGTAGAGATGCGCCATCGCCATCCCGTCCACCGAGAGCTTGTCGCCGTTCACTGCGGTCAGGAGCAGGGACGGGACCACTTCACAGCGAAGGATTTTCTGGATGTCGGGGCAGTAGTCGGGCAGCAGCACGTCACACTCGAGCGGCTGTTCCACGACGCCGTCGTATATGGTCTCGTTGATGCTTACCGTCTGTTTTTGCAGATTCAGCTCCATAGTATTACCCTCTCCTTCTGTTTGCTACCACCAATATATGTCCAGCCCTCCCCGAATATGCTCTCCCCGTCCGCCTTTCCGCCGCATTGCGGCGCGGACGGGGAAAACCGACGAGACTTGACTATTCCGGCCAGTGTGGTACAATATCGGCATGGCAAAACCGGCGCGGCGGCCCTCTCCGCCGCCTGAAACCAGACACATCCCGGCGCGATCTCACGCCGCGTTATTTTTTTGGAAGGAACGTGAAATGCCTATGAACCGGACTTTGAAAATTCTGGGCGCATGCGCCCTGGCCCTGATGCTGACCCTTTCGCTCGCCGCCTGCGGCGACACCGCGCCGGCCGAGGCCTCCTCCTCCGAGGTCTCCTCCTCCGAGCCCGAGCCGGAGAGCTCCGCGCCCGCGTCCTCCGAACCCGCCGAACCGCTGACCGAAGAGGAGTACGGCGCGCGGATCACTGAAATCATGACGGGCGTGCAGGAGAAGGCGGTCGCCTTCCAGCAGCTCGACCCGAACGACGAGAACTATATGGGCGAGGCCGTCTCGCTGATGGACAGCCTGAGCGACGCCTTTTCCGAGGTGGGCGCGCTGACGCCGCCCGAAATCCTCGCGCCGCTGCACGAGACGCTCGCGGCCGCCGCGCCCCGGGTGCAGGAGGCCGCCGACCTCTACGCCGAGGCCGCCGCGATCGACCCGAATGACACCGAGGCGCGCAGGGAGAAGGTGGACGAGGCCAACCAGACATACGCCGAGGTCCTCCAGGAGATCCAGGGCACGCTGATGGTCATGTCCCAGCAGGAGGCGGGCGACGAGGCGGCGGGCGAGGCAGGCGGTGAAGCGGACGGCGGGAACGCCGCCGCGAATCCCCCGATCATCATCCGCAGCGCCGACGGGACGGCCGGGGCCGTCGCCCTGGGCTGATCCGCAAAAAATCGAACCGAAAGAGCGGCCGGGATTTTCATCCCGGCCGCTTCCGCTTTTCCCGGAGCTCCCGCGGCGTTCCGGCAGCGGCGGAGATACGCGCAGAGGCCCGGCGGGAAATCCCGCCGGGCCTCTGCGTGTTTTGGATGGCTTACCTGCCTATGTAACGGGGTCTTTCTTGATCTTAAAGAAAAAACGCAGGATCGGGGAGAGGAATTTCGGGCTTTTGATGACGACGATCTTCATAGCGCAACCACCTTTTCTCGTTTTCACAGCAGCAGGATGCGGATTGCCAGCGCGACGAGCATGACGCCCGCCAGAATCAGCACCAGTTTGAGCGAGGTGAACACCGCCAGCACCACGCCGAGGCCGAACCCCGCGCAGCACTGCGCCCAACAGTTGCAGTCCAAAAACTGCTTCTTTTTCATCCTGCTCACCTTCCGCCTGTTGTCTTTACCCCAGTATACGCCGGGCGGAGATTTTGGTGACAAAATCGAACGCGCCGCGGCCCGGGGGCCGCGGCGCGGTTTTTTTACAGGTCATCGGCGTCCTGCACCGGCACCTCGTACTGGTTCATCGGCCGGCCGGTATAGCTGCCGTTCGGGTCGGTGCGGCTGGGCGGGATGGAAATCATGTGCTCCACCAGGCGCGCCACACGCACCTTGTCCCGCCCGGAAAGCTCCTCCACGGGGCCGTTCTTATGCTTGCCGCCCACCGGTTATTCCTCCATCTGGCGGCCGAGGAAGGCCGCTCCCACCTGGATCAGCTTGATTTCGGTGTCGGTGGCGGGCGCGGGGCTGTCGCCCGCGATGAACATCAGGCTGCCGCACACGTCGCCCGCGGCGATGATCGGCGCCTCGACCAGCGCGTAGCGGTCGACGCCCTCCACCGGCTGCATCTTCTTGCCGTCGGCGGTCACCGCGAAATTGCGGCGCTGCTCCATGACCTCCTCGAGCGCGGGGGACACGCGGCGCTCGAGGAGCTCCTTTTTGGGGATGCCCGCGACGCTGATGACGTGGTCGCGGTCGCAGACGACGACCGGATAGCCGCCGATTTTGCTGAGCACCTCCGCGTACTGGGTGGCGAAGGCGGAAAGCTCGCCGATGGGGGAATACTTCTTAAAGATCACTTCGCCGTCGTTGTCGGTATATATTTCAAGAGGGTCGCCCTCCCTGATGCGCATTGTCCGCCGGATTTCCTTGGGGATGACCACGCGTCCCAGGTCATCGATTCGCCTTACAATTCCTGTGGCTTTCATCCGAATTGCTCCTCCTTGTTCTATCTGAAAATATGGTATGTTCGGCAAGGTTATTATTGACTGGCAAAATCGGATTTATGTGGAAGGCTTCGACGGATTCACAGGAATCTTATGGCACGATAAAAGTTCAAAAAATACGGGCGGCCTGTCGGCCGCCCGCAGAGACCGGGTGCGCAAAAACGGCCGCCCCGGCAAGTTATTTTTTATTGATTGTATAGACGGAAACCCCCTTATAACTTTCCGCAAATGTTTATAAAGTACTGTAAAAACGGCTTAAAATAAGGTTTTTTTGCATAAAGCCATATAACTGTTGTATTTCTGGTTCATCATCTTCTATAATAGTTTTTCATATACATGATACCACTTTAAGCCATACAATTCTTCCAGCCCAAGATCAATCGTTCCACGATAGGAAAATCCACATTTTTCATATAATCGAATAGCTGAAGCATTTTTCTCATATACATCAAGGCGTACCGCCCCAATGTCATGTTCTTTTCCCATCGTACACACATAATCAAGAATCGCTTTTCCGACTCCCATTCCAAAAAACTCCGGATGAACTACCAGGACATGAACCACATATACATTGTCTCCCGGCACTTCTTTCGGCCACGCTATCTGGCTGTAAACTTCCCCCTGTTCACGAAGGTAAATTACACTTCCAACCAACTCTCCGTCTGCTTCTGCCACATACAGCCAGCCCTTCTCAAATCCTTCCTCTGCATTTGCCAAAGTCGGATAGATTCCGCGTTTCCATCTGGGATGATTCTCATGCGTTTCCAAATAATCATGAAGCCTTTCGTACAGCGTAGCAACACGCGCGACATCTCTCTCCTCTGCAATTCTTACATTTATTTCCATGCATTCTCCAATTTGTACTATTCTATTTTTATCAGATGTCCACGCCGAGCCACATTTTGACGAGCAGGCCGACGACGAAGGAGAGCGCCGCGACACCGAGCGAGATGCAGGCCATCTCCGCAAAGCGGCGGCGGAACGGCAGGCCCTTGGCGACGGCGATATAATAGTTGAATATGACGATGATCATCACGACGACCACCAGCATGGTGCCGAGCGCGAACAGATACCCCTTGGGCGGGAAGAGCAGGTAGGGCAGGATGAGCAGCGCCACGGTGACCAGGTAGGCGATGCCGGTGTAGACGCAGGATTTGAGCGCGTCCTTATGACCCTCGCTCTTGGCGGAGAGGAATTCGCTCGACGCCATCGAAAGGGTGGCGGAGATGCCGGTGATCAGTCCGGAAAGCGCGATGATCCTTGTGTTCTGCATCGCGAGGGTGAGCCCCGCGAGCGTGCCCGTCAGCTCGACGAGCGCGTCGTTGAGCCCGAGCACCATCGAACCGACGTACTGGAGCCGCTCCTCGTCGAGCAGCTCCATCAGCGCCCGTTCGTGCGCGTCCTCCTGCGCCATGACCTCGGCGCTTTCGGGTACCTCAGAGACCAGCGCCGCGTAGTCGTGCTGCGCCACGTCCTCCCGGTTCTCCATCAGCTTGATCGTGAAGGTGAAGCCGAGCACCCTTGCAAGCAGCTTGCGCCACCACACCTTCAGTCTCTGCGGTTTCATCTCCACGCCGGTATATTTTTTCCATATATTGCAGTGGACAAGCTCCTCCTCCGCCAGGCGGTTGAGCACCTGTTTGTTTTTTCCATCCTTGAGGCGGGACGCGATCGCCTGATAGGTCGCGTACTCGGTGATCTCTGTCTGCTGCATCACACGGATCACTTCCAGCGCTTTTTGTGAAATTTGGGTTTCCCGCTCCTTTTCCATCAAAACATTCCCTTCCTTCCCGTTTTTTTCCGTTTATCACTGCCTCCTATTTTAACACGTTTTTCCCATCCATTCAAACCCAAATCACACAATCGGCACCCACCCATAGTATGGACCGAGGGGGTCAACACCCCAACCGTTTTGGTAAAGGAGAAATTCGGATATGGTACTCAAACCCGATATGGGCGCATACGCGGTTCCGGTGCAGGACCCGTGCTGGCCCGACGCGATGCCCGCCCTGTCCATGACCTATTCCCCATGGCAGCAGTGGGGCCCCGTCTATGAGGCGGAAGTGGCGCTTTCCCGCGGAACGATCTTCCCCGGGCTCGACAAACCTTTTTTAGAGGGGGCGTGTCCCTGTGTGTGAACGGCAGAGGCTTTTAAAGCAGATCCAGATGCATGACTTTGCAATCACCGAAGTCGTCCTCTATCTGGACGGCCATCCCACCTGCCAGCCCGCTCTGGCATACTACGAAAAGCACAAAAAACTGCGCGATGAAGCGGTTGCGCTCTATAACCAGCAGTTTGGGCCGCTGAACATGCGTGAAAACTGCAACCCGAACAGATGGACATGGGTGGACGATCCGTGGCCCTGGGAAATGGAGGCTTAGTACATCATGTGGTTATATGAAAAGAAACTGGAATACCCCGTAAAAATCAAGCGCCCCAACCCCGCGCTGGCCAAATTCATCATCAGTCAGGTCGGCGGCCCGGACGGTGAGATGGGCGCCGCGACCCGCTACCTGCAGCAGCGCTATTCGATGCCCTACGCGCAGGTGAAGGGGATGCTCACGGACATCGGCACGGAAGAGCTTGCCCATATCGAGATGGTCTCCGCGATCATCTACCAGCTCACCCGCTGCATGACGCCCGAAGAGATCAAGCGCAGCGGCTTCGACACCTATTTTGTCGACCACACCGCGGGTGTCTACCCGCAAGCTGCTTCGGGTTACCCCTTCTCGACCTCCGAGCTTCAGGTCTCCGGCGACACCCTCGCCGATCTCTACGAGGACCTCGCGGCCGAGCAGAAGGCCCGCAAGACCTACGACAACATCCTGCGCCTCGCGGACGACCCCGACGTGCGCGACCCGATCAAGTTCCTGCGGGAACGCGAGGTCGTGCATTTCCAGCGGTTCGGCGACGCGCTGCGCATTACCCAGGAGAATCTCGACGCGAAGAACTTCTACGCGTTCAACCCGAGCTTCGATAAAAAATGCAACCCGCCCCAGAAGCTCTTTTCGCCTCCCTGCACGTCCGGCTGTCAGGCCGAAGTCGTGCCCGACACCGCCGCGGCTCCCGCCTGCGGATGCGGCTGCGTCCAGCCCCGTTCCTGCCCGCCGGTCATGCCGAACAACACCTGCGGGTGCGGATGCGCGGCTGCCGTTGCGGAGCCTGCCTGCGGATGCGAAACCGTCGTTCCGGACACCGTCTGCGGCTGTGCCGCCGCGATGCCCGAGAAACCGGCCTGCGGATGTGTGGAGACCCCGCCGGTCTACAGCTCCTTCGTGCCCAACCCGATCGGCATGAACAACTGCGGCTGCGCGCCCCAGCCCGCCCCCTACGCCAAGCGCAATAAGCGCGGCGGCTGTGGCTGCGGCTGATCCGCTCTCCCGGCGACTGCTCTTTGCCTTGGCAAATTTGCGCTATCCCCGAGGGTCCCCGTCTTCCGGGGGCCCTCTTTTTGCGCCCGTGCCGACGCAAAAGGAGGGAGGACGCCCGTCAGACTGGCCCTCCCTCCCGGTTGGGACTATTCGCCGCCCAGTGTGACCCGGATGCCGTCATGGGCGGCGACCGCGCCGGGGAATTCCTCCCGTGCGCGGCCGATCCACTCCTGCGGGTCGGTGAGCGCGGGGCTGTAATGGGTCAGCCACAGCCGCCGGGCGTTCGCCCGCGCGGCCAGGCGCGCGCTCTGGGAAAAGAGGCTGTGCATCTTTTCCCGGAGCTTCTCCTCCATCGCGTCGTCCCCGTACATCCCCTCGGCGATCATCAGATCCGCGTCCCGCGCGAATTCGGCGATGCCGGGGAGGGGCAGCGTATCTGTGCAGTAGCAGACGGAAAGCGGCCTGCGCGCGCCGTCGAGCACCTGTCCCGGCTCGATCCGCCGCCCGTCCGGCAGCGTCACCGCCTCCCCCGCGTGCAGCGTGCGGTAGAGAGGCTTGGGAATTTCGAGCGACGCGGCCTTCCGCGGGTTAAAGACCGGCTTACGGGCCACCCACACCCGGTAGCCATAGCAGGTGATGCGGTGTTTGAGGGGGAGGCTGGAGACGGTAAGTCCCTCCCAGCCGTCCATCCCGTCTCCGGCGCCCAGCTCGACCAGCTCGACCGGGTAGGGCACCGGCGCGATCATCATCAGGGCGGGCACGACATACCGCAGACCGGGCGGTCCCGCGATCGTGAGCGGGGTGGTCTTGCCGCTGTTGCCCGCCGAGAGCATCAGCCCGGGCAGCCCGGCGACATGGTCGGCGTGATAGTGGGTGATCAGCAGGGTATCCAGCCGGCCCAGCCGGCACCCGGCCGCCCGCAGCGCGAGCTGGGTCCCCTCACCGCAGTCGATGAGCAGCGCGCGGCCCTGGTATTCCATCCAGCAGCAGGTGAGCCAGCGGTTCCCCAGCGGCATGAAACCGCCCGTTCCCGGCAGACAGACCGACAGCATCCAAACTCCCCCTCCGTCGTCATCTGTTTCCATTATAGCATATCTGTCATAGCGGCAAGCCCACGCGGCGCGGCCCCTTCCCCGGCGGTTGACTTTTCAGGCAAAATGATGCAGAATGTGATTAAAATATGTGGCCCTTCTGGAAAGATCGTGCATCAAAACACGCCTTTCCGCACACCTATTAAAAAGAGGCGGCGCGGAGGATTTTTCCGCGCCCCCACCCGGAACGCCATCACCGCAGCATGAAGAAAGAAAGGATTTCGATCAAAATGTCTGTCAAACGGATTACCGCACTCTGCCTGGCGCTCGTCATGATGCTTTCCCTGGCAGTCGGCGCGTCTGCGGCATCAAACTACAGCCTCAAAGTCCAGAATAAGTATGTCCAGTTTTACAGGGGAGGAAACCTCACCGGGTCCTATCTCTCCAAGGATGGGGCGATCTCCCTCAACTCGAGCAAGGGAGACCTGCTCGTCTGCTTCATCGATTCGACCGGCAAATCCCGCCGGATCACGCTGGGAAGCCAGTCCGACCTCAGCGTCACCGGCTCGCTCCCTTCGCTGTCGCTCCCCAAGACGCTCGACAGCGACGTCCAGGTGACCATAGGCGGCACGGTCAACACGCTGACCGTGGCGGGCGCGAACAAGGTGACCGTCTCGCGCGGCGCGACGGTCACGACCGCCAAGCTCACCAACAGCAAGGCCAAGCTGACCGCGGCGAGCGGCTCCAGCGTCAAATCGGTGACCGCCGTCACCAAATCGTCCGTCTCGGGAACCGTCGGTTCCCTCAAGACGGGGAACAGCAACGATTCGGACAGCACGAGCGGCTCCTCCGCCCTCAAGCTGAGCACCCAGACAATCGACGCGGATTACGGCGATAAGCTCAGTTCGCTGCAGGACGACCTCGAGGACAGCGTCACCGCCTCCTATAACGGCCGCAAGGTCCCGGGCAAGGTGAGCTGGGTCTCCTCCGGCAGCACCGTGCTCCGCCGCAGCGGCACCGTGCGCTTCCTCTTCACCCCCGACAGCGGCAGCTACAAGAAGACCTACGGCTCGGTCTACATCGACGTGGACGGGGACGGCGGCAACAGCAGCACGAGCAGCACCGGTGTCAAGCTGACCACCAAGACGATCCGCGCCGATTCCGGCGACCGCCTGCGCGACCTGGAGGACGACCTCGAGGACAACGTCAAGGCGACCTACGACGGGAAGACGATTTCGGGCGAGGTGAGCTGGGATTCCTCCCGCTCCACCGTCGTCAAAAAGAGCGGCAGCTACAAGTTCGTCTTTGAACCGGACAGCAGCCGGTATAAGACGACGACCGGCACCATCCGCATCACCGTGGACGGCGACGATGATGACGACGATGACATCGAACTGCGCATCGGCACGATCAATGTCAAGAACACCACCACCCGCCTGCGCAGCCTTGTGAGCGAGCTTGAGGACGAGGTGCGCGCCTATGACGATGACGGCGACCGCATCGACGGCGAGGTCAAGTGGGTCTCCGACACCACCCGCGTGACCAAGACGGGCTACTATGAGTTCTATTTCATCCCCGACAGCAGCCGCTACGACCGTGTGCGCGACGAGATCAAGATCACCGTCAACGGCAGCGGTTCGAGCTCGAGCAGCAGCAAGAAGCTGACCCTCAAGGTCGACGGCTTCAAGGCCGACAGGGACGCGCGGCTCTACTATTACGAGGACGAGCTTGAGGACAATGTGACCGCGCGCAACAAGGACGGCGACAGGGTGAGCGGCGAGGTCGAGTGGGTGGACGAGAGCGCCCGGATCACCAAGACGGGCAGCTACGACTTCTATTTCATCCCCGACAGCAGCAAGTATGAAAAGACCCGCGGACAGATCAAGATCACCGTCAGCGGCAGCAGCAGCGGCTCGGTCCACTTCAGCACCTCCTCCTTCCGCGCGGACAAAAACGACCGGCTCTACGATTACGAGGATGAGCTCGAGGACAACGTGCACGCCTACAATTCGGACAACGACCGGCTGGACGGCGAGTTCGAGTGGGTGGACGAGGACACCAAGATCACCAAGAGCGGCTACTACAGCTTCTACTTCTATCCCGACAGCAGCAGATACGACAGGACCAAGGGACAGATCAAGATCAACCTTCGCTGATAAAAGAACGCGCAAAGGCGGCCCGCAAAACGCGGGCCGCCTTTTTTGATTCGCCGGGACTATTTCACGCCGAAGCGGTAGATCGTCGTGTGGTCGTAGAGCGTGCCCGCCCGCAGAATGGGGTTCGGCCACTCGGGGTGGTTGACCGAGTCGGGCGCGAACTGCGTCTCGAGGCAGAGGCCCGCCCGTTTCCCGTAGAAGCAGCCCTCCTTGCCGAGCTGGGTGCCGTCGATGAAATTGCCCGAGTAGAACTGCACGCCCGGCAGCGTCGTCAGGCAGGTCATGTGCCGGCCGCTCTCCTCGTCCCACAGCTCGGCACAGGGGCCGAGCTCGCCCGCGGGGGAATTCAGCACCCAGTTGTGGTCGTAGCCGCTGCCATAGGCCAGCGGGAGGTAATCCTCGTCGATCCGCTCCCCGACCCTGTGGTAATCGCGGAAGTCCATCGGCGTGCCCGCCACCGGCAGGACCCTGCCGGTCGGGATGCTTTCGGCGTCCGCCTCGGTGAAGCTGTCGGCGTAAATCTTGAGCTGCTGGCCGAGGATCGTGCCGGAGCTGTGGCCCGCGAGGTTGAAATAGGCGTGGTTGGTGAGGTTGCAGACGGTGTCCGCATCGCACGACGCCTCATAGCGCAGGATCAGCTCGTTACTGCCGGTGAGGGTGTAGGTCATCGTGACGCTCAGCGTGCCGGGATAGCCCTCTTCCCCGTCGGGGCTCACCAGCCGCAGGCGCAGCGCCTGCCCCTCCTCGCAGGAGATGACCTTGCAGGCCCACAGCTTCTGGTCAAAGCCGACCGTGCCGCCATGCAGGTGGTTGACGCCGTTGTCGTTGAGCGCGAGCCGGTATTCCCGCCCGTTCAGGGTAAACCGGCCCTTGCCGATGCGGTTCGCGCAGCGGCCCACCGCCGCGCCAAAATAGTATTTGTTCACCTTGTAGCCCGCGTAATCCCCGTAGCCGAGAATCACGTCGGCCAGCTTCCCGCCGCGGTCGGGCGCGAGGATCGACACGAGGTGGCCGCCGAAGTCGGTCGCCGACACCTGCATGCCGTTTTTGTTCCGCATTGTGTATAGGGTCGACTGTCCCAAGTCGGTCATCAGGTAGGGGGTCTGGGTGATCGTTGTCATCTCTACCGCTCCTTCTCCTCATCTCTGTCATGGATTGCGAACATGCTTCTATTATAGGCGCGTTCGCCGGGAAAGTAAAGCGGCCCGCCGAAAGGCGGGCCGCTCCAGCGTGTCAAAGAACTTGACACGCTGCTGGACGGGGAACCCGGATCGCTTCGCCTCACTGCGTTCGGCTTGCTCCCTTGTTTCCCCGCCAGTCCACCCTTCCTCTTGTAAAACCGCTTGACATGCGGTTTTACGCCATAGAGAGATTTTGTCCGGCACATGTCCGGACAAAATCAGCGGCCCGCCGAAAGGCGGGCCGCAATTTAATCCGCATCCCCGGCGGGGACGGTTCCGTTGTGATCCGGCACACGGGCCTCCCGGCGCGACGCGATCACGATCAGGGTGCCGCGCGCGACCTCGATGCGCGCCGTATCGGCGGCAAACTCGTTGCTCACCCCAATCGGCATCGACGGGGCGAGACGCGCGCCGGCGAGCGGGTACTCCACCCCGCGCAGCGTCACACCCTCACACTCCCCGGCGGCAAAGACCGACAGGTACCACCCCTCCATGCGGGGCAGCTCGAGCGCGCCGTCCTTCACCGCCCAGGCGCGGTTGTCCGCCGAGAGGATGACGCCCCGCGCGCCCTGCGTGCAGAGCCAGCAGAGGGCCTGCAGATTGGCGACCGTATGGTCGAGCCTGCCGCCCAGCGCGCCGACGATCACAAATTCCCCATAGCCGCGGCCGAGTCCCAGCCGCAGCCCCGTCATCGTGTCGGTGTCGTCCTTGCGCACGGGGGTGCGCACGACTTCTACGTCCGGGGCGATCTCCCCGCCATAGGAGTCGAAGTCGCCCACCGCGAGGGCGGGCTTCAGCCCGAGCCGCAGCGCGGCGGGATAGCCCGCGTCGCACGCGATCACGAGGTCGCCCGGCGCGGCGGAGAGCGCCTCCTCCCCGACGCGGTCCCCGGACGGCCCCCCCGCGACCAGGATGCAGCGGCCGGCCGCCTTCCGGGCGGTCCGCCGGCTTTTGCGCATGCAGTCGGGCGGGTTCGGGCGCGTTTTATGGAACGAAACGCACGCCTCGCAGTCCCCGTGGCGGGGGCAGG
Organism: uncultured Anaerotruncus sp.; assembly: GCF_902490045.1. Classification (GTDB taxonomy): domain Bacteria; phylum Bacillota; class Clostridia; order Oscillospirales; family Ruminococcaceae; genus Anaerotruncus. Next base: position 38,513 of record NZ_CABUCJ010000006.1, read on the forward strand.
CGCGCGGGCATGCGCAGTCGGGATTCTTCGGCATTATTTTTTCTCCTGCGGGTCCTTGAGTTCCCATTCCTTCAGCTTCTTCGCGTCTTCATAGAGCGCGCGGTAGCTCGCGTGGCGCGAGGGATGGATTCTCCCCTCCCGCAGCGCCTCGAGCACGGCGCACCCCTTTTCCACCGTGTGGGAGCAGCCGGTGAACCGGCAGTTCCCCGAAAACTCGGCGAACTCCGGGAAGCAGCCGGCGAGCTCCTCCTTGCGGATGATCTCATACCGCTCGAGGTCGACCGCCGAAAAGCCCGGCGTGTCGGCGATCCAGCCGTTCTCCCCGATGGGGTAGAGCTCGACGTGGCGGGTGGTGTGCCTGCCGCGGCCGAGCTTGCGGCTCGTCTCCCCCGTCTCGATCGACAGCCGTTCGTCGATGCGGTTCAAGAGGCTCGATTTGCCCACGCCCGTGTTGCCGGAAAAGGCGCTGATCCCGTGGGAGAGCGCCGCGCGGATCTCCTCCAGACCCTCGCCGCTCTGCCGGGAGACGGAAAACACCGGGATGCCGACCGTCCGGTAGATCTCCTCGAGCGCGTCGGGCGCGCCGAGGTCGCTCTTGGTGATGACGAGCATCGGGCGGATATCCTTGTGGCAGGCGATCGCCATCAGCTTGTCGATGACGAGAACGTTCGGCGCAGGGTCGGATACCGAGGCCACGATCACAAAGGTGTCGACGTTGGCCAGCGGCGGGCGCACGAGGGCGTTTTTGCGGGGCAGGATCGCCGTGACGTATCCGGACGCCTCCCCCGTCGGCTCGAGCTCGACGCGGTCCCCGACCAGCGGACTCACCCCCTCCTTGCGGAAGAGGCCGCGCGCGCGGCACTCATGGAGGACGCCGTCCGCCCGCACGTAATAAAAGCCGCCCGTCGCCTTGACGATCAGTCCTGTGCGCTTGTCCATAGCCGTTACTCCGCGAAGTCGGACGAGTAATCGTCCAGCAGGTAGTAGCCGTTCTCATCAAAATCGAGGTCGTAGACCTGGTAGAGCTCGCCGTCAAAATAGATCTTGACCGACGCGTAGCCCTCGCCGGTGAAGTAGGCGGGCCACCTCCCCAGCTCGGCCGGGTTGACCGTCTCCTTCTGCACCTCGGTGCCGTCCTGCGTCGCCGTCATCTCGACCATCCGGTCGACCCCCGCGGGCAGCGGGATGATCAGCCGCAGGCGCTTGTTGGCCTCCGCCGTGCCCGCGATCGTGATGTCGACCGGCGTGCGCGGGGACACCTGGGAGTCCTCCGCCGGGCTCTGGCTGACGACGAGGCCGTTCATCGCCTCGTCCTCGTAGTCCTCGTCGTAGGTGATCTTGCCCACCAGCAGGCTGCGCTGCTGGAGCAGGAGCTTGGCGTCGTCGAGGCTGATTCCCCCGAGCGGAGGCACCGTCACCAGCTTCTCCTCGCGGCCCATGCTCTTATAGACGGTGACGATGTCGCCCGCCGCCACCTGGTCCCCCTCGGAGGGAATGGTCTGCACGACGCTGCCCGCCGGGACGGTGTCGCTGTACATCTGCTTGGGGTCGGCCGTAATGCCCCACTCGTTCAGCTTGGCGACGACCTGCTCGTAGTCCTGCCCGGAAAAGTCGGGCAGCGTGACCATCTGCTTGCCCTTGCTGATCTTGACGCGGATCTCCGAGCCGACCTTGACCGTCGTGCCCTCCTTCGGACTCTGCTCGTAGATGACGCCCTTGTCGTATTCGGTGTTGTAGACCGGGTCGTCCTCCGGGACGATCTCGAACTCCTCGTACTTGGGGGAGACGCGCACCACGTCATATTTTTCGCCCACGAGGTTTGGGACCTTCTTGTCCTCGACGCTCGCAAAGGGGTTGTTGAGGTAGATCATCCAGCCGATGAAGGCCGCCGACACGATGACGAACGCGGCTGTCACCCCCGCGAGCACCGGAATGACCGGCGCGCGGCGGGGCTTGTCCTTCTTTCGCTTCTCCTTTTTGCCGCGGCGGGCGTTCTGGATGGCGTCGGAATATTTGCTGTCGTCGTGCGCGAGGGGCGCGCTGAGGTATTTGTACTCGAACGAGATGGAGGGGTCGCGCTTGAACTCGTCGATGTCGCGGAGCATCTGCGCCGCCGACTGGTAGCGCTTGCCCACGTCCTTCTCCATCGCGTGCATCGTGATCTCCTGGAGCCCCTCGGGAATCGAGGGGTTGAGCTCGCGGGGGAGCACCGCCTTGGACTGGATCTGCTTGAGCGCCACCGACACCGGCGTGTCCGCCTCGAAGGGCACCTTGCCGGTGAGCATCTCATAGAGCATCACGCCCACCGAGTAGATGTCGGTGCGCGCGTCGATCGTGCCGCCCGCCGCCTGCTCGGGGGAGATGTAGTGCACCGAGCCGATCGCCTTGTCGGTGAGGGTGCGCGTCTCGCTGCGCGCGAACCGCGCGATGCCGAAGTCGGTGATCTTGATCGTGCCGTCCGAGAGCAGCATGATATTCTGCGGCTTGATGTCCCGGTGGACGATCCCCTTGTCGTGCGCGTGCTGGAGGGCCCGCAGAATCTGGACGGTGAAATGCACCGCCTCCTTCCACTTGAGGACCTTCTCCTGCTCGATGTACTCCTTGAGGGTGATGCCGTCGATGAACTCCATCACGATCGACTGGAGCCGGTCGGAAAAGCTCACGTCGTACACCCGCATGATGTTGGGGTGGTTAAGCACCGCCATCGCCTTCGATTCGTTCTTGAACCGGCGGCGCATGTCGGCGTTGTCCATATATTCCTCGCGCAGAATCTTGACGGCCACGATCCGGTCCTCGATGGTGTCGTACGCCTTATAGACGTTCGCCATCCCGCCGATGCCGATGATCTCCATGATCTCATATCTGCCGTCGAGCTTCTTGCCCAGATATTTATCCATCTAAACTGTCCTCCCGCTTATTTCGCGACAATGACGGCCGTGATGTTGTCCGGCCCGCCCGCCTTGTTCGCTTCGTCGATCAGCAGGAAGATGTCCTGCTCGCTTGCGCACGTGGTGATGAGCTCCATATGTTCCTCCGGCGGCGCGTAGTTATAGAGCCCGTCGGTGCAGAGCAGCAGCCTTCCCGACGGGAAGGGCTGCTCCATGTACTCGACCTCCACCGTCCGCTCCACGCCCAGCGCGCGGGTGATGTAGTTGCGCTTGGGGTGGCTGCGCGCCTCCCGCTCGGTGATCTCCCCGCTCTCGATGAGCAGCTGCACCACGCTGTGGTCCCGCGTGATCCGACGGAGCGTCCCGTCCTCCGGCGCCAGGTAGGCGCGGCTGTCGCCCGCGTGCGCGATATAGAGCATGTCGCCCAGCACCACCGCCGCGACCACCGTGGTCCCCATGCCGCGCAGTCCCTCGTCCGCCGCGCCCATGTCGTAGATCACCGCGTTGGCCGCCGTGACCGCCGAGAGCAGCAGCGATTTTATGGAAGCCGGCAGGGGATGCGCCGCCAGCCCGCGCGAAAGCGCCTGGCCGATGATCTCCACCGCCCGTGAGGAGGCGACGTGACCGCCGTTTTCGCCTCCCATCCCGTCGCACAGCACGACATAGGCCGCGGACGCGTCGACGATCTCATGGACATAGGCGTCCTGGTTCGTCGCGCGCACACAGCCCTTGTCGGTGCCGCCAAATATCCGTATCAATTGGAAACCCCCTTTGTTCGCGCGCGGTATTTTGGATTCCCGACCAAAATACCACCGCTCCTCGCTTCCCGGCCTCTGGCCGGAGCGCCGCTGCGCGGCGACGCTTCGTCGGCGCGCGTCACGGGCGGAGGGCCAGCGGCCCTCCCCCGTGTACCCCCTCCCGGCAAGTGCTCCGCACCTGCGGTTCCCACCAGTTGGGAGCGCCGAGACTAGGTTGAGCCCTCAGCTAGTGTACCTATGTGGTGCGGCAGTAATCTGCGGGTTATGGCAAGGTACTCCCGGGGATTCCTAAGGACCCGGCGGAGGGTCCTTAGGCGCCCTTCTTTGGATCCTTTCTTTGGCGCAAAGAAAGGATTCCGCCTGCCGGGGCGGGACCCGGCAATCACACGCCGCCGAAGGCGGCTCCCCTTAGCCCTCCGAAGGAGGGCGATTAAAAGAAAGCCTGCCGGGCGCAGCGCGGAAAACCTAAGGAATCCCCCCGGCGTCCTGCCGCCGCAGCTGCCCGCAGGCCGCGCTGATGTCCGTGCCCAGCTCCCGGCGGATGGTCGCGTTGACCCCCAGCCGCTGCAGCTCGCGCTGGAACCGCTCGATCGCGGCGCGGTCCCCGCGGCGGTAGCCCGTCTCCGCGACGGGGTTCACCGGGATGAGATTGACGTGCGCGCCCATGCCGCGCAGACGCGCGGCCAATTCGGCCGCGTGCTCCGGCGCGTCGTTCACGCCGGCAATCAGTGCATATTCAAACGAGATCCGCCGCCCGGTGGCTTCAAAATAGTCGCGGCAGGCCTTCAGCAGACAGTCAATATTATACTTTTTGTTGATTGGCATGGAGAGATTGCGAATTGTATCATTCGGCGCATGCAGCGACACCGAAAGGGTAAGCTGCAATTTCCGTTTGGCGAGCTCGCGGATCCGGTCGACCAGCCCGCAGGTGGAGAGGGAGACGTGCCGCAGGCTGAGGCCGAGGCCCCGCGCGTCCGAAAGGTTCTCCAGAAACGCCATCACATTGTCGAAATTGTCGAGCGGCTCGCCAATGCCCATCAGCACGACGCCGTCCACCCGTTCGCCGCTGTCCGCCTGCGCGGTGTAGACCTCGTCGAGCATCTCGGAGGCGGTCAGGTCGCGCACCCGGCCGGCCAGCGTCGACGCGCAGAATTTGCAGCCCATCCGGCAACCCACCTGCGTCGAAATGCAGAGGGAATTCCCGTGATGGTAGCGCATCAGCACCGCCTCGACGCAGTTGCCGTCCCGCAGCTCATACAGGTATTTTACCGTACCGTCTATGTTGGAAACAAGTCTTTTTTTGATACGGATGGCGTTTATGTAGAACTTTTCGTCAAGCTGACCGCGCAGGGAGGCCGGGAGATTGCTCATTTCGGCAAATGTGGACACCCTTTTTTCGTGCAGCCAGCCGAAAATCTGCCCCGCGCGAAAGCGCGGCAGCCCCAGCTCCGCGACCGCCGTTTCCAGTTCCGGATAAGGATAGGATTTGATGTCCAGCCTGCCCATTCGTTCACCGCCCCCGCAGTCAAAATTTCAACACAATCACCGCCGCTCGAGGCAGGCGGTGAAAAAGCCGTCGGTATCCTCCCGCTCCCCCGTGTGGATCTCCTCCGAGAGGAGGACAAACGCCTCGTTCTCCGCGAGGAAACGCTCGACGACCCGCTCGTTTTCCGCGGGCAGCAGCGTGCAGGTGGAATAGACCAGCCGCCCGCCGCTCCTAAGGTATTGTGCGGAAGTTTGCAGGATTTTATACTGGATTTCCGGAAGATTCTGGATGCTCTCCCGGGGCTTGTACTTGATCTCCGGCTTGCGCCGGATGACCCCGAACCCCGAGCAGGGCACGTCGCAGAGCACCCGGTCGAATTTCCCGAGCGCCGGGTCGAAGATCCCCGCGTCCCCCGCCGAGGCGGTGACGATCGACACGCCCAGCCGGCGCGCGCCCTTTTCCACCAGATCGGCGCGCTTCCGGTGCAGGTCGCGCGCGACCACCTCGCCGCGGTTTTCCATCCGCTCGGCGGCCGTGAAGGTCTTGCCGCCCGGCGCGGCGCACGCGTCGAGCACCCGTTCGCCCGGCAGCGCGCCGAGCGCCTCGGCGCAGAGCTGGGAGGCGCGGTCCTGGACGTGGAAAAGCCCCTCCGCGAAGGCGGGCAGCGTCTCGACGGCGAGCCTGCCCCGCACCGCGACGCAGCCGTCGGGCGGCGCGGCCGGGACGGCCTGCGCGCCCTCCGAGCCGCTCGCAGAGCGCCTCCGGCGTGGTCAGCAGGGTGTTGGCGCGCAGGTAGACGGGCGCCTTGCCGAGCGAGCCCGCAAGCATGCGCAGGGCGGCCTCCTCCCCGTAGGAGGCGAGCCACACCTCCACCAGCCAGGCCGGGCAGGAATATTCCACTGCGAGCCGTTCGGCGCGAGAGCCCTCCGCGGGCGGAACGGCCTTGCCGTCCCGCAGGAAGGCGCGCAGTACCCCGTTCACAAACCCCGAGGCGCGCGCGCACCCGAGCGCCTTCACGAGATTGACGCTCTCGCTCACGGCGGCGTAGTCGTCCACGCCGTCCATGTAGAGGAGCTGGCAGATCCCCAGCCGCAGCGAGGCGCGCACCGCCGGGGTGAGCGCGGAGAGCGGCTTGGCGGAGTAGCGCGCGAGGATGTGGTCGATCGTGAGCATCCGCTCGAGCGTACTGTAAAAGAGCGCGGCGGCAAACGCGCCGTCGCGCGGGGTAAGTCCGTTTTTGGCGATCAGCGCGTCGATCACGAGGTTGGAGTAGGCGCCCTCCCCGTCCATCCGCA